>NZ_JBJURN010000004.1:10615-370514 GCF_046622475.1 Enterobacter sp. LM3 | reverse complement strand
GAAGAACCCCGTACCGGAAGGTGCGGGGTTTTTTGCTCTGGATTTTCGCGATCCCCCTCCCTGAAGCTTTCTCACCTTTCTCCTAATCCATTATCCTGCTAATAAAATATGTGATCATCGTCTCGTTGTTGTTTATAACAAAATAATAACATTTCATTTACGAAACAATCGAGTCAATACGGGTCTCAGTACGCCACTGTTTATGGCAGGAGTATAATCACAATGTCAGAAAGCATTACATCGCGCGGGACGCTGGTTAACAGTGATACCCGACGAAGGGTATGGGCTATTATCAGCGCTTCATCCGGGAACCTGGTTGAATGGTTCGACTTCTACGTCTACTCATTTTGTTCACTCTACTTCGCCCACATTTTCTTCCCGTCCGGGAACACAACGACTCAGCTACTTCAGACCGCTGGAGTTTTTGCCGCAGGGTTCTTAATGCGCCCAATTGGCGGCTGGTTATTCGGTCGTATTGCCGATCGTCGTGGACGTAAAACATCGATGCTGATCTCGGTCTGTATGATGTGTCTGGGATCGCTGGTGATAGCCTGTTTGCCCGGTTATGATGCCATTGGTACGTGGGCTCCAGCATTGCTGTTACTGGCTCGTTTATTCCAGGGACTGTCCGTTGGGGGAGAATATGGGACCAGTGCTACTTACATGAGTGAAATTGCAATCGAAGGTCGTAAAGGTTTTTACGCCTCTTTCCAGTACGTCACGCTCATCGGTGGACAACTTCTGGCCATCCTTGTTGTGGTGATCCTCCAGCAAATCCTGACCGACAGCCAGCTTCATGAATGGGGATGGCGAATTCCTTTCGCAATGGGGGCGGTGCTGGCGGTTGTTGCGCTTTGGCTGCGTCGCCAGTTAGATGAAACCTCGCAAAAAGAGGTCAGGACGCTGAAGGAGGCTGGATCGCTCAAAGGGCTATGGCGTAACCGCAAAGCGTTCCTGCTGGTTCTCGGTTTCACTGCTGGAGGCTCGCTCAGTTTTTACACTTTCACCACCTATATGCAAAAGTATCTGGTGAACACCACGGGAATGCACGCTAACGTCGCAAGCGTAGTGATGACTGCTGCGCTGTTTGTCTTTATGCTCATACAGCCAATTATCGGCGCACTTTCCGATAAAATAGGCCGTCGCACGTCGATGCTAATTTTTGGTGGACTGTCCACCTTATGTACCGTACCTATTTTGTCTGCGCTTCAGCATGTCTCCTCACCGTATGCAGCATTTGCCCTGGTCATGCTGGCAATGATGATTGTCAGTTTCTACACCTCAATCAGCGGGATACTGAAAGCGGAGATGTTCCCGGCACAGGTTCGTGCTCTGGGTGTAGGGCTTTCTTATGCAGTGGCGAACGCACTGTTTGGCGGGTCGGCTGAGTATGTTGCTCTGTCGCTTAAATCATGGGGAAGCGAAACGACATTCTTCTGGTACGTTACGGCGATGGGGGCGTTGGCTTTCATTGTATCCCTGATGCTTCATCGCAAGGGTAAAGGTATCCGCCTTTAGTAATGTGCCATCTGCCACACGGTATAGCCGGTGGTTGCGCCAGCGACATCCCAGGCAAAATCTTTCCAGCTCCAGCCGCTCCCTGCAGGGCGGCTATCCCAAATTTCTTTAGATGCCCCCAGGCTGATTGAGAACATCAGGCCGATGGCTGCGCTACGATCCCGGCTATAACCCTGGTGTTGCGCGTACTCATTACCTGCAGCGGACAACATAGCAGAAGCGATAAAGTGTTGCGCTTTATCCTGACCAGACCAGCTATCGTTAGCCATATGGCTGCATCCGGTCAGATAAAAGGTGGCTAGCAGGAGAGTGGTTCGCATTAACAGGCTCCATAAAAAAGCCCTGTCGATGACAGGGCCTGAGCATTACAGAATACGGCTGATAAGGCGGTCGATACGGATCCGCCGTAAACGACGAATCAGTTTACGGACTTTCACCGGATAATCGGCGATGCTCTGTAGATCGCGGTAATGACGAACTGTAGTCGTATGAGTGCGAATAAGTTCCAGCTCACGTTCACGCTTAGCGGCTAATTCATGTTTTGGATCGTGGATAAGAATGGCATTTTCCAGATCCAGACGCCAGGCGCGAGGGTTCAGGTTATTCCCGGTCAATAACATCCATTCATCATCGACCCACATTCCTTTGAGATGATAGGTGTTGTCATCATCTTTCCACAAACGAACAACCAGCTGGTCGGTGTTCACATAATACTGTAAACGACTCAGGAAACGACGAAGGTTAATCTCATAGAGATAGGGCAGTGCACCGATGATTTTGAACGGTTGATCTTCCGGGATAAAGAAGTCATTTGCCGTTTTATCACCGACGATGATCTCTACCTTCTTACCATCACGCAGCAGCTGAATGATGTTGCGTACCAGAACGGCTGGAAGGTTAAAGTATGGCGTGCAGATGGTGAGTTTTTGCTCAGCGCACGGCATTAAATGGAAGATCGTTTTGTTCAGCAGGCTCGATTTACCTAACCCCACCAGTGGCGTAACGGATAACTCTTCGTTATTTGCATCACCCTGGAAGTAATAAACCGCGTCACGAAGCTCCTGTCGGAACGAGCGAACATCGTTTTTGATTTCCGGGCTCTTGGGACGATGGGGATCATCAAGACGATTTACGCCGCGACCATGAACCAGGTTTTTATCAACCCAGTTAAACATGATATCGGCCATTTGCGGATTGCGGATCAGATGATAACGGTCATAACGGTATTTATCGAGCTGATGGAGGTAAACATCATTCAGGCTCGCGCCGCTATAGAGGACGCTATCATCGATGATAAATCCTTTGAAATGCAGTACGCCGAGCGCCTCACGGGTATTCACGGGGACGCCATAGACCGGAACATCGACGCCAGGGTTCTCCTGAGCCGTACGGCAATACCAGTCAGCATTTGTATTTGAAGCGACAGCGCCAATACGGCCACGCTGCGCGCGGTGCCAGTCAACCAGCACGCGTACATCCAGTTCCGGACGCTGACGTTTGGCCTCATAGAGCGCATTCAGGATCCCGCGCCCGCCTTCATCTTGTTCAAGATACAGCGCGACAACGCAGATACGTCGCGTCGCACTGGCTATCTTTTCCAGAAGCATCTCCCGAAAATGAGCGGGAGCGTAAAAGAACTCTACATCATCAACTGACTGAGAAATCTTCGGTAGTTGAGCAAGGTGTTGTTGATGTTTATTACGCTTAAATTTTGACAACATCACAGTGCGTTTCTTCTCTGTTCATTGAAGGGTTGTCTGTACCATGCAAACAACATAAGCAGACAATGATACCACCAGTACCGTCCAAAGTGGTTAACATTTCCAGTAGCTTACTCTTGTTTATCCGCTGATGTCAGCCTGAGCGACAGGGCAACAATCCCTTCGTCCAGTTGAATATCAACGTCAAATCCAAGTTTTCGCGCCAGGGTCACCATACCGCGATTGTTAGGCATAGTAATGCCATTCAGGCGTAACAATCCGTGATCGCGCGTATAACTGATGAGTTTTTCCAGCAGCCGCCGTCCCAGACCCAGACCTTTTAAATCAGAACGTACCAGCACGGCAAATTCCGCATCGACATTATCCGGGTCGGAAATAGCGCGCGTCACGCCGAGGATCTCATCTCCCTGATCGGTACGACGAACGGCCACAAACGCCATTTCTCGATCGTAGTCGATCTGGGTCATATTGGCTAAATCGTCATGGGTAAATTCATTGATTTCGCTAAAGTAGCGATAGTAAAGATCCTCTTTGGTGACCTGAGAGATAAACACCCGCAATTGCGGTTCGTCTTCCGGCAGGATGGGACGAAAGAGCGCACGCTCTCCGTTTTTCATCTCTACCCACTCTTCAAGTTGCAAAGGATACGGACGGATCGCGAGACGACTTTCTCTGTCTCCTTCGAAAGGTGCAATATCCAGCGTGACGTCCAGCGCAGTAAACTCATTGCCGGAGGCGAGCAGCGGATGAATGTCCAGCCGTTGGATCTCTGCGCAATCGACAATCAGGTTAGAAACCTGTACCAAAAACTGGCTTAACCCGGCAATATCGAGTGGACGCAGGGCACTTCGGCCACGGATTTTCTTGCTTTTTATCGCCTGAATAACCAGGTATCGCGCCAGGTTCATATTGAGCGGCGGTAAAGCGACCACCGCCTGTTCCTCTGGACGCCAGTCAACGCCGCCTTCTCCCAGCATGATGAGCGGACCAAAGACGGGATCGTGCTCAACCACCACCCGCAGCTCCTGAGCACCCGCACGGTTGGCCATGCTCTGCACCAGTAGCCCGTGGATCCTCGCCTGTGGCCAGGCCATCTTAGCGCGATCGATAATGGCCTCTGCCGCCTGCTGCACTTCCGCCGCCGTGCGCAGGTACAACATCACCCCCTGAATATCCGACTTATGCGGGATATCGGGCGAGCGGAGCTTCAGGGCGACCGGGTAGCCAATCTGCTCGGCAATATGAACCGCTTCGGCACTGTCGCTGGCAATCCACGTTGGCAGCGTTTGCATCCCATAGCTGCCAAGAATAGGTTGCACCTCGTGAGTATCAAGCGACGTAGCGCCTTCTTCGATAGCCTGCTGTAACAGCCTGTGGACATCGACGGAATTCGCCATCAGGTTACCGGGTAATGCAGGCGTTTCACGCAGTTGCTTCTGGTTCCGGCGGTACTCCACCATATGCATAAATGCGGTAATGGTGCCTTCCGGCGTGCGATATGTTGGTAGCCCGGCTTCACTGAACAGACGTCGTGCCTCCTGAGAGGAAAATTCGCCGCACCAGTTGGTCAACAGAGTGACGTATTTACCGCGAGGATGGTTCCGTACTGCCTCAATCAGCGCACGCGCACTTTCACTGCCTGGTGCTACTGCGCTGGGTGAATGGATAATCATCAGCGCATCAAAGTCCTGGCTATCCAGTAAAATGGATATGGCCTTGATATAGCGTTCGCTGCTGGCATCATCTCGCAAATCGAGTGGGTTGCCGGGCGAAACGCTTGTCGGTAAAGCCTCACTCAGGCGCTGCAGCGTCTCTTCCCCCAGTGTTGCCAGCTTGCCATTGCGCAGCCATAGCTCATCCAGGGCCAGTGCTGCCGGGGCTGCACCATTGCTGACTATCATGAGTTTTTCGCCGCGTAATGGTCGCATATGACTTAACGTCTCAACGGCAGAAAAAAGTTCGTGCGTATCTTGTACCCGCAACAAACCCGCGCGCTGGATTGCGGCGTCCCAGGCGGGATCCATACCGGAATGTGAATGCAGCAGGCGCTGAGCGGCGGGGCTACGTCCGCTTTTGATAACCAGGATTGGCTTATTGCGGGACGCGCTACGTGATGCAGACACAAAACGGCGGGCATCACTGAGGTGCTCAAGATAGAGAAGAATGGCGCTGGTCTTGCTATCACGTGCCAGAAAATCCAGCAGTTCATCGACATCGATATCCAGGCTGTCACCCAGTGCGATGAAATAGGAAAACCCCATCTCCCTCTGTTGTGCCCAGTCGAGGATCGTGTTTGATACGGCGGCCGACTGGGAAATAAAGGCGAGTTTACCTTTGCTGATGGGTACCGGGGAGAAACTGGCATTCAGTCCCTGCCAGGGCGCGAGCAGACCCAGACTGTTGGGGCCAAGAATGCGCATCTGGTAGCGGCTGGCACATGCCAACAGCTCAGGTTGTTGTTCAGGAGGAGACGAAAGGATAATACAGGTTTTACATCCTTTCTTGCCAAGCGATTCCAGCAGCTCCGGATTACGTTTCGCGTGCGTACACAGAATGGCAAGGTCGGGTACAAAAGGCAGGCTTTGTACATCTGGCCATGCCAGTACACCCTGAACGGCTTTATACGTGGGCGTAACGGGCATGACGGGGCCATTAAATCCACCCGCCAGCAGGTTGCGCATCATCAGATAACCTGCGCGGTCTGGTTTCATTGATGCACCAATAACGGCAATGGATTTAGGACGTAATAGCGCTTCTAACCCTCGCTGGCTCATGCAACTCTCCTGTGAATGCAAGCGGCCTGATGATTTTAAACGTTTTCCGTCTCCGTTGCTGTGATGCTGCCCTTATGAACGGTTTTTCCCGCCAGATAGCGCTCACGGAAACAGGAGAAATGGTTGCCCAGTGCGCTGGCTGCGGTGGTGTCCCCAGCCAGATCCAGAAGCGCAATCGCCACTTCAGCCGTGCAATATTGACCGTCAGCATGGGCTTCACGTAAGCGATAGGTCGAGACCCGAGACAGATCCACTGAGATCACTGGTAGCGCATCAAGATACGGGCTTTTACGGAACATTTTGCGTGCTTCGGTCCAGGTGCCGTCCAGCATAATAAACAGCGGGGGTTTACCTGATGGCGGAGTGGAAAGCACCTGACGCTGTTCTCCGGCATAGGAGGCCGGAAAAACAACCATCGGCTGATAGTCCGGGCTGGCGACCAAATCGAGCAGCGCCTGAGGCGGCTCCGTGCGTGACCACTGAAATGCGGCGGTATCTGGCAGAATATCGGCGATAAGACGACCCGTATTGCTGGGTTTCATCGGTTCGGTATCGAACATGACCAGACAAAAACGGCTCTCCGCCGAGCTCGGGGCCAACGTCTCGCATAAACAAACTTTAAGCGGCAGCAGGCAGCGCTGGCAGCGGCGAATACGGTTGCCACGGGCAAGGAAAGGGCGAGTGGCGCGCGCAAGGCGTTCGGCACGTAGTTGAAGGACAGCGTTATCAGTCATGAGCGAAATACAGGGGGAAAACCCCATTTTCGCAGAGGCAGGAACGGGGCACAAGATGTGCCCCGCGAATGTTACAGCGATTCGTTTAACCAGCTTTCAAAAGGGGCCTTCGGTACTGCACCGTTAAGCATATCGATGACTTCACCATTCTTGAAAATCATAATGGTCGGGATGCTGCGAATGCCAAAACGCGCGCTGAGCTCGCGTTCCGCCTCGGTGTTCACTTTAACGAAACGCATCTTTCCGCTACGCTCTTCGGCGACATCTTCAAAGATGGGCGCAAAGCTACGACATGGGCCACACCACGGAGCCCAGAAATCGATAACCACAGGAAGATCGTCCTTGAGGAGTTTGTCCAGCGTAGCACCCGTAGCGTTAATGACATCACCATCAAACAATTCATGGCCACAACGCCCGCATTTCGCACCATCATCAATCCGATCGTCCGGAATGCGATTAAGAGCCTGACAGTTGGCACATACGGTATTCATAACTAACCTCTGATAGAGCCGTGGGACAGCGGCAGAACGCCGATAATGTTTCTAATATGTTACATATTATCAATGAGCCCGTGTGAAACGACAATGCGTTTTATTCAATGAGAACAATAGTCGCAGGCTTTTGTACGAAATTATGGCTATGCGCTGACACATCGGGTAATCTGCGCGCTTCGCGCAGCGCTGGTGGAGAAAAGCATGAACGACGAAATGAAAAACAAAAGCGGCAAGGTCAAAGTGATGTATGTCCGCAGTGATGATGACTCTGATAAACGCACCCAAAATCCGCGTACCGGAAAAGGTGGCGGGCGTCCGGCGTCTTCTCGTGCAGACGGTGGCCGTCGCCCCGCCCGCGATGACAGAAATAACCGCGGTGATGACCGCAAACGTGATGACCGTAAGCGTGACGATCGCAAACGCGATGACCGTCCACGTGATGACTTCTCACGTGATAACTCATCCCCGTGGCGTACCGTTTCTCGCGCCCCTGGCGATGAAACGCCAGAAAAAGCCGATCACGGCGGTATCAGCGGTAAGAGCTTTATCGACCCGGAAGTGCTGCGTCGTCAGCGTGCGGAAGAGACCCGTGTGTACGGCGAAAACGCCTGCCAGGCCCTGTTCCAGAGCCGTCCTGAGTGCATCGTCCGTGCCTGGTTTATCCAGAGCGTAACCCCGCGCTTTAAAGAAGCGCTGCGCTGGATGGCGGCCAACCGTAAAGCCTACCATGTGGTTGACGATGCCGAACTGACCAAAGCGTCCGGCACTGAACACCACGGTGGCGTGTGCTTCCTGATCAAAAAACGTAACGGTACCACCGTTCAGCAGTGGGTCAGCCAGGCGGATGCCGATGACTGCGTACTGGCGCTGGAAGATGTGGGCAACCCGCATAACCTGGGCGCGATGATGCGTAGCTGTGCACACTTTGGCGTGAAAGGCGTACTGCTACAGGATGCTGCACTGCTGGAATCTGGTGCGGCGATCCGTACTGCCGAAGGTGGTGCTGAGCACGTACAACCGATCACCGGTGACAGCGTACTGGATGCCATTGAGCAGTTCCGTAAAGCGGGTTACTCCATCGTAACCACTTCCAGCCATGCCGGTACGCCGCTGTTTAAAGCAACGCTGCCGCGTAAAATGGTGCTGGTGTTAGGTCAGGAGCGCGATGGTCTGTCTGATGCTGCGCTGTCCAGTGCGGACCTGAGCGTCTCTATCGACGGAACTGGCAATGTGGAAAGTCTGAACGTTTCCGTGGCAACTGGCGTACTGCTGGCTGAATGGTGGCGTCAGAATAAAGCATAAGCATTTGTGCTTTTTGTATGCCCGGCTCTCCGGGCATACAAAACAAATTACTCGCTTTCAGCCGGTAGCACAGGCATCCAGTCAATCGGCGTTTCGCCACGTTTTTCCAGCCATTCATTCGCCAGTACAAAGTGATTACTGCCAAAGAAACCGCGATGCGCTGACAGCGGTGACGGGTGTGGTGCTTTCAGCACATGGTGACGCTGTCGGTCGATAATCGCCCCTTTTTTCTGCGCGTGAGAACCCCAGAGTAAAAATACTACCCCTTCACGATGTTCATTGATCAGGCTGATGACTTTATCGGTAAAGGTTTCCCAGCCCAGACTGGCGTGGGAATGGGCCTGACCTGCACGGACGGTTAATACGGTGTTCAATAACAGCACACCCTGGTGCGCCCAGCTTTCCAGATAACCATGATTTGGCCGGGTAAACCCGGGCAGGGTGCCTTCAAGCTCTTTATACATATTCAGAAGTGAAGGCGGAATGGCAATGCCCGGACGTACGGAAAACGCCAGACCATGCGCTTGTCCCGGCCCGTGATAAGGATCCTGTCCGAGGATAACCACCTTCACATCACTCAGTTCGGTATAGCGAAAGGCGTTAAAAACATCTTTTTGTGGCGGGTAAATTGTCTGGCCAGACTGCCGTTCAGCGGCAACGGTACTGAGGGTATTGATAAAATAGGGCTGCTGTTTCTCTGCTGCCAGCACGTCGTGCCATGTTAAAGGTGTTGTCATCTCGCTCTCCTGCGAATCTCAATCTGCGCTTAGCTTACCCGTTAAAACCCGGTGCGCAAAATTCCACGCTGAAAATGCGTCTAAGTGACTAAATTCATTTTGAAAATATGCAAAATAAGTTGAATTGGTAAAGTGTCTAAATTGATCTGAAACAATAAATTCAAACCACACTCTTTATGTGGTTGGTGTTTTTGTTGATTTAAATCAATAAATCACCCATGCCTGAATGATATATATACACACAAGCAACAATGGTTTTACCAATTGGCCGCGAGAGGCCGACACCCGTTACTGTAGCCTAAGGGAGGCATCACATGATTACAGGTATCCAGATTACTAAAGCTGCAAACGACGATCTGCTCAACTCTTTCTGGCTGCTGGACAGCGAGAAAGGTGAAGCACGCTGTGTAGTAGCAAAAGCAGGTTTTGCGGAAGATGAAATTGTGCCAGTCAGCAAACTGGGCGAAATTGAATACCGTGAAATCCCAATGGAAGTGAAACCGGAAGTGCGCGTAGAAGGTGGTCAGCACCTGAACGTTAACGTTCTGCGCCGCGAAACCCTGATGGATGCCGTTGAGCACCCAGAAAAATATCCGCAGCTGACTATCCGTGTTTCTGGTTATGCGGTACGTTTCAACTCTCTGACCCCGGAACAGCAGCGCGATGTTATCGCGCGTACCTTTACTGAAAGCCTGTAAGGTTTCAGCCACGGGGGCGAAATAAAAAAGCCGGGAATTTCCCGGCTTTTTTTTACTCTTCTGTTTTCGTCTCTGGTGCAGCAGCACTTGGCTTACGGCGCTTACCAATGTTCTTGGTATCGCGGTGGCGTTGTTTAACGCGCGGCTTCTCTTTTTCTTTCTCTTTCTTCTCAGCACGTTTGGCGAGCGCTTTCTTGGACGGTTTACCCGTCATTTTTTCGCTCGGGGCACGTGTGGTCGGACGAAGTTCACTGATAACGCGGGCCTTCAGCGGCTCATCAACATAGCGGCCAATTTTCTGCAGCAGCAGGAAATCATGTGCTTCGACCAGAGAAATAGCGATACCTTTGCGGCCTGCACGACCGGTACGGCCAATGCGGTGCAGATAGGTGTCACCGCTGCGCGGCATATCGAAGTTAATCACATGGCTGACATCCGGAATATCGATCCCGCGAGCAGCAACGTCGGTGGCGACCAGCACGTTTACGCGACCATCGGTCAGGCGCTTGATGCCTTCGGTACGCTTAACCTGCGCCATCTCGCCTTCAAGGTAGCAGTTGTTGATCCCTGCATTACGTAGCATTTCAGCCAGCTCGTGCACACGCTCGCGCTTACGCACGAATACGATGGTGCGAGTCGCGTCTTCTTGCTTCAGCAAATGCTTGAGCAGCTCAACTTTGTGTTCCAGATCATCCGCGCGGTAGTACCACTGGTGGATCTTCTTGCGCTCACGAGTGGAAGGGGTTGCAGATACCTCCACCGGCTCTTCCAACAGGCGCTCTGCGAAATCTTTAATCGCTTCCCCTTCCAGGGTGGCAGAGAACAGCATTGTCTGGTTACGCCAGCGCGTTTCACCCGCGATGTGTTCGATATCCTGGGCAAAGCCCATGTCCAGCATACGGTCGGCTTCGTCGAGGATCAGCGTTTCAACCGCGCGGCAGTCGAAGTTCTCTTCTTTAATGTACTGCAGCAGACGGCCAGTCGTCGCCACGACGATGTCCTGGTTCTCACTGAACACTTCAGCGTGGTTCATATATGCAACACCGCCGGTAATGGTGGCGATATCAAGATGGGTGTTCGCAGCCAGTTCACGCGCGTGTTCGGCAACCTGCATTGCCAGTTCACGAGTAGGCGTCAGGATCAAAATGCGCGGTGGGCCTGATTTTTTGCGAGGGAAATCGAGCAAATGCTGCAAGACAGGCAGCAAGTAGGCTGCTGTTTTCCCCGTGCCGGTTGGCGCAGAACCGAGCACATCGCGGCCCTCAAGCGCAGGCGGAATGGCCGCTGCCTGAATGGCGGTCGGGCGTGTAAAGCCTTTGCTCTCAAGAGCATTGAGCAGGCTTTCATCGAGTTCAAGTTCGGAAAAAGTCGTTACAGTCATGTTCTACCTCTGTGTGGGGCGCTGATTATAGACGTTACGGCTGTAATCTTCATCTGTTTGTATGGATATCGCTTTGCGACCACTTCGCTTTCCCCTATGCTACTCCAGTTTCACTTAGAAGGTTGCCCTGACATGTCTCAACTCAAAGCGCAGTTGCGCCGCGATGGTTTTACGTTTAAACAATTTTTTGTGGCTCACGATCGCTGTGCGATGAAAGTCGGCACAGATGGTATTTTACTGGGAGCATGGGCACCTGTCGCAGGTGTTAAACGTATCCTGGATATCGGCACCGGCAGCGGCCTGTTGGCCTTAATGCTGGCGCAGCGCACGGAAGAACACGTCACTATTGATGCCGTTGAGCTGGATGTACAGGCCGCAGGGCAGGCGAGCGAAAATGCGGATGAATCGCCGTGGGCCGCCCGGATTAAGGTTGAGTGCGCGGATGTGCTGGTCTGGGCACCAGAACAAACAGCCCGTTACGATCTTATCGTCAGTAACCCGCCATACTATGAGCCAGGTGTCGAGTGCGGTTCGCCGGAACGCGAGCAGGCTCGCTATACCGGTTCGCTCGATCATAAGGCGCTGTTAACCAGTGCGGCAGAGTTGATCTCCGAAGAGGGATTTTTCTGCGTGGTTCTGCCAGAAAATACCGGTAACACGTTTATTGGGATTGCGCGGGAGATCGGCTGGAACTTACGTTTACGAACCGATATTTCGGACACCGAAGGACGCTTACCTCACCGCGTGCTGCTGGCACTTTCACCACAAGAAGGGGAGTGCTTTAACGACAGGATGGTGATCCGTGGGCCAGACCAGCGTTACTCCGAAGATTACACTGCTCTGACCCAGGCGTTTTATCTGTTTATGTGAACCTGCGGGGACAAAATTGACGGACCGGATCCCGCCAGTTGGTCGGGGTAGTCCAGGGTATAGTGTAGGCCGCGGCTCTCTTTACGCATCATCGCGCAGCGAACAATCAGCTCGGCTACCTGCACCAGGTTGCGCAGCTCCAGCAGATTATTGGATACACGGAAGTTGGCGTAATATTCATCAATTTCTTGCTGTAGCATTGTGATGCGGCGTAATGCGCGTTCAAGACGTTTAGTGGTGCGTACGATGCCAACGTAGTCCCACATAAACAACCTCAGCTCGTGCCAGTTATGCTGAATCACGACCAGCTCATCCGGGTTCTCTACACGGCTTTCATCCCAGGCGGGTAAACGCGAAGTCTGGCGGGTATATGGAATGCGTTTGGCAATATCTTCCGATGCAGACCATCCATAAACCAGACATTCCAGCAGCGAGTTTGATGCCATACGGTTTGCACCATGCAGCCCGGTGTAGCTTACCTCACCAATGGCATACAGACCATCCACGTCGGTACGACCGTGATCGTCAACCATCACACCACCACAGGTATAGTGAGCTGCGGGAACGATGGGAATGGGATCGCGAGTCAGATCAATACCCAGACCCAGCAGTTTTTCGTAAATCATCGGGAAGTGCTGGCGGATGAACTCGGCCGGTTTATGGCTGATGTCCAGATACATACAATCCACGCCAAGACGTTTCATCTCGTGGTCGATAGCGCGGGCAACGATATCACGCGGTGCAAGTTCGCCCCGGGCGTCAAAGTCCGGCATAAAGCGGGAACCATCCGGGCGTTTCAGATAAGCCCCTTCGCCACGCAGGGCTTCCGTCAGTAAGAAATTGCGAGCCTGCGGATGGAAGAGTGCCGTCGGGTGGAACTGGTTGAACTCCAGGTTCGCCACGCGGCAACCGGCGCGCCAGGCCATTGCGATACCGTCACCGGAGGCAATATCCGGGTTGGTGGTGTATTGATACACTTTGGAGGCCCCGCCAGTGGCCAGCACAACGGCTTTTGCCTGACAGGTTTCGACCTTCTCTTTATTGCGATTCCAGACCCAGGCTCCCACCACACGACGCGTGCCGGGCAGACCAATCTTGTCGGAAATGATCAGGTCAACGGCATTACTCCGCTCCAGAACCTGAATATTAGGATGGCTAAGCGCTTTACTGACCAGCGTGGTTTCAACCTCTTTCCCTGTGGCATCTGCAGCGTGCAGGATACGACGGTGGCTATGCCCACCTTCACGGGTAAGGTGATAGCTCTCTTCACCGTTTGGCTGAACCTGGGTATCGAACAATACCCCCTGGTCGATAAGCCACTGCACGCAGTGGCGGGCGTTGCTGGCGACAAACTCGGCGGCATGTTCGTCCACGATCCCAGCTCCGGCGATCAGCGTATCTTCTACGTGTGACGCAATGCTGTCTGTTTCATCAAATACGGCAGCAATACCGCCCTGGGCGTAAAAAGTGGAGCCTTCGCTCATTGGCCCTTTGCTCAGAACGATAACGCTCTGATGCTCGGCCAGACGCAGCGCCAGTGAGAGACCGGCAGCACCGCTGCCGATGATCAGTACATCGCAATGAAGTTCGGGTGTTGTGTTCATTATGTTTGTTTAATTTACTAAACATTGTTTGGTCAGAATAGCACCTGAATGCGAGATATCGCACGTTTTTTTTGATCTTTGTTGTAATGGCTAAACTTGTTGCAGGGGGATTAAAAAGAGGTAAAAGAACGAAAATATTTTGCGAAGCAGATCGTTAGCTTCAGATTTTGTGGTGAAATAAAGCCCGTGTTGCGTTACTCTTTCGGCGGGAAATTTGATGTTTCTTGTCAGAAAGTGGGTACGTATCGTGAACAGACTTATAATGAGAGAAAATGAATGGTCTGCGGCGCGATGAACAAAAACAAAGGCGTGACGGAACTTATTGAAGAACAGACACTCTAACTCGGTGCTTGCTCAAAGTGCGGTATTTTTAGAGTGGCGTTTCGATAACGCGTGGAATTTAGGTTTGGGGAGACATTACCTCGGATGAGCGAGCAGTTAACGGACCAGGTCCTGGTTGAACGGGTCCAGAAGGGAGATCAGAAAGCCTTTAACTTACTGGTAGTGCGCTACCAGCATAAAGTGGCGAGCCTGGTTTCCCGCTATGTGCCGTCAGGTGATGTGCCTGATGTTGTGCAAGAGTCTTTTATTAAGGCCTATCGTGCGCTGGATTCGTTCCGGGGAGATAGTGCTTTTTATACCTGGCTGTACCGTATTGCGGTGAATACAGCAAAGAATTATCTGGTCGCTCAGGGCCGTCGTCCACCGTCAAGTGATGTGGACGCCATCGACGCCGAGAACTTTGAAAGTGGCGGTGCATTGAAAGAAATTTCGAACCCTGAGAACTTAATGTTGTCAGAAGAACTGAGACAAATCGTTTTTCGCACGATCGAGTCGCTCCCGGAAGATTTACGCATGGCAATTACGTTGCGGGAGCTGGATGGTCTGAGCTATGAAGAGATAGCCGCTATCATGGATTGTCCGGTCGGCACGGTACGTTCACGAATATTCCGTGCGCGAGAAGCTATTGATAATAAAGTTCAACCGCTTATCAGGCGTTGACGATAGCGGGATACTGGAAAAGGTATTAGGCATGCAGAAAGAAAAACTTTCCGCTTTAATGGATGGTGAAACGCTGGATAGTGAGCTGCTCAACGAGCTGTCCCATTCTCCCGAGATGCAAGAGACCTGGGAGAGCTATCATCTCATCCGTGACACACTGCGCGGTGACACTGGCGAGGTTCTCCATTTCGATATCTCAGCCCGCGTAATGGCGGCTATTGAGAACGAGCCTGTTCATCAAACCACACCGCTGATCCCTGAAGCTCAGCCTGCGCCTCACCAGTGGCAGAAAATGCCGTTCTGGCAAAAGGTGCGTCCGTGGGCCAGTCAACTTACCCAAATGGGTGTGGCTGCATGCGTATCGCTTGCAGTTATCGTTGGCGTCCAGCACTATAATACTCAGTCTGAAACTAACCAGCAGCCAGAAGCGCCAGTGTTTAATACACTGCCGATGATGGGCAAAGCCAGCCCGGTAAGCCTGGGTGTACCGGCTGATGCCTCCGCCAGTGGTGGTCAGCAACAGCAGGTTCAGGAGCAACGCCGTCGCATTAATGCGATGTTGCAGGATTACGAGTTGCAGCGTCGTCTGCACTCTGAACAGCTTCAGTTTGAGCAGGCACAAACCCAGCAGGCCGCTGTGCAGGTGCCAGGAAACCAAACTTTAGGAACGCAATCGCAGTAATGAAGCAACTTTGGTTCGCCATGTCTCTGATGGCGGGTAGCCTGTTCTTCTCTGCCAACGCCTCGGCTGATGTTTCATCCGGGGCGTTGTTGCAGCAAATGAATCTGGCCAGCCAGTCACTCAATTACGAGTTGGCATTTATCAGCATCAATAAGCAGGGTGTCGAGTCGTTACGCTATCGGCATGCCCGCCTTGATAACCAGCCTCTCGCCCAGCTTTTACAGATGGATGGCCCGCGCCGGGAAGTTGTCCAGCGTGGCAAAGAAATCAGCTATTTCGAGCCAGGCCTGGAACCTTTCACGCTGAATGGCGACTATATTGTCGATTCTCTGCCATCACTCATCTACACCGATTTTAAACGTCTTGCCCCTTACTACGATTTTATCTCGGTAGGGCGTACGCGCATTGCGGACAGACTGTGTGAAGTCATTCGCGTTGTCGCGCGTGACGGTACGCGCTACAGCTATATCGTCTGGATTGATGCCGAGACGAAGCTGCCAATGCGCGTTGACCTGCTTGATCGTGATGGTGAAACGCTGGAACAGTTCCGGGTGATCTCCTTTACCATTAACAATCAGGTGGGGAGCAGCATGCAGAATCTGGCGAAAGCCAGCTTACCGCCGCTTTTGTCCGTGCCTGCGGGAGATTCCATTAATTTCAACTGGGTACCATCCTGGATCCCACAAGGGTTTAGCGAAATCTCCAGCAGCCGTCGCCAGTTACCGACCATTGAAACACCGGTTGAATCGCGCCTCTATTCCGATGGTTTGTTCAGCTTCTCGGTGAACATCAACCGCGCAACGGCAAACAGCACTGAACAAATTCTCCGTACCGGGCGTCGGACGGTTAGCACGACGGTACGCGATAATGCAGAAATCACCATTGTCGGCGAATTACCGCCGCAAACCGCGAAGCGCATTTCTGACAGCATTAAATTCAGGGCCGGACAATGATTAAAGAGTGGGCCACGGTCGTATCGTGGCAGGACGGCGTTGCGCTGGTGAGCTGTGATGTAAAAGCTTCATGCAATAGCTGTGCGTCCAGAGCCGGCTGTGGAAGTCGCGTGCTGAATAAACTTGGACCGCAGACTTCGCACACGCTCTCTGTGTCGAGCGAACAACCGCTGGTGGCAGGGCAAAAAGTGGAACTGGGTATTGCTGAAGGTAGTCTGCTCAGTTCCGCCATGCTGGTTTACCTCTCCCCACTGGTGGGGTTGTTCGTGATGGGGGGGATCTTCCAGATGCTGTTTGGCACCGATGTAGCCGCTATGTGCGGTGCTGCGTTGGGGGGCGTTGGCGGATTTTGGCTTGCCAAAGGTTTCTCCCCTAAGCTTGCCGCTCGTGAAGAGTGGCAACCCGTCATTCTTAGCGTTGCGCTGGCTCCAGACCAACTTCGTGTCGAAACGCTCTCTTCTGAGGCCCGGTGATCCACCGGGCTTTATCATTATTTACATCTCAAAAATGAAAACGACGTTTCTTCACGCTATACCTGGCTCTAAGTGCATTTCCAGGTTACAGGTATGTAGTGTAGAATGCTGCGTTTTCGCACTGAAAAACGTCAGGCTAAGAACAGCGGCCTCCAGGAATTCGTAAGGCATAATTATTTAACTATATGAAGAACATACGTAACTTTTCGATCATTGCTCACATTGACCACGGTAAGTCGACGCTGTCTGACCGTATTATCCAGATTTGCGGTGGCCTGTCTGATCGTGAAATGGAAGCCCAGGTTCTGGACTCCATGGACCTGGAACGCGAACGTGGTATCACCATTAAAGCGCAGAGCGTTACGCTCGATTACAAGGCGGCTGATGGTGAAACCTATCAACTGAACTTTATCGACACCCCAGGCCACGTTGACTTCTCCTATGAAGTTTCACGCTCGCTGGCGGCCTGTGAAGGCGCGCTGCTGGTGGTGGATGCCGGGCAGGGCGTAGAAGCTCAGACCCTGGCAAATTGCTACACCGCGATGGAAATGGATCTTGAGGTTGTACCGGTTCTCAACAAAATTGACCTGCCGGCAGCCGATCCAGAGCGCGTAGCGGAAGAGATTGAAGATATTGTCGGTATTGATGCGACCGATGCTGTGCGCTGCTCGGCGAAAACCGGCGTGGGTGTTCCTGACGTGCTGGAACGTCTGGTGCGTGATATTCCACCGCCAGAAGGTGACCCGGATGCGCCACTGCAGGCGCTGATCATCGACTCCTGGTTCGATAACTACCTGGGCGTTGTCTCGCTGGTACGTATTAAAAACGGCACCATGCGTAAAGGCGACAAAATCAAGGTGATGAGTACCGGCCAGGTCTATAACGCAGACCGTCTGGGGATCTTCACGCCAAAACAGGTTGACCGTACTGAGCTGAAATGCGGCGAGGTGGGTTGGCTGGTGTGTGCAATTAAAGACATCCTCGGTGCACCGGTTGGCGATACGCTGACGCTGGCGCGTAATCCGGCAGATAAAGCACTGCCTGGCTTCAAAAAAGTGAAGCCGCAGGTCTATGCCGGTCTGTTCCCGGTCAGCTCCGACGATTATGAGAACTTCCGTGACGCGCTTGGCAAACTGAGCCTGAACGATGCTTCCCTGTTCTACGAGCCAGAAAGTTCAACGGCGCTGGGCTTCGGCTTCCGCTGCGGCTTCCTCGGCCTGCTGCACATGGAGATCATTCAGGAACGTCTGGAACGTGAATACGATCTGGATCTGATCACTACCGCGCCCACCGTAGTGTATGAAGTAGAGACCACGTCGAAAGAGGTTATCTACGTCGATAGCCCGTCCAAACTCCCGCCGCTGAACAATATTCATGAGCTGCGTGAGCCTATTGCAGAGTGTCACATGCTGCTGCCGCAGGAATTCCTGGGCAACGTGATCACGCTGTGTATTGAGAAACGTGGCGTACAGACCAACATGGTTTACCACGGTAACCAGGTGGCACTGACCTACGAAATCCCGATGGCGGAAGTGGTACTCGACTTCTTCGACCGTCTGAAGTCGACCTCTCGTGGCTATGCGTCACTGGATTACAACTTCAAACGCTTCCAGGCCTCTAACATGGTGCGTGTGGACGTGCTGATCAACGGCGAGCGTGTTGATGCGCTGGCGCTGATCACCCACAACGATAACGCGCCGTACCGTGGCCGTGAGCTGGTTGAGAAGATGAAAGAGCTGATCCCACGTCAGCAGTTCGACATCGCGATTCAGGCGGCTATTGGCAACCATATTATCGCCCGTTCTACCGTGAAACAGCTGCGTAAAAACGTTCTGGCTAAATGCTATGGCGGTGACGTCAGCCGTAAGAAAAAGCTGCTGCAGAAGCAGAAAGAAGGTAAGAAGCGTATGAAGCAGGTCGGTAACGTTGAACTGCCGCAGGAAGCATTCCTTGCCATTCTTCATGTTGGTAAAGACAGCAAATAACTTTAAGGAGTTGGCATGGCGAACATGTTTGCCCTGATCCTGGTCATCGCTACCCTGGTGACGGGTCTGTTGTGGTGCCTGGATAAGTTTATTTTCGCCCCGAAACGCCGTGAACGTCAGGCTGCCGCGCAGGCAGCCACTGGCGAACAGCTGGATGCGAAAACCCTGAAGAAAGTCGGCCCGAAACCGGGCTGGCTGGAAACAGGTGCATCGGTATTCCCGGTGCTGGCGATCGTTCTGGTTGTGCGTTCGTTTATTTACGAGCCATTCCAGATCCCATCAGGTTCAATGATGCCAACGCTGTTGATTGGCGATTTTATTCTGGTCGAGAAGTTTGCCTACGGCATTAAAGATCCTATTTACCAGAAGACGCTGATCGAAACCGGTCATCCTAAACGTGGCGACATTGTGGTATTTAAATACCCGGAAGATCCGCGTCTGGACTACATCAAACGTGCTGTAGGTTTGCCGGGTGATAAAGTGACCTACGATCCGGTAGCCAAAGAAGTGACCGTACAGCCAGGCTGCAGCTCCGGTACTGCATGTGAAAACGCGCTACCAATCACTTACTCGAACGTTGAGCCAAGTGATTTTGTGCAGACCTTTGCTCGTCGCAATGGTGGCGAGGCAACCAGCGGTTTCTTCCAGGTACCAAAAGGCGAAACCAAAGAGAACGGGATCCGTCTGGTCGAACGCAAAGAGACGCTGGGTGATGTTACGCACCGTATCCTGACCGTACCTATTGCGCAGGATCAACTGGGTATGTACTACCAGCAACCAGGTCAGCAGCTTGCCAGCTGGATCGTACCGCCGGGACATTACTTCATGATGGGTGATAACCGCGATAACTCTGCGGACAGCCGTTACTGGGGCTTTGTGCCGGAAGCGAATCTGGTTGGTAAAGCGACCGCAATCTGGATGAGTTTTGAGAAACAGGAAGGCGAATGGCCGACCGGTGTCCGTCTGAATCGTATTGGCGGCATCCATTAATTCTCATTAATTGAACACGTAGCCGTGGTTATTCGCGGCTACGTGAATTATTTAAGCGATAAATCTGTTTGAACTAACGACATCCCCTGTCGTTGTGTATAGAATATTCCCCCGAAGTTTAAGGTTGGCCCTGTAAGGGTGCCACGGCACACGAAACCGCGTTGGTTTTCTCAGGTCGGTTTCGTGTGCTGCATTTTTGACGCATTCATTTATTGGTATCGCATGAACCCCATCGTAATTAATCGGCTTCAACGTAAGCTGGGCTACACTTTTCATCATCAGGAGTTGTTGCAACAGGCATTAACCCATCGAAGTGCCAGCAGCAAACATAATGAGCGTCTCGAGTTTTTAGGCGACTCTATTTTAAGTTTCGTGATTGCCAATGCGCTTTATCATCGTTTCCCGCGTGTGGACGAAGGTGATATGAGCCGCATGCGCGCCACGCTGGTACGGGGTAACACCCTTGCGGAAATCGCACGCGAATTTGAACTGGGTGAATGTCTGCGTCTTGGGCCGGGTGAACTGAAAAGCGGCGGCTTCCGTCGTGAATCTATTCTTGCCGATACGGTCGAAGCATTAATCGGTGGCGTGTTCCTGGACAGCGATATCCAGACCGTAGAAAAGCTGATCCTGAACTGGTATCAGACCCGTCTGGACGAAATCAGTCCGGGCGATAAACAAAAAGATCCGAAAACGCGTTTGCAGGAATATTTGCAGGGTCGTCACCTCCCGCTGCCATCTTATCTGGTGGTGCAGGTGCGTGGTGAAGCGCACGATCAGGAATTTACCATCCATTGCCAGGTCAGTGGCCTGAGTGAACCGGTGGTTGGCACAGGTTCTAGCCGTCGTAAGGCGGAACAAGCTGCCGCCGAACAGGCGTTAAAAATGCTGGAGCTGGAATGAGCGAAGAAAAAACCTATTGCGGATTTATTGCCATCGTCGGACGTCCGAACGTCGGTAAATCCACCCTGTTGAATAATCTGCTCGGGCAGAAGATTTCTATCACCTCTCGTAAGGCGCAGACCACGCGCCACCGCATCGTCGGTATTCATACTGAAGGCGCGTATCAGGCGATTTATGTCGATACTCCTGGCCTGCATATGGAAGAGAAACGTGCCATTAACCGCCTGATGAACAAGGCGGCGAGTAGCTCGATTGGCGACGTAGAGCTGGTAATTTTCGTTGTGGAAGGCACCCGCTGGACGCCAGACGACGAAATGGTGCTGAACAAGCTGCGTGATGGCAAAACGCCGGTGATCCTGGCTGTCAACAAAGTGGACAACGTGCAGGACAAAGCCGATCTGCTGCCGCACCTGCAGTGGCTGGGCAGCCAGATGAACTTCCTCGATATCGTTCCGCTGTCTGCTGAGACTGGCCTGAACGTCGATACCATCGCGGGTATCGTGCGTAAGCATTTGCCGGAAGCCATTCATCACTTCCCGGAAGAGTACGTTACCGATCGCTCCCAGCGTTTTATGGCCTCTGAAATCATCCGTGAAAAACTGATGCGTTTCCTGGGCGCAGAGCTGCCGTATTCAGTGACGGTTGAGATCGAACGTTTCCAGAGCAACGAGCGTGGTGGTTATGACATCAACGGCCTGATCCTCGTTGAGCGTGAAGGGCAGAAGAAGATGGTGATTGGCAACAAAGGTGCCAAGATCAAAACCATTGGCATCGAAGCCCGTAAAGACATGCAGGACATGTTTGAAGCACCGGTTCACCTGGAACTGTGGGTGAAAGTGAAATCTGGCTGGGCTGATGATGAGCGTGCTCTGCGCAGTCTCGGTTACGGCGAAGACCAGTAGTTTTCATACTCTATGGCTTTCGAGGTGCAGGAAGGCGGCAAGACCGCGAATCCCCGGGAGCTTACTTCAGTAAGTGACTGGGGTGAACGGGCGCAGCCAACGCACCTGCAACTTGAAAGACGACGAGTATGATGGAAGGATGGCAGCGCGCCTTTGTATTGCATAGTCGTCCCTGGAGCGAAACCAGCCTCATGCTGGACGTCTTCACGGAAGAGTCGGGCCGCGTGCGCCTTGTTGCGAAAGGTGCACGTTCCAAACGTTCTAATCTGAAAGGTGCATTACAGCCTTTCACACCGCTGCTGGTTCGCTTTGGTGGGCGAGGGGAAGTCAAAACCCTGCGCAGCGCTGAAGCCGTTTCCCTGGCGCTTCCCCTTTCTGGCATCACGCTGTACAGCGGTCTGTATATCAATGAACTCATCTCACGCGTTCTTGAACATGAGACCCGCTTCTCTGAACTTTTCTTTGATTACCTGCACTGTATCCAGGCGCTGGCTGGCGCAACCGGTACGCCTGAACCCGCATTGCGCCGGTTTGAACTGGCGTTGCTGGGGCATCTGGGATACGGCGTCGATTTTTTGCACTGTGCCGGCAGCGGTGAACAGGTCGAAGATACAATGACCTACCGTTATCGCGAGGAAAAAGGCTTTATTGCCAGCGTCGTCATCGATAACAGTACCTTCACTGGTCGTCAGCTCAGGGCGCTGTTTGAACGAGAGTTCCCGGATCAGGATACCCTGCGCGCCGCAAAACGCTTTACCCGAATTGCGCTCAAGCCGTATCTTGGTGGCAAGCCCTTAAAGAGCCGCGAATTATTCAGGCAGTTTATGCCTAAGCGTTAGATTACTGTATTAAAAGAAAATCGAGGATTGTCATGGCTGAATTACTGTTAGGCGTCAACATTGATCACATCGCTACGCTGCGTAATGCGCGCGGCACGGCTTATCCTGATCCGGTTCAGGCGGCATTTATCGCCGAGCAGGCTGGCGCTGACGGCATTACCGTTCACCTTCGTGAAGATCGCCGCCACATTACCGACCGTGATGTGCGTATCCTGCGTCAGACGCTGGATACCCGCATGAATCTGGAGATGGCCGTTACCGAAGAGATGCTGACGATTGCCTGCGACACCAAACCGCACTTCTGCTGCCTGGTACCGGAAAAACGTCAGGAAGTCACCACCGAAGGCGGCCTGGATGTGGCCGGTCAACGCGACAAAATGCGTGATGCCTGCAAACGTCTGGCGGATGCGGGCATTCTGGTTTCTCTGTTTATTGATGCGGATGTCGAACAGATTAAAGCCGCGGCTGAGGTGGGCGCGCCGTATATCGAAATCCACACGGGTTGCTATGCCGACGCTAAAGACGATGCCACACAACTCAAAGAGCTGGAGCGTATCGCCAAAGCGGCCACCTATGCGGCAAGCCTGGGACTGAAGGTTAATGCCGGTCACGGCCTGACCTACCACAACGTGAAAGCGATTGCTGCACTGCCAGAAATGCACGAACTGAACATTGGTCACGCCATTATTGGCCGGGCGGTGATGAGTGGTCTGAAAGAGGCGGTCTCAGAAATGAAACGCCTGATGCTGGAAGCACGCCAGTAATGGCCATTCTGGGCTTAGGCACGGACATTGTTGAAATAGCCCGTATTGAAGAGGTGATCGCCCGTAGCGGCGATCGCCTGGCCAGACGCGTGCTGAGCGACAATGAATGGGTTATCTGGGAAGCGCATCAACAGCCTGTGCGCTTTCTGGCAAAGCGTTTTGCGGTGAAAGAGGCGGCAGCGAAAGCCTTTGGGACAGGCATTCGCAACGGCCTGGCATTTAACCAGTTTGAAGTGTTCAACGATGAGCTGGGTAAACCGTGTCTGCGTCTGTGGGGCGAGGCGCAAAAACTGGCGGAAAAACTTGGCGTGGCACACATGCATGTGACGCTTGCCGATGAACGCCGCTACGCCTGTGCCACGGTGATTATTGAAAGTTAAAGTTTGTCC
Source organism: Enterobacter sp. LM3 (assembly GCF_046622475.1). Classification (NCBI taxonomy): domain Bacteria; kingdom Pseudomonadati; phylum Pseudomonadota; class Gammaproteobacteria; order Enterobacterales; family Enterobacteriaceae; genus Enterobacter; species Enterobacter sp. LM3. The sequence goes on along the minus strand of NZ_JBJURN010000004.1, from coordinate 346,799 downwards.
GCGTGATGCATCAGGACAAACTTGTCCCACAGTTGTTCTTCGCTTTCGACGTGTGCCGGATCTTTGAGGATAGTATTGGGGATAGGGCACACTTTCTGGCAGGTCGGCGTTTCATAGTGGCCGATGCATTCAGTGCAACGGTCGCTGTTAATCTCATAAATGCTGTCACCCATTGAAATTGCCTGGTTTGGGCATTCGGGTTCGCACATATCGCAATTGATGCATTTTTTGGTGATTAACAGCGCCATCAGGAAATTCTCAGAAACAACACAAACAGGGCGGGCATTATATGCGCATTCCCTGCTCAAACCAATTTTTTTACCAGCTCTTCACTGTGACGGATACGTTTCGGGGCGTGCTCCAGATCTTGCTGAACCAGCGCCATAAACAGCAGATCGGTCAGCATCATTTGCGCGCTGGTGGACGAGATAGCGGCGCTGCGTGTGGCCTGCTCCTCCGCAATGGTATACAGACAGCGCGTTGCCCGCTGTTGTAGTGAATTGGGGGTAAAACCGGTGATTGCCAGAATTTTACCGCCGACACGCAGGGCCTCATCGGTGGCCATGTTGATCTCGCGACGCTCGCCGGAATAGGAAATAGCCAGCAGTAGATCGCCAGGATCCATCGCCTGCACGGTGGCCAGAAGGGCATGCATATCCTGTTCGACAATGGCGTTATAGCCGATTTTTGTCAGCTTCCAGCCAAAATTACGCGCCACTAAGCCGGAGGCACCAATTCCGGTCAAAATGATACGCCGGGCAGTGCGCAGCATCGCTACGCTTTCCAGCAACTTCTCTTCAGTATTCACGTCAAGGGTGGCATGCATGGCCGCCACATTCTCTTTGATGAGCTTTTCGCCCACCAGACGCATCGGGTCATCGCCACGGATCTGATTATGCACCGGCATCGACTGCGGATTAGGGTTATTCACCAGTGCTTCGCTAATCGCCAGCTTCAGTGCCGGGAAGCCTTTAAAGCCAATCTTCTGGGCAAACTTCACCACGCTGGACTGACTTACACCGGCCTCACTCGCCAGCTGTTGCGAGCTGAGATGGCGCGCGTGATCGGGCTGAGAAAGTAAAAAATCCGCCAGCTTTTTGTCGCTTTGAGCAAAGCCCGCATAACGCTGGCGAATGCGAATTAAACAGTTCATAGGTTCTCCTGGCGAAAATGTGATTGTCTGCGCAAATAAGAATTTTGCTCGCCTGAATGAATTTTATATTCCATTATAGTGTGATTATTATGAATTAAAAATTCTCGAGGTACAAAGATGAATCTTGGCTCACTTGTTTCTGAAGCGCGTAACCCGCAAACGCTGGATCTGGATGCACTCTCCACCCTGGAGTTGGTTAACCGTTTCAATCAACAGGATACGCTGGTCGCGCTGGCAGTGAAAGAGACATTGCCGGAGGTCGCGAAGGCAGTCGATGCGGCGGCGGCGGCGCTGAAAGCCGGCGGTCGCATTATTTATATGGGAGCGGGCACCAGCGGGCGTCTTGGGGTACTGGATGCATCCGAATGTCCGCCGACCTTTGGCGTCCCACACGGTCTGGTTGTCGGGCTGATTGCCGGTGGGCCTGGTGCATTACTGAAAGCCGTCGAAGGGGCGGAAGACAGCAAACAGTTGGGCGAGGACGATCTGAAGGCACTGAATCTGACCGCGCAGGATCTGGTTGTCGGGCTGGCAGCATCCGGACGTACACCTTATGTCATTGGGGGGCTGGAATACGCCAGACAGACCGGCTGCACCACGGTGGCTATCTCCTGTAACCCAGGTTCGCCGATTGCGCAGGTTGCTGCCATTGCAATCTCCCCGGTTGTCGGGCCAGAAGCGCTTACCGGCTCCACGCGTCTGAAATCAGGAACGGCACAAAAGCTGGTGCTCAATATGATTTCCACGGGAGCAATGGTGAAGTTCGGTAAGGTCTACCAGAACCTGATGGTGGATATGAAAGCCACCAATATTAAGCTGGTGGACAGAGCCTGCCGTATGGTGGTGGAAGCGACAGGGGCAAGCCGTGAAGAGGCTGAAGCGGTACTCAAACAGACGGACTACGACGTGAAGCCCGCCATTCTGATGATCCTGAGTGGGCTGGATGCTGCTGCTGCGAGAGCGAAGCTCAATGTGCATCATGGATTCTTACGGGCGGCATTAGAAAACTAAAAAGAGGCGTGTATGGAAAAAACAGCAGCGCTCGCCAGCGGGATTTTGCAGGGTATCGGCGGGGAAAAAAATATTCAGCGTCTGGAAAACTGCATGACGCGCGTGCGCGTCGAAGTGCATGATGATGACCAGCTTGATATCGCGCGTCTTAAGCAACTCCCCGGCGTGAGCGGATACGTCAAACAGGGGCAACAGCATCAGCTGATTGTCGGGCCGGGTAAGGCGGCGCAGGTCGTGGATAAGATGCGTACGCTGATGGGCGGGAAGGCGGAGGCGTCGTTTGACGATGCCGAACGCACCAAAACGCAGGTTAAGGCCAAATACAAAGCCCCGATGAGCGATGCGCTGCGACAGCTGGCAAACGTCTTTATTCCGCTGATCCCGGCGTTTATTGCCTCCGGGTTGATCACCGGGATCATCAATATCCTCAAGCGCCCGGATATCGTGGGGGACTTTGCGACCCACTATCCAAATTTACTGGGCATTCTGGGGATCTTCGGCAGCGCCGTGTTTGCCATCATGAACATTCTGGTGGGGGTCAACACCGCGAAGGTGTTTGGCGGCTCGCTGGCAATGGGCGGCGTGATGGCGGGCATTCTTTCCAGCCCACAGCTGGCTCAGATTACGCTCTTTGGTGAGGCGTTACAGCCGGGGCGCGGCGGTGTTATCGCCGTGCTGCTGGTGGTCGCGCTGATGTGCTGGATAGAGAAGCGGCTGCGGAACATTCTGCCGGGTTCTCTGGAGCTGATCCTCAATCCGCTGCTGACCACGCTGGTTACGGGCAGCATTGCTATCATTGCGCTACAGCCACTGGGCGGCTGGATCTCCGAATCCATTGCGCATGGGGCATCCTGGGCTATCGATCGCGGTGGGTTCCTCGTCGGTGCGGTGCTGGCCGGGACTTTCCTGCCGTTGGTGCTGACGGGGCTGCATCAGGGGCTGGTGCCGATCCACGTTGAACTGGTTCAGGCGCATGGTTATAACGCACTGTTCCCGATACTGGCGATGGCCGGGGTCGGGCAGGTGGGGGCTTCGATTGCCGTGCTGATGAAAACCCGTAATACGCGACTGAAAAAAGTGATTAAAGGGGCACTGCCGGTTGGCTTGCTGGGGATTGGTGAACCGCTAATTTTCGGTGTCACGCTGCCGTTAGGCAAACCTTTCCTGGGAGCCTGTCTTGGCGGTGCGGTGGGCGGGGCGCTGATCAGCTACTGGAAGGTGGCGACGGTGATCACCTTTGGGATCTCCGGTTTACCTCTGGCGCTCACGATCGTCACCGGAAAAGTGATGCTCTATCTGGCAGGTTTTCTGGTCGCGGTGATCGCCGGGTTCCTGTTTACCTGGCTGTTAGGATTCAACGATCCCGAAGAGTGAGTTCTACCCGGTCAAAGCAAGATCTCAGCAACTCGAATAGTCTTATCCATAGCGGGTGTGTATAATGCCGCCCGCTTTTAGACTGGAGTATCAACCGTTGTCCAACCCCGAGCTTGATCATGAATACTGGATGCGCCACGCGCTGATGCTGGCTCAACGCGCGTGGGATGAAGGCGAAGTGCCCGTGGGTGCGGTGCTGGTTCATAACAACCAGGTGATTGGGGAAGGGTGGAACCGCCCTATTGGCCGCCATGACCCCACCGCTCACGCTGAAATCATGGCGCTTCGTCAGGGCGGGCTGGTGCTGCAAAACTATCGCCTGCTCGACACCACGCTGTATGTCACCCTTGAACCGTGCGTGATGTGTTCCGGCGCGATGGTACACAGTCGTATCGGTACTCTGGTCTTTGGTGCGCGGGATGAAAAAACCGGCGCGGCCGGTTCGCTGCTGGACGTGCTTGGACACCCGGGGATGAACCACCAGGTGAAGACTATCGGCGGGGTACTTGCACCAGAGTGTTCGGGGCTATTAAGTGATTTCTTTCGAATGCGGCGTCAGCAGAAAAAGCAACAAAAGGCAGAATTGAAGTTGTCGGACGATTAATTTCGTCCGGAGCCACGACCGGATAGCTTTGTGCCAGCTGTTTGGTCTCTACCGCCTCTTTTTCCTTCTCCAGCAGATAACCTACCAGGCTAATCTGATACTTACGAATATTCTCCACATAGGCGTAGGCTTCATGCCCGCGCGCATAACCGTAGGTCAGCTTGTTGTACCACGGCTTCTGGCTCAGCAGCGGCAGACGCTGTTTTACGTCAGACCAGCTATCCGGGTTGCCTTTCGTTTTGGCCGTCAGCGTGCGTGCATCCAGCATATGTGCGTAGCCCATGTTGTAGGCTGCCAGCGCAAACCAGATACGTTCCTCTTCCGGCACCGTGTCCGGGACTTTGGTCATCATATCCTGCAAATAGCGCGCACCGCCGCTGATACTCTGTTCTGCATCGGTACGGTCGCTCAGGCCGAGGCTCTGCGCAGTATTTTTGGTCAGCATCATTAAGCCGCGGACCCCGGTGGGGGAGGTGGCCTGGGTATCCCAGTGCGATTCCTGATAGGAGATGGCTGCCAGCAACCGCCAGTCGATCTCCTGCGCGTACTTTTCGAATAGCGGTTGCAGATCCGGCAGTACGCTATCTACTGCGCGCAGGAAGGTGCGGGTATCGACGTAATCAAAGTCTTCGCCATGCCCAAGATACTTCTCTTCCAGGCGCGCCAGCGTGCCATCCTCATTGATGGAGTTGAAGAAATCGAGCATCGCTGCCGGAACGGTCTGATCGTCATCCCGCTGTGTGAACCAGGTCACTGGCTGTTCGTCAGTGACATCAAGTGCCACGGCGATTTCAGGATGAACGCGCTGGAAAAGGCTAATCGCTACAGAATCGGCAATGGTGTAGTCCAGCTTCTTGTCTTTCACCTGCTCAAGCAGTTCAGTCGTGCCAAGTTTAGGGTCAACCGTCCAGCTGAGTGCCGGGTATTTCTTCTCTTTAAGCCCACGTAAATCGTCAATCACCACATGTCCGGGAGCGATGATTAATTGCTGATCGTTAATGGCGGCCAGCGTTCGCGGACGCTGATTGCCGACGCGGTAAACCAGCTGCTGTGAAACGGAGTAGTAGGTTGGGCCTGGCTGATAGTTCTTGCTGCGCTCGCTGTTGTACACCAGCCCGGCGGCAAGGATATCGGCATCGTCGTTATCCAGGTCATCAAACAGCTGGCTGATGTTCTGGCGTACGGTAATTTTGAGCTTCACACCCAGGTAGCTGGCGAACTGCTGAGCCAGTTCATAATCCAGACCGATCGTTTTGCCGTTGATGTCGCCGTAAATCAGCGGTGAGCTCAGGGTACTGACGCGCAACTCCCCCCGCGCCTTAATCGCAGCGATACGGTTTTCGGCTTTGCCGAACCAGGGGATAGAAGGCCAGAGGGCCACTGCCAGCAGCAAGGTAACAATGCCGATGAGCAGATAATTAATCTTTAATTTTTTCAATTAGTTAATTCTCTGCGACGCCGGTTGCCTCAGTATGCTGTAGCCATGTTAAGAATAAGGTTTGTCATTGAATGAGCGGCATTTTGCGCAAAGTTACGCCACTTGGCAACAAATTAGAGAGACAGGTCACATCTATCGTTAAACGTAAACGTTGATTTTATTTCGACGCAAACGGTTTCGTCTGCGCTCAGGATTCTCTATAATGACGCCCGTTTTCCCCCCTTGCGCACACTGTAAGCGCCCCGGCGCTTCGAAGACGAGAGACTTATGATGGAAATTCTGCGTGGTTCGCCTGCACTGTCTGCCTTCCGTATTAACAAATTGCTGGCACGTTTTCAGGCAGCCGACCTTCCGGTAAGCAATATTTACGCTGAGTATGTCCATTTTGCTGACCTGAATGCACCCCTGAATGCAGAGGAGCGCGTACAGCTGGAACGCCTGCTCAAGTATGGCCCAAGTCTGAGCAGCCATACGCCAACCGGCAAACTTATCCTTGCGACGCCTCGTCCTGGTACCATCTCCCCCTGGTCTTCCAAAGCCACCGACATCGCCCACAACTGCGGTCTGAGCCAGATTAACCGTCTGGAACGCGGTGTGGCGTACTATGTGGAAGCCTCTACCCTGAGCGAAGAGCAGTGGCAGGCCGTTGCCGCTGAGCTGCACGATCGCATGATGGAGAGCGTGTTTACCTCTCTGAACGACGCGCAGAAGCTCTTCTCCCATCACCAGCCTGCGCCAGTACAGAGCGTGGATTTGCTGGGGCAGGGCCGTCAGGCGCTGATTGACGCCAACCTGCGTCTCGGTCTGGCGCTGGCAGAAGACGAAATTGACTACCTGCAGGATGCGTTTGTTAAGCTGAACCGCAACCCGAACGACATCGAACTCTATATGTTTGCGCAGGCCAATTCTGAGCACTGCCGCCACAAGATTTTCAACGCCGACTGGATTATCGACGGTGAACAGCAGCCGAAGTCGCTGTTCAAAATGATTAAAAACACCTTCGAACAAACCCCTGACCACGTGCTGTCTGCCTATAAAGACAACGCAGCGGTGATGGAAGGTTCCGAAGTAGGCCGCTTCTTCGCCGATCGCGAAGCCGGGCGCTATGACTTCCATCAGGAGCCTGCGCATATCCTGATGAAAGTCGAAACTCACAACCACCCGACGGCGATCTCTCCGTGGCCAGGTGCCGCGACCGGTTCCGGCGGTGAAATCCGTGATGAAGGCGCAACCGGGCGTGGCGCTAAACCGAAAGCGGGTCTGGTCGGTTTCTCTGTTTCCAACCTGCGTATCCCGGGCTTCGAACAGCCGTGGGAAGAAGATTTCGGCAAGCCGGAACGTATTGTTACCGCGCTGGATATCATGACCGAAGGCCCGCTGGGTGGCGCTGCGTTCAACAACGAATTTGGTCGTCCGGCACTGAACGGTTATTTCCGTACCTATGAAGAGAAAGTGGAGAGCCACAACGGCGAAGAGCTGCGCGGTTACCACAAACCGATCATGCTGGCGGGCGGGATCGGCAACATTCGTGCCGATCACGTGCAGAAAGGCGAGATTGTCGTCGGTGCGAAGCTTATCGTACTCGGTGGCCCGGCGATGAACATCGGTCTGGGCGGCGGGGCGGCTTCGTCTATGGCCTCCGGCCAGTCTGATGCAGACCTCGACTTTGCTTCCGTACAGCGCGACAACCCGGAAATGGAACGTCGTTGCCAGGAAGTGATCGACCGTTGCTGGCAGCTGGGCGATGCCAACCCCATCCTCTTTATTCACGACGTGGGCGCGGGTGGTTTATCTAACGCCATGCCAGAGCTGGTGAGCGATGGTGGTCGCGGTGGTCGTTTCAACCTGCGCGACATTCTGAGCGATGAGCCGGGCATGAGCCCGCTGGAAATCTGGTGTAACGAATCTCAGGAACGCTACGTGCTGGCGGTTGCCGCCGACCAGTTGCCGCTGTTTGACGAGCTGTGCCGCCGCGAGCGCGCTCCGTATGCCGTTATCGGTGAAGCCACCGAAGAGCAGCACCTCTCCTTAAGCGATACCCACTTCGACAACCAGCCGATCGATCTGCCGCTGGACGTCCTGCTGGGTAAAACGCCGAAGATGACCCGCGACGTGCAGACCCGTAAAGCGGCGGGTAAAGCACTGGATCGCCAGGGCATCACCGTTGCTGAAGCGGTCAATCGCGTACTGCACCTGCCAGCCGTGGCAGAGAAAACCTTCCTCGTGACCATCGGCGACCGTACCGTGACCGGTATGGTGTCGCGCGACCAGATGGTCGGCCCGTGGCAGATCCCGGTGGCGAACTGCGCCGTGACCACCGCGAGCCTCGACAGCTACTACGGTGAAGCAATGTCGCTGGGTGAACGTACCCCGGTGGCGCTGCTGGACTTCGCTGCTTCTGCCCGTCTGGCTGTCGGTGAAGCGCTGACCAACATCGCCGCGACGCAGATTGGTGATATCAAACGCATCAAACTGTCTGCAAACTGGATGGCCGCAGCGGGTCACCCTGGCGAAGATGCCGGCCTGTATGAAGCGGTAAAAGCGGTTGGTGAGGAGCTGTGCCCTGCACTTGGCCTGACCATTCCGGTGGGTAAAGATTCCATGTCGATGAAAACCCGCTGGCAGGAAGGTAATGAGCAGCGCGAGATGACCTCTCCGCTGTCGCTGGTGATCACCGCGTTTGCGCGTGTGGAAGACGTGCGTCATACCATCACCCCACAACTGGTGACCGAAGACAACGCCCTGCTGCTGATTGATCTTGGTAAAGGCAATAACGCCCTGGGGGCGACTGCACTGGCACAGGTTTATCGCCAGCTGGGTGATAAGCCCGCTGACGTGCGTGACGTGGCGCAGTTAAAAGGCTTCTACGACGCCATTCAGGCGCTGGTGGCACAACGTAAACTGCTGGCCTACCACGACCGCTCCGATGGTGGTCTGCTGGTGACCCTGGCTGAGATGGCCTTCACCGGCCACTGTGGCGTTGAGGCGAACATTGCTTCTCTGGGTGACGATCGTCTGGCGGCGCTGTTTAATGAAGAACTGGGCGCAGTCATTCAGGTGCGTGCGGTAGATCGCAATGCGGTTGAAGCTATTCTGGCTCAGCATGGCCTGGCAGACTGCGTACACTATCTGGGTAAAGCCGTAGAGGGCGACCGCTTCGTGATTGAAGCAGACGGCCACGCGGTATTCAGCGAAAGCCGCACTACGCTGCGTATGTGGTGGGCAGAAACCACCTGGCAGATGCAGCGTCTGCGCGACAACCCGGAGTGTGCCGATCAGGAACATGACGCGAAGGCCAACGACAACGATCCGGGCCTGAACGTGAAACTCTCCTTTGATATCAACGAAGATATCGCCGCACCGTACATTGCGACTGGCGCGCGTCCGAAAGTGGCCGTGCTGCGCGAGCAGGGTGTCAACTCCCACGTTGAGATGGCGGCTGCCTTCCACCGTGCGGGCTTTGATGCCATTGACGTTCACATGAGTGACCTGCTGGCAGGGCGTACCGGTCTGGAAGATTTCCAGGCGCTGGTCGCGTGCGGCGGCTTCTCTTACGGTGACGTGCTGGGTGCGGGTGAAGGCTGGGCGAAGTCCATCCTGTTCAACAGCCGCGTGCGTGACGAGTTCGAAACCTTCTTCCACCGTCCGCAGACGCTGGCTCTGGGCGTGTGTAACGGCTGCCAGATGATGTCTAACCTGCGTGAGCTGATCCCGGGCAGTGAAGCCTGGCCGCGCTTTGTACGTAACCAGTCTGACCGCTTTGAAGCGCGTTTCAGCCTGGTCGAAGTGACGCAAAGCCCGTCTCTGCTGCTGCAGGGTATGGTCGGTTCACAGATGCCAATTGCCGTTTCTCACGGTGAAGGTCAGGTTGAAGTGCGTGATGCAGCACATCTGGCTCAGCTTGAAAGCAAAGGCCTGGTGGCGCTGCGCTTTGTCGATAACTTCGGCAAGGTCACGCAAACTTATCCGGCTAACCCGAACGGCTCGGTAAACGGTATCACCGCGGTGACCAGTGAAAGTGGCCGTGCAACCATTATGATGCCGCACCCGGAACGCGTGTTCCGTACCGTGAGCAACTCCTGGCACCCGGAAAACTGGGGCGAGGACAGCCCGTGGATGCGTATCTTCCGCAATGCGCGTAAGCAGTTGGGTTAAGTTTTAAAACGAGTGCCCTCACAGGCCCGGTAGGCGTAGCGCCACCGGGCTTTTTTTTGTCGCAATACTGCGACAACCCGATAATACAACCGTCTCCAAAAGGCGACACTTAACTTGTTGATTTATATGTATCTGATAATGTTCCCGTTAAGGTGTTGCTAATTAACGACACTTAGCTCGAAAATCATTCACGGATTAATGAATTTAAAGAATCACTTAAATCCATTATTATCAATGAGATAAGTTATTTGTTTGCATTCTGGCACGGCTGTTGCATAATAACAGCCAGTGGCTCATTCACCCTCTTATGTCAGCCCCTTCGGGACGCGCTACATAAACTTAGAATGACGCACAAAAAGGTGCCTGCCGTCCAACTACTGATTATAGCGATGCTTTATCAGGCCAGGGCGAAACGTCGAGTTAGGCACCGCCTCATTTCATAACAAAGCCGGGTTTTTACCCGGCTTTGTTGTATCTGAAGGGCAGACTCAGTTACGCTCTCCTCACCCCCATATTAAGAGAGTAATGCGTTGAAACGCTGGCCTGTTTTCCCTCGCTCCCTGCGACAGCTTGTCATGATGGCATTCTTGCTGATCCTGTTGCCCCTGCTGATACTGGCATGGCAGGCATGGCAAAGTCTGAATGCGCTAAGTGCCCAGGCGGCATTGACTAACCGCACGACGTTGATTGACGCCCGGCGCAGTGAAGCCATGACCAATGCAGCGCTGGAGATGGAGCGCAGCTACCGGCAGTATTGCGTGCTGGACGATCGCACCCTGGAAAAGGTCTATCAGAACCAGCGTAAACGCTACAGTGACATGCTGGATGCCCACGCCGGTGTGTTGCCGGACGATAAGCTGTATCAGGCGTTGCGTCAGGATCTAAACAGCCTTGCTCAACTACAGTGTAAAAACAGCGGGCCAGATACCGATGCCGCTGCGCGTCTTGAAGCGTTTGCTGCGGCCAATACCGAGATGGTGCAGGCCACGCGCACGGTGGTGTACTCGCGCGGGCAGCAACTGCAACAGGAGATTGCCGAGCGCGGTCAGTTCTTTGGCTGGCAGGCGCTGGTGCTGTTCCTGGTCAGTCTGGGGCTGGTTTTGCTGTTTACCCGCATGATCATCGGCCCGGTGAAAGGTATCCAGCGGATGATTAACCGTCTGGGGGAGGGGAAATCCCTCGGGGACACGGTGGCCTTTAAAGGTCCGCGTGAGTTACGCTCCGTCGGTCAGCGAATTATCTGGCTTTCTGAGCGTCTGGCATGGCTGGAGTCGCAGCGTCACCAGTTCTTGCGTCATCTTTCTCATGAGCTCAAAACACCACTCGCCAGTATGCGCGAAGGGACGGAACTGCTGGCGGACGAAGTGGCGGGGCCGCTAACCTCTGAGCAAAAAGAGATTGTCGAGATCCTGGATGCCAGTAGCCGTAATCTGCAAAAGCTGATTGAACAACTGCTGGACTACAACCGTAAGCTGGCTGATGGGGTGGTGGTGCTGGAAAAAGTCGAGATTGAGCCACTGGTGGACATGGTGATCTCCGCCCACAGCCTGCCAGCAAGAGCTAAAATGATGCATACGGAGGTGGATCTCAATGAGTCTGCCTGCCTGGCTGAACCCATGCTGTTGATGAGCGTTCTGGATAATCTTTATTCCAATGCGGTGCACTATGGTACTGAATCCGGTACCATTTACATCCGAAGTTATACCAGGGGTTCCCGGGTGTTTATCGATGTAGCGAATACGGGTACCCCCATTCCGGATGACGAAAAAACGATGATCTTCGAGCCCTTTTTCCAGGGGAGTCATCAGCGAAAAGGTGCGGTAAAAGGAAGTGGTCTGGGGCTCAGCATTGCCCGCGACTGCATACAACGCATGCAGGGTGAGCTTAAGATCGTCAGTGACGATCGTTCGGATGTGTGTTTTCGTATTGAACTGCCTCTTGAGCCGGAAAAAACAATGAAATGAGTCTATATCTGGTGAGTATGTCACACGTCTTTTCCCGCGCAGTGCGCGCGGTATTTTCCAGCAAAACAATGCGTCTGAGCGTCTCCTGTTTGCTTCTTGCGGGATGCGTTTCCCATGCACCTAAAAGTGCTATCAGCGATAAACAAAACGATAAATGGCCGGAGAATCAGCTGGCGGATTTCCTGACCACCCGGTGTGACGATCTCTGGAATTTGTCCGGGCATGAGGTTGACTCGAACCCGCTGTACTGGTTACGCGGGATAGATTGTTCCCAGCGCCTTGCTCCAGCCGCTGCCCGCGCTCAGGCAGCGCTGTGGGGCAATGAAACCTGGCAGGAAAATTTCAAACGCGCGATTTTACTGGCTGATGCCAAAATCACGCCTGTCGAACGCCGCGCCAATACCGCACGTCTGGATGCCGTCAGCGCAAATATTCCCGCGCAGGTTCGCCCGGTTTACCAGCTGTGGCGTGACGGGCAGGCATTACAACTGCAGCTCTCTGAGGAGCGTTCTCGCTATAGCAAACTGCAGCAATCGTCTGATGCCGAACTCGATACACTCCGCCAGCAACAGCAATTTTTACGTACACAGCTGGATACCACGACGCGCAAGCTTGAAAATCTGACCGATATCGAAAGACAACTTTCGACGCGTAAACCTGCGGGCAACTACCTGCCTGACGGGTCGAAAGGCAATTCTGCCACGACACCGGACAACGATACGCAGAAACAAGAGGATGTGAAGCCATGACAAGCCGTAAACCTGCCCATCTGTTGCTGGTGGATGACGACCCGGGGCTGTTAAAGCTGTTGGGGATGCGCCTGGTCAGTGAAGGCTACAGCGTGGTGACAGCGGAAAGCGGGCAGGAGGGGCTGAAAGTGCTTGGCCGCGAGAAAGTTGATCTGGTGATAAGCGACCTGCGGATGGACGAAATGGACGGCATGCAGCTGTTCGCGGAGATCCAGAAGCAGCAGCCAGGCATGCCGGTGATTATCCTGACTGCGCACGGGTCGATCCCGGATGCCGTTGCCGCGACACAGCAGGGCGTGTTCAGCTTCCTGACCAAGCCGGTGGATAAAGACGCGCTCTATAAAGCTATCGACAGTGCGCTTGAACACACGGCTCCATCGAATGATGAAGCATGGCGGGAGTCGATTGTCACGCGTAGCCCCATTATGCTGCGTCTGCTTGAGCAGGCGCGGATGGTGGCGCAATCTGACGTCAGCGTGCTGATTAACGGCCAGAGCGGAACCGGGAAAGAGATCCTGGCACAGGCTATCCACAACGCCAGCCCGCGCAGTAAAAATGCCTTTATCGCCATTAACTGTGGCGCGTTGCCGGAGCAACTGCTTGAGTCTGAACTGTTTGGTCATGCCCGTGGAGCCTTCACCGGCGCGGTGAGCAGCCGGGAAGGGCTGTTCCAGGCGGCTGAAGGCGGTACGCTGTTCCTCGACGAAATTGGCGATATGCCAGCGCCGTTGCAGGTCAAACTGCTGCGGGTGTTGCAGGAGCGAAAAGTTCGTCCGCTTGGCAGCAATCGCGATATCGATATTAACGTGCGTATTATTTCCGCCACGCACCGCGATTTACCGAAAGTGATGGCGCGCAATGAGTTCCGTGAAGATCTCTACTACCGCCTGAACGTAGTGAACCTGAAAATTCCCGCCCTGGCCGAGCGTGCGGAAGATATCCCGCTGCTGGCGAACCATCTGCTGCGCCAGTCTGCCGATCGTCACAAACCTTTTGTGCGCGCGTTTTCCACTGATGCGATGAAACGGCTGATGACCGCAAGCTGGCCGGGCAACGTGCGCCAGCTGGTGAACGTTATTGAGCAGTGCGTGGCGCTGACGTCATCGCCGGTCATCAGCGATGCGCTGGTAGAGCAGGCGCTGGAGGGGGAAAACACGGCGCTGCCAACCTTTGCGGAAGCGCGCAACCAGTTTGAGCTTAACTATCTGCGCAAACTGCTGCAGATCACCAAAGGCAACGTGACCCACGCGGCGCGTATGGCCGGGCGCAACCGCACCGAGTTCTACAAGCTGCTGTCCCGCCATGAGCTGGAAGCAAACGATTTTAAAGAGTAATGCCGTATGGTACTGTGGGCAATCGATTACGAGGCAGCTTACAGGCAAGAGTTTAAGGACCCACCATGAAAAAGATTGATGCGATTATTAAACCTTTCAAACTGGATGATGTACGTGAAGCGCTGGCAGAAGTTGGCATCACCGGGATGACAGTGACAGAAGTGAAAGGTTTTGGTCGCCAGAAGGGCCACACCGAGCTTTACCGTGGCGCAGAGTACATGGTGGACTTTCTGCCGAAAGTGAAAATTGAAATCGTGGTGAGCGACGATATCGTGGATACCTGCGTGGATACCATTATCCGCACGGCGCAGACGGGTAAAATTGGCGACGGTAAAATCTTCGTCTTTGACGTGGCGCGTGTGATCCGAATTCGTACCGGTGAAGAAGACGACGCGGCGATTTAAGTGCGGCCCTTCGCTGCCACTCCCTGGCGGCGAAGGTGAGGTTAATTGCGCTCCGTTTCCGGTAAGGTGAGCGGCGTGTGGTTAAAGCGCCTTCTTATGCAGACGAGCGCCACGATCAACACCACGCAGCCCAGCGTCCACTCGCCCATCTGAGAGAAAAAGTGTTCGTAGGCAGCAATTGCCGTGTCGCTGATTTGCGATTCTGTGGTTTGTTGCGCCACCAGCCCCGCCAGCCAGTTGGCGACCGCACCGGTTGCCAGCATGTAAATCCCCGTCAATACACCCATTACGCCAGGCAAATTCAGGCGGGTGATTTGCGCCATCGCCACCGGGTCAATAAACAGTTCGGCAAATCCCATCAGCGCCAGACCGGCGATCATCATCCCCATCGAAGCCTGACCGTGAAGCCCGCCACGGCGCGCATTGAGCGCCAGCAGCATAAAGCCGCCACCCATTAACAGCAGGCCAAGCGCGAACTTCAGCCACACGCGTATTGTGGAGCGGATGTTGCTTTCAGGGCGCGCAAGCCAGGTTAATGCAATACCTGCAGCCATAACCGCAACGGCGTTTACCGACTGAAACAGCGCTGTCGGTACTTCAAAACTGAGCAGGTGGCGGTTAACAAAGTGATCGATAAACAGGCTAATAGAGCTGCCGCCTTGCTGCGCCAGTACCCAGAACAGCGTCCCCGCCATCATCAACAGCACGATTTGCCACAGTGCGCGGCGATGTTCGGGGAAGGCGAGCATAATGCGTGTGACCACCACAATGGCAAAGACGCACACCACCGCCAGCAGATAGCCTGACCCGTTGTTTTCCAGCAGCAGGGTGAAGAATACCGGTGCGACGCACAGCATCACCAGCAGCCAGCCCCAGACAGGAAGCGCACACTTCACGGTGCTGAGCGCCCGTTTGTCGATGCCGCGCGTATGGCGGAAATGGCGATGACCGCTGAGGAAAATGAGCAAACCAATAAACATGCCAATACCCGCCAGAGCAAAGCCAACATGCCAGCCGTACCACTGTGCTGCCAGCCCACAGGCAATCGGTGCTGCGATAGATCCCACGTTTCCTGCGGCATAAAGCAGGGAAAAGCCGCCATCGCGACGTGGATCGTCGTGGGCGTAAAGTTCTCCCAGCAGGCAACTGATATTGGATTTAAACAGACCATAGCCGCAGATAATGATCGCCAGCGCGACATACAGACTCCATGTTGAATGGGATCCCATGCCCAGTACAACGTGTCCAAGCGTCATCAGCAGCGCGCCGGCAATGACCGCCGCACGGTTGCCGAGCAGGCGGTCGGCCAGCCAGCCGCCGAGAATAGGGGTAACGTAAACCAGAGACGCGTAGGCGCTGAAGAGCGTAATGGCATGGCTGTCATCAAAGCCAAGCTGGTGGGTGAGGTAGAGGATGAGGAGGGCACGCATGCCGTAAAAGCTGAAATATTCCCAGATCTGGATCGCTACGATGTAATAAATCGCGCGCGGTTGTGAGGGTGTTTGCATGTCATCTCCTGAACGGCGTGAAAAAAGGGAAGCGGCAGACCACTTCCCTTTGATACTTCTACTTATTTAGTGTTTTCTTTCAGCACTTTAACGGTGTAGCGACCATCCGCCTGGCGGTACGCGCCGTGGATATCGGTTTCAAAGCCCGGATAATGAGCGCCGATTTCACACAGCATCTGCAGGAATTCCAGTACCGGACGGCTCTCTTCAGCGATCATCTCGCCTGGCATAACCAGTGGTACTCCCGGAGGATACGGCAGGATCATGTTGGCGTTAACGCGGCCCACCATCTCATCGAGATAAACCTCTTCCGTCTCGCCATGCAGCTCTTTCTGGAACGCGGTGTACGGGGTCATAACCATTGTCGGCAGCACTTCAAACGCGCGGAACATCAGGTCAGGCAGGTTGTGGTGTTCAACCAGCTTGTGAATGTTTTGCGCCAGATCCTGAATACGCATGTCTTCGTAGAATTCAGGGTTCTCGCGATAGAGCGAAGGCAGCATGTTTTTCACGCGCAGGTTCAGGTCAAAGGCGCGTTTGAAATCGGTGAGCGCGCGCAGCAGGCTCAGCGCTTTAGTTTTATCGATACCGATGCTGAACAAGAACAGCAGGTTGTACGGACCGGTTTTCTCTACCACGATACCTTGCTCATCGAGGTATTTCGCCACGATGCTGGCCGGAATACCGAAATCGCTCATGGTGCCGTCTTTCTTCATCCCCGGCGTCAAAATGGTGACTTTAATCGGGTCGAGGTACATGTGCTCGTTATCGATGTTTTTGAAGCCGTGCCATGCGCTATCGGAACGCAGTGCCCAGCATTCAGGCTCATCAATATGTTCTGGCTGCCACACGTCAAAGAACCAGCCGTCAGACTCGCCGTTCAGACGTTTGATCTCTTTACGGAAGCGGATGGCACGCTGGATAGAACCGTCGATCAGACGTTTACCCGAATTCCCTTTCATCATCGCTGCCGCGGTTTCGATGGAGGCGACGATACCGTAGTGCGGAGACGTCGTGGTGTGCATCATGTAGGCTTCGTTGAACGTCTCTTCGTTTACATCACCCTTCACGTGGATCATGGACGCCTGAGAGAATGCTGCCAGCAGCTTGTGTGTGGACTGGGTTTCATAAATCACTTTACCTTCCACACGATCGCCGCTCATCCCGCATTTACCCGCGTAAATCGGTGAGAAGTTGGTGTAAGGCACCCATGCAGAGTCAAAGTGGATGGATTTTACATCCAGCGTTTTCTTGATGTAATCGGTGTTGTAGAGCAAGCCATCATACGTTGAGTTGGTGATAACTGCATGCACAGGCCAGGTCGCGTTCGGCGTCTCTTTCACGCGTTTGGCGATGGTCGTATGCTGGAATTCGCTCTGCGGAATACCGCCGAGAATGCCGTACGCGTTACGGGTCGGACGGAAGTAGAGCGGCGTAATGTCACTCATCATCATCAGATGGGTCAGCGATTTGTGGCAGTTACGGTCAATCAGTACGGTGCTGCCAGCAGGCGCGGAGTACATACCAACGATTTTATTCGCGGTGGATGTCCCGTTTGTCACCATATAGCTGCGTTCGGCGTTGAATGCGCGGGCGATGTACTCTTCGGCTTCTTTATGCGGACCGCTATGGTCGAGCAGCGAACCGAGTTCAGAGACGGAAATCGAGATATCCGACTTCATCGTGTTCGGGCCAAAGAAGTCGTAGAAAATGCTGCCGACCGGACTTTTCTGGAACGCGGTGCCGCCCATATGACCTGGCGTACAGAAAGTGTATTTCCCTTCACGCACATATTTAAACAGCGCTTTGGTCAGCGGTGGCAAAATAGTGTCGATGTATTCATCGGTGTTCTGTTTGATCTTGGCAGCGATATCGTCAGCAGCGCCGAGGGCATATTCAAAGAAACGCACTTTCATGCGCAGATCGTTCAGGCTGACATCAAGCGTTGAGTAAGTGTTCGCGAACGCGTACAGAGGCATGTACTCGTTCATTTTGCTGATCTCTTCGCACAGTTCGAGATTGTATTTGTCCCAGTCGAAAATCACGCCGCACAGTCGCGAATTGTTCTCAATCAGTTTCAGTAAATCTTCGCGGTCGTTAGGGTAAACAATGCGGAAATCCAGGCGCTCAAGGGCGCGATGCAGTTCACGAATAGGCTCTTCTTTAAAGTAGACGCCCATGTGATTCATAATTGCGATAACGTTCATAGTCGTATCTCCAGGTGTAAAAGGCCCCTCCCGTCACGGTGTGACAGGTGTCAGGAGGAGCTCAGAGAAAGGGGGGTTAGTGATTAACGCGCGTCGGCGACACGACTTTCAGCATCAATGTTGTTCTGGCGCTGGTACATTTTGCGGCCGTAGAACATCAGGATGATGAGGCTGACGATAAAGGTACCGGACAGTTCGAACGAGTTAGCACCCATCAGCGCGATGAAGCAGAATGCACAGCCGAGTACGGAACAGATGAGGCTTGTCAGATTGCGGACGTTAACGCCTTCAAAGCGAATCAGGTCAACACAAGAGTAGAAGTACGGCAGCATGGTCAGCAGGACGGCAATACCGGTCAGTTCGCCGAACAGGTCGGAGGCTTTACCACCGCTGGAGTTCATCACGGTGATGAGTACCATCAGCACGGTCATTTTGACGGCGGCCAGCAGCAGACCTTTTTTCGGAATACCGTTGCTGTCGACTTCGCCATACACTGCCGGGAAGTTACCGTCAGTGGCGGCACGAACCCCGGCCTGACCTACCAGCATCATCCAGGAACCCAGAGAGGTCAGGCAGGCGAATGCGGTGAAGGCGGAAACAATTGGCGCGGCCCAGCTGCCCATGATGGTTGATGCGCTGATAGCGAACGGCGCACCGGACGCGGCCATCTCTGAAGCCGGATACATACCGGAAATAACCTGAGTCGCGGCAATATAGACGATACCTGCCAGTGCAGTACCCAGCATGGTTGCCAGCGGTACGGTGCGTTTCGGGTTTTTCACCATGCCGGTGCTGACCGCTGCGGATTCAACGCCAACGAATGCCCACAGGCACAGCAGGATACTTTTGACCACCGCATGTGGATCGGTTGTGGTTGAGGTGTTCCAGTTTGCCTGATAGATAGCGGCGTCAAACCAGTGCCAGCCCGCGATAGCAGTAACAACCACCGGGATCAATACCAGCACCAGGCCGATGGTGGTCAGACGGCTAACCCAGGTACCACCCAGCATATTCACGAAGGTGAAGATCCAGACAATCGCAATACAGGCGAGACCTGCCGGTATAGGGTTATTTAATGCCGGGAAGAACGTGGAGAGATAAGATACGGCGGTAATACCGATAGCCAGGTTACCAATCCAGTTTGCATGATAATAAAGCACGCCGGTCTGGAAACCGAAAGCTGGGGATAATTCTCCCGCGTAAGCAATCGGACCACCCTGTTGTGGGTTTTTGGTCGCCAGTCGTGCATAAACATAGGCCAGAGACATCGCACCGATAATAGAAATCACCCAACCCCAGATAGCAATACCGCCGATACTGGCAAGGTTCGCCGGTAATAAAGCAATACCGCTACCCATCATATTTCCGGCGACGACGCCGGTACAGGCAAATAGCCCGATCTTTTTGGCTGAACTCATGTTCATTTCTCCTGAGCTTTATTTTTTGAGGTGCGGGTCGTTATCTGATGTCACTCAGCGATCCGACCGACTGGCGACAAGATTACGGATGCGGGAAGGAAAAATCCTAAAGATAAAATGAAATAAAAAACAACTTCAAAAAAATGACACCATGAGGTTTTTTTATTAACACATCAGGATAAAAAGTTTAGGTCAGGAAAAGATAAATATTGTTATTTTATAGTCTGTTGGTGATGTAATCTGGCGGGGTGTTTATGTTGCCATGAGGTAACAATCAATACACCATGGCAACAATTTAACTACTTTAATAAGAGTGTTATTTAACGCGGTAATGATGCTGCGCTATTTTTCACTGTTCATTTTTCAGAAAGGTTTGTAAGTACGGAACGATTTTTTTGATTGAGGTATGAAAAACACCATTCTCAATCCAGTAGAGCGTGTTATCCCCTGGGCGTAAATTAAACGCTGTAATATAGGCGTCGGCAGCCAGACGATTTTCGCCCTTCATTTCGTATACTTTTCCTAACAGCACATAATTTAACCATGACATTTCAAGATCAATGCTTTTATTAATGTCAGTGTATGCGTCATCAATATCGCCTTTAGTTAGCGCATCGATGGTTTGTATTTGATACCACGGCGCAGTGTCCTGAACGCCTGGTCGTTGTGCTATTTTGTCCAGCTCATTATTGAGCCCTTGCAGCTGTGTTTTATCAAATTGCTGCTGCGAATGACGTAATACATCAACCAGAATTTTTCCCGATAAGGCGAAAGTAAAGTCTGGTGCGTCTTTCGTGACCATCTCAAGTATTTCACTGGCTTTATTTAATGATGCAACATCACCTTCCACAATCAGCTGGTTTGCCTGGTAGTATTGCGCCAGCGGCATACTTTTCGAATGGCGGAATTGCTCAAGCAGTGCCTGCATGCGCGGCGGCCAGGGCTGCGTCAACACCGAGGAAAGGCTATGGAGGAGATCCTCCTGCACTGATAGCAGCGTGTTGTCGGTAATAAAATAACGCTTGTCCAGCATGATGGAGCTGTCGGCGTTATCGACCAGCAATACCGACATAAAGCACTGCTGTGCCCGGTAGTGGCGCTGATTTACGAATTTGATGGTGAGCGTTTTCCCTGAACTGCTGGGCTCTGTCACGTTATAGTTGGTCTTGTCATGCACCATAAAGGTGGAGAAGGTATTCAGCGACGTGGTGATCAGATTGCCAAGGCCAATCGCATAGGACTGTTGAGACGTCCAGCTATTACAGGAGTTACCGGGCTCAAAGCGCACGTCAATATCTCGCGGATTGAGCAGCAGGCGCGTACTGGTGACCGGGGGATGGGAGTTGACAAGCGACATTAATACCAGCGCAATCAGCGCGCCGAGTGAAGACAAAAACAGTAGCCAGGTCCAGAACGTTGCGATGCGCTTGCGCCGATCGACTTTGTCCCGTGCCAGGCGAAATGAGGGTGACGGTAAAGCTGACGAGGTCATCGTCTGAGGCTGTGTTTCTGTTACCCTGATGGGAAGCACTGCGGGTGGTGTGGCGAGAGAAGGGGGAGTGATATCTGGCTCTTCTTCCGTACACCAGACGGCAGTGGCGGTAAGCTTGTAGCCGCGCTTTGGCACCGTGGCGATATATTCAGGGCTTTGTTCGTTACCATCCTTCAGCGACTTACGAAGTTCAGAAATGCTCTGGGTCACTACATGACTGGTGACAATGTTGCGCATCCAGATGTTATCAATAAGCTCATCCCGGCTCAGTACCTCATCGGGGTGTCTGGCGAAATACATCAAAAGGTCAATTAAACGTGGTTCAAGCGTTAGCTGACGGCCCTGACGGCTAATTTGATTTACGGACGGGGTAACCAGCCAATCGCCAACGCGCACAACAGGTTGTTGCATAAAAAAAGCGCCCTAAAGCGGAAAAGGGGAAGGATCAATCATAACACAAATGACTTACCCATTATTGATAAGCAACATGAGTCAGTACCGGGGATGAAAATAACAAAACGGGCACCGCAGGACGCGGCACCCGGGGGGAAATGTGGAGTTTACAGTACCTTATGTGGGCCAAAACACTCGTAATGAATGTTTTCTGGCTTCACGTTCAGTTCTACCAGCTGCTTCGCGGCATACTGCATAAACGCCACTGGCCCACAGACGTAGAACTGCATCTCTGGTGCGCTGAACGCACCCTCATGCTGGCTTAAATCGATCAGACCTTCGCTGTCGAAACGGGCAGCGGCGCGGTCGGCCTCCGTCGGCAGACGATACCAGGTGTGTGCGTTAAAGCGTGGCAGGCCAGTCGCCAGCGTTTTCACTTCATCCGCAAATGCGTGTACATCGCCGTTCTCGGCGGCGTGGAACCAGTTCACCTGTGCATTGTGATGAGACTTCGCCAGCGTATCCAGCATCGCCAGCATTGGCGTTTGACCCACGCCCGCGGAGATCAGCGTTACAGGCGTATTCGCTTCAACGGTCATAAAGAAGTCGCCGGCAGGTGCCGCCAGCTGAACCACATCGCCCACATTCGCTTCATTATGCAGCCAGGTAGAAACCTGACCACCGTCTTCGCGTTTCACGGCAATGCGATAACCTTTACCGTCGGGTTTGCGGGTCAGGGAGTATTGACGGATCTCCTGGTGCGGGAAGCCTTCAGGCTTCAGCCAGACGCCCAGATACTGGCCTGGCTGATAATCAGCGACCGGCTGGCCATCAACCGGCTCGAACTCAAAGCTGGTAATCAATGCACTGCGTGGTGTTTTCCCGACGATGCGGAATGCACGTGTACCTTCCCAGCCGCCGTTTTTATTGGCGTTCTCGCTGTAGATCTGTGCTTCACGGTTGATAAACACGTTTGCCAGCACGCCGTAGGCTTTACCCCATGCGTCCAGAACGTCCTGACCCGGGCTGAACATCTCATCCAGCGTCGCCAGCAGGTGGCCGCCGACAATGTTGTACTGCTCTGGTTTGATCTGGAAGCTGGTATGTTTCTGCGCAATTTTCTCTACCGCAGGCAGCAGCGCCGCCAGGTTTTCGATATTGCTGGCATAAGCCGCGATGGCGTTAAACAGGGCTTCACGCTGATCGCCGTTACGCTGGTTGCTCATGTTGAAAATCTCTTTGAGCTCCGGGTTATGCGTGAACATGCGATCGTAGAAATGGGCGGTGAGTTTAGGACCCGTTTCAACCAGCAGGGGAATAGTGGCTTTAACGGTAGCGATGGTTTGAGCGTCGAGCATAGCAGCTTCCTTCAGATGTGACTTTAATGATGTATTTTTAATGCATCTTATAAAAAATACCCCTGCGTTGTAAATGGTTCTTTGCATCATGAAAAATATGCATCACAAACCTGAAAAGAAATCCATTGATAATGGCGAGGGCTTTATTCCTCAAACCCTTGCGTGGCGTGAAGGAAAACGTTTGCGTAAAATCGTTTGTCAAGACCTGTTATCGCAGAACTAATCAGTTATACTGTTGCGCGTTGTCCAACTGGACTGCCTTTTCAGGCCAAAATTTTATTGTTAGCTGAGTCAGGAGATGCGGATGTTAAAGCGTGAAATGAACATTGCCGATTATGATGCCGAACTGTGGCAGGCTATGGAGCAGGAAAAAGTACGTCAGGAAGAGCACATCGAACTGATCGCCTCCGAAAACTACACCAGCCCGCGCGTTATGCAGGCGCAGGGTTCTCAGCTGACCAACAAATATGCTGAAGGTTACCCGGGCAAGCGCTACTACGGCGGTTGCGAGTACGTTGATATCGTTGAGCAACTGGCGATTGATCGTGCAAAAGAACTGTTCGGTGCTGACTACGCTAACGTGCAGCCGCACTCAGGCTCTCAGGCTAACTTCGCGGTCTACACCGCTCTGCTGCAGCCGGGCGATACCGTTCTGGGTATGAACCTGGCACAAGGCGGTCACCTGACTCACGGCTCCCCGGTTAACTTCTCCGGCAAACTGTACAACATCATCCCTTACGGTATTGATGAGTCCGGTAAAATTGACTACGAAGACATGGCGAAGCAGGCTAAAGAGCACAAGCCGAAAATGATCATCGGTGGTTTCTCTGCTTACTCCGGTATCGTTGACTGGGCAAAAATGCGTGAAATCGCAGACAGCATCGGTGCTTACCTGTTCGTTGATATGGCGCACGTTGCAGGTCTTATTGCCGCAGACGTTTACCCGAACCCGGTTCCACATGCTCACGTTGTGACTACCACTACCCATAAAACCCTGGCAGGTCCACGCGGTGGCCTGATCCTGGCGAAAGGCGGTAGCGAAGAGCTGTATAAGAAACTGAACTCTGCCGTCTTCCCAAGCGCGCAGGGTGGCCCGCTGATGCACGTTATTGCGGGTAAAGCGGTTGCGCTGAAAGAAGCGATGGAGCCAGAGTTTAAAGTTTACCAGCAGCAGGTTGCGAAAAACGCCAAAGCGATGGTAGAAGTGTTCCTGAACCGTGGCTACAAAGTGGTGTCTGGCGGTACTGAAAACCACCTGTTCCTGCTGGATCTGGTTGATAAAAACCTGACCGGTAAAGAAGCTGACGCTGCCCTCGGCCGTGCCAACATCACCGTGAACAAAAACAGCGTGCCTAACGATCCGAAGAGCCCGTTCGTGACTTCCGGTATCCGTATCGGTTCTCCGGCTGTCACTCGCCGTGGCTTTAAAGAAGCAGAAGTGAAAGAGCTGGCTGGCTGGATGTGTGACGTTCTGGACAACATCAATGACGAAGCGGTAATCGAGCGCGTCAAAGGTAAAGTTCTGGATATCTGCGCACGTTTCCCGGTATACGCATAATTCCTCTGCTTTGCAGAAATAAAAAAGGCCGCGTTTGCGGCCTTTTTTTATGGTTTAGCGCCGGTCAAGGGATATTGCCCCCGGCCCCACGATAGCCAGCAAAATAAATGCACCAGCAATACTGATATTCTTGTAGAAGTTAATCATGTTTGGCACAACCGCATCACCGGTCATATCCCAGTAACGGTGGCCAATAATTGCCGTACCCAGCGTGTAGAAAATAAAGAGCACGGCGACAGGGCGGGTGAAAAAGCCGAGCACGATCAGAATTGCAGCGGGGATCTCCATCACCACCGCAATAATCGCTGCCAGCATCGGCATCGGTGCGCCCAGTGAGGTCATATATTGTACGGTTCCGCTAAACCCTATGAGTTTCGGATAGCCAAAGATGATAAACAGCACAGCAAGTGCGATACGGGCAATCAACAGCAACAGGTGGCGTGACTGACCGAAATCAAAATAGCGTAGAGTGTTCATAGCAGGCTCGTTTTTGAGGGGACCTGTTTTAAAACTAATACACAAATCAATACTCTGCCATTCAGCTTTTCTTCATAAATCAGGTATCAGGGTGATTTAAAAAATGGGTATCGCTATTATTCACCTAACTGCGATTCCACATATAAATAACCAATCCCCAGAATTTGCTGCGTGCGGCTGAGTCGGCCAAAACTGATATGCGTTGCTTTAATTCCCGGCCCATCATTTTTATCAAAAGGGTTAAATCCTGTTTGGTGAGTGATGGCATTGAGCCAGCTCTCTCCAAACGCGCAGCTACGCCCGTAAAGCCATATCTGGTTAATATTCAGGATATTGAGAAAATTATACAGGCTCAGACCAATAGCGTTGGCCGCGTTTTCTACCCACGCCTGAACCCGTACGTCTCCTTGCTGCCAGGCGTGGATCAGTGCGCTGGTCGTGAGTTGTTCCGGTGAGAATTCTGCTCCAGGCTGGGTTTTTAACCAGACGCGGGCCTGCTTCTTCAGAGCGCTCAACGAGGCGATCGTTTCAAGGCAACCGTAGCGGCCGCAGTCACAGGCGTTGCCGTCTGGATCCACAATAGTGTGCCCGATCTGTCCACTTCCGTAGAGGTTGCCGCGATAAATCTGATCGTTTATTACAAAGGATGAACCAATTCCGTAATCGACGTTTATGACGCAAAAATCTTGATCCGCCCCAGGGTTTTGCCATTTTTCCGCCAGAGCCAGCATCACGCAGTCATTATCTATCCTGACGTGGATCCCCAGCTGTTCCTCAAGCAGATATTTCATCTCGAGCGGTGCTTTCCACTGCGCTTGTGGCATCGTTTGCGATACCCCTGTGACCGGGTCGACCTGCCCATGCACGCCCAACGCAAGATTGATTCGCTGTTCAGGGTAACGTTTGTGATACTGCCGCCAGCAGTTTGCTATCGCGCCGAGAAGGGTCTGTGGATCGGGCGCATTGATGGTGATGTGCTGAAGATCGCCCACTGCCAGCAGGCGGGCATCCGCAAGCTGACACTCAATGCTGGTGGGTGAGACCGTCATGCATAGCGTCCATGCTCCATGATGGGGGATTTGATAGCTACCACTATTGAGCCCGCGGGCACTCATTTTTTCTGCCGAATGGCTGATTCGCCCCTCATCAAGCAGTTCTTCAAGAATGTTGCTCACCGCCGGAATTGACAGCCCCGTCAGCTGCGCCAGACGCGATTTACTCAGCTGTTTTTCACGCCATAAATGCGACAAAAATATCACCTTGTTGGCCTGACGAACCCGTGCATTATTCAAACCCGCTCGCAACATATACTTAACTCCCTTAACTGTATTGCGTGAACGCTGCGCATTTTAGCAGCGAATACACACTATAAACTCGATGTATTCCATTTTTTACTTTATTTCATTTAGTGGAGAGCAGAATGCACGGTTCAGTTAAGGTATGGCAGGAAACCATTACCCTTCCGACGTGGACGACAGGGGCTGAAGATCCCAACCCCATGTTTCTGGAAAAACGCGTCTATCAGGGCTCCTCAGGCGCGGTCTATCCCTACGGCGTCATTGATACGCTGACCGGGGAACGCGAAATGCGCGACTACCAGGCGGTTTGGCTGGAGAATGATTTCATTCGTGTGATGCTACTGCCTGAACTTGGCGGACGTATCCATCGTGCTTACGACAAAGTAAAGCAGCGTGATTTCGTCTACTACAACGAAGTGGTTAAACCTGCGCTGGTGGGGTTGTTGGGGCCGTGGATCTCCGGTGGTATCGAGTTCAACTGGCCGCAGCATCACCGCCCAACAACCTTTATGCCGGTTGATTTCACCCGGCAGGCTGGTGAAAACGGCGAGCAAACCGTCTGGATGGGGGAAGTGGAGCCGATGCGTGGCCTGCAGGTGATGACGGGATTTACTCTCTATCCTGACCGCGCGTTGATCGAAATCACCGGCAAAGTCTTTAACGGTAATGTGACACCGCGCCATTTCCTGTGGTGGGCGAACCCGGCTGTCAAAGGTGGCGATGCGCACCAGAGTGTCTTCCCACCGGATGTCACCGCCGTTTTTGATCACGGTAAGCGTGATGTCTCGGCTTTCCCTATCGCCACGGGTACTTACTACAAGGTGGACTATTCGGCGGGAGTGGATATCTCCCGCTACCGAAATGTACCAGTACCAACCTCCTACATGGCTGAAAAATCAGATTACGATTTTGTCGGGGCTTACCATCACGATGAACGAGGTGGCCTGCTGCACGTTGCCGATCACCATGTCTCGCCGGGTAAAAAACAGTGGAGCTGGGGTTACGATGATTTTGGCCAGGCCTGGGATCGTAATCTGACTGATGAAAATGGCCCCTATATCGAACTGATGACCGGAGTGTTCACCGACAACCAACCAGACTTCACGTGGCTCGCACCGTTTGAAGAGAAGATCTTCGTTCAGAACTTCCTGCCCTATAGCGAGTTGGGGATGGTGCAAAATGCCAGCACTCAGGTGGCGATGAAATTGGTCAGAGAGTCGCCGCTGCTGCAGACTGGGATCTACGCCATTGCCCCGCTGGATAACATCCTCGTCGAACTGAGTGCCGACCAGAAGCCGATTTTTGAAACCCATCTGACGTTAGCGCCGGGAGAAAGCTGGCAACAAACATTGCCGGATAATTACCCGCAGCGCTTAACCATGACGGTTAAGTCGGCACAGGGCCAGACGCTACTTCACTATCAGGAACATCAGGCACAGGAGACATCGTTACCCGATCCTGCCCGCGCCCCTGCAATGCCAGAAAACATCACTAACGCTGATGAGCTCTATTTTATTGGTCAGCATCTGGAACAGTACAACCATGCCAGCCGCTTTGCGGCTGATTATTACCGCCGGGCGATTGAACTCGACCCATATGATTATCGTAACAACGTTGCCCTGGGCACGCTTGCACTTAACTCCGCTGACTGGGTACTGGCGGAACGCTGTGCCCGCGCCGCACTCACGCGTGCCCATCGGTTGAATAAAAACCCCCGCGATGGAGAGGCCAGCATGCTGTTGGCAACGGCACTCGAGCGACAGGGGGATATCACAGGGGCATGGGATAACTACTTCAAAGCATCGTGGAGCGGCAACTGTCGGGATGCGGCATTTTGGGCACTGGCACGTCTGGCGATGAAGCGTGGCGATGCGAAAGACGCCCTCGAAAAAGTCACTGTTAGCCTGCAGGTAAACGGGGCAAACCATCTGGCAATGGGGCTGAAAGCACTGGCGCTATTTGATTGCGGGCACCAGGACGAGGCACTGGACTTTATCAGTCAAAGTCTGACGCAGTATCCGCTGAGCTATCCGCTTCACTGTGCGCGTTGGCTGCTCGCTCAGGACCCGGAATCACAGGCGATGTTGTTGCAGGTCACCGGGCGGCGCGGGATTAACGCCAGTATGCTCTCCGGGTGGCTGGTTTCTCTGGGACGCACAGATGCGGCAGAGAAGGTGCTGATGCTGCTGGACTGCCAGGAGACAATTCCGTTGCTGTGGCAGGCATCACTGAGCCAAAAACGAGAGGTGCGTGAGCGCTTACTGGATGCGGCGCAGAACTGCCACGCCCGGCATGTTCGTTTCCCCAATACGCTCGATGAAGTTCAGATGCTGCAGACTCTCAAAGATGATCCGTTTGCAGGTTATCTGCTGGGCTGTTTCTGGTATAGCAAACGCCGGTATGACGAGGCCGTTTCCTGTTGGCAGGATACTTTAGTGCGCCTGCCGGACTATGCGCCTGCGCACCGTCTGTTGGGGATCTATGCCTGGAATAAGCAGCACGACGCGACAGCTGCGATGGCCAGACTGCAGCGGGCCGTTGACATCGAGCCGGACAATGCCCGTTTTCTGTTTGAGCTGGATTACCTGAAGAAGCTAACAGCCACAGCGGCCAGCGAGCGCCTGAGCCTGCTTGAGACTCATATGGCGGTTGTTATGCGACGTGATGATCTGACGGCGGAGCTGTTAAGTCTGTGGAATAGCCAGGGGCAGTATGCGGCGGCGGCGCAGATCCTACAGACTCGCCAGTTCCATCCCTGGGAGGGCGGCGAGGGCAAAGTCACCGGGCAATATCTTCTCAACCAGATGCACCAGGCGTTAGATGCCATTGCGGAGAACGACATCCCCGCGGCCATGCGCTGGCTGGGAGAAGCGCTCCAGTATCCGCGCAACCTGGGGGAAGGGCGCTTACCCGGACAGACAGATAATGACATCAGATATCTGCTTGGCTTCTGTGCGCTGAAAAAAGGTGAGCTGCAGCAGGCGCAGTTGCACTTCCAGCAGGCTGCGTGCGGTGGCACAACGCTCGACGCTGGCCGCTACTACAACGACCAGCCAGCGGATTATCTGTTCTGGCAGGGTATGGCGTTACGGGCAGGCGGTCAGGTGGAAGAGGCCGGGCGGCACTTCCGTAGTTTCCTGAAATGGGTAGAGCATCACCACAACGATATCCCCGAAGCCGATTTCTTTGCAGTATCGCTTCCGGATCTGGTTGTTCTTGATACGTCTGCAGCGGTGCAGCACCAGCAACACTGTCTGTTTATCGAGGCGTTGGGGCATCTGGGGCTGGGCGAAATGTCAGCCAGTCAGAAAGCGATGCAACAACTGCTGGCGATAAATCCTGCTCACGATAAAGCGCATCTTATTCTGCATGCACAGCGATGCGGCATCTTTGCCTGAACCTTAACCGGGCGGGAGAACCCGCCCAAACCCTACTGTTCCCTGCGTTTCCCTTATAGAGGAATCAAAATGAATAACGCGCAGACACATCTCAAAATGGGCTACATCTGGACGATCTGTCTGGTGGCGGCCTGCGGTGGTTTATTGTTTGGTTATGACTGGGTGGTGATTGGTGGTGCGAAGCCGTTTTATGAGGCGTACTTTTCGATTACCGATCCTGCTCAGTCTGGCTGGGCGATGAGTTCTGCTCTGGCCGGATGCGTGTTTGGCGCGCTCATTTCTGGCTGGTGCGCCGACCGTCTCGGACGAAAGATCCCGCTAATTCTCTCGGCAATCCTGTTCAGCGCGTCGGCGTTGGGTACGGCGCTGGCGAGCAATTTCGATATGTTCATTATCTACCGCATTGTCGGTGGGTTGGGGATTGGTCTGGCGTCGGCATTGAGCCCGCTCTATATCGCCGAGGTCAGCCCGGCGGAAAAGCGTGGACGCTTTGTTGCCGTTAACCAACTGACCATTGTTATCGGTGTGCTGGCGGCACAGTTGGTAAACCTGATGATTGCCGATCCTGTTGCCAGCGGTGCCACGCAGCAAACACTCCTCAACACCTGGAACGGCCAGGTGGGCTGGCGCTGGATGTTTGGTGCAGAGCTGCTCCCGGCAGTGGTCTTTCTGGTGCTGATGTTCCTGGTGCCTGAATCACCGCGCTGGCTGATGAAAGCCGGAAAAACGGAGCGTGCCCGGGCCACACTTGAACGAATTGGCTCCACGGCTTATGCCAGTCAAACCTTGCAGGAAATAGCCCAGACGCTGGTGAAAGACAACAACAAAGTCTCTTACTCTGCGCTGCTCGCCCCTCAGGTTAAACCCATCGTCATTATCGGGATGGTGCTGGCGGTGTTTCAGCAGTGGTGCGGTATCAACGTCATCTTTAACTACGCTCAGGAGATATTTGCCTCCGCCGGATTTGATATCAACGGAACCCTGAAATCCATCGTTGCCACCGGTATTATCAACCTGGTCTTTACTATCGCGGCATTGCCGCTGGTGGATAAACTTGGGCGACGCAAGCTAATGTTACTGGGCGCAAGTGGTCTCACCGTGATCTACGTGCTGATTGCCGGAGCTTATGCGTTGGGGATCATGGGGTGGCCGGTACTGGTGCTGGTTCTGGCGGCTATTGCCATTTATGCCCTGACGCTGGCCCCGGTAACCTGGGTGCTTCTCTCTGAGATCTTTCCTAATCGCGTGCGTGGTATGGCGATCTCGCTGGGAACGCTGGCGCTGTGGATCGCGTGCTTCCTGCTCACCTACACCTTCCCGTTGCTGAATGCCGGGTTGGGCGCAGCGGGCAGCTTCCTGCTGTACGGGATCATCTGTGCGCTGGGCTTCATCTATATTCTGCGAAATGTCCCTGAAACCAAAGGTGTGACGCTGGAGGCACTGGAAACCCAGCTGGCGCAGCGACACGGGGTGGCCCCTGCGGTTAAGCAGGAACAGGCACACTGATGGTGCAGGCTATTACTCTGGAAAACGCGCATCTGCGGTTGCGCGTTGATCCACAAGGTGGTGCGATAAACGCGCTGTTCTCACTCCATCATCAGCGCCCTGTTTTGCAGGCACCGCCGGGCCAGCAGCCGCTGTTTCCAATGCTGCCGCTGGCAAATCGGGTCGCCGGGAATCGGTTTTTGCTGCATGGTCGTGAGGTGGTATTACCGAAAAGCCCGCGTGACACCGATTTTTATCTGCATGGTGACGGTTGGATCAAGCCCTGGCAGGTTGTTTCCTTCTCCGCCACCGAGTGTGTATTACAGCTTCGAAGCATAGAGCCCTGCGGTTTCGACTATCTGGTGCAACTGTGTTACCGACTTGTCGATAATGTGTTCCATGTCAGTCTGACGCTCACCCACTGTGGCACAGAACCCATGTTGTATGGATTAGGGGCTCATCCCTGGTTCTGTTTTGAACCTGGGAGTACGGCACAGTTCAGCGCCAGTGGTTACTGGCCGGAAGGGGAAAACCACCTGCCGCTGCAATGGCAGGGGGAGCTACCCGCTCACGCGGATTTTCATTCGGCGCAATATGGACGAGATGAGTGGCTGAATGTCTGCTATTCCGGCTGGAGTGGGCAGGCGATATTGCGAAATAATGAGATGGAAATCACACTTCTTTCGCAAACTCCCTGGTTGATGCTATTCAGAATGTCGGGGCAGTCATTTCTTTGCCTTGAACCTCAAAGCCACCCGGTAAATGCCCACCAGATGCCGGGACAGCCAGGTTTGGTGATGCTTTCTGGCGGGGAGGAAACCCATTTTTCAATGGCAATAGTGGTCAATTCAACAGTGGAAAAATGTTAATTTATTGTTAATGTGACACTTGCGCCTCCCGGCGTTTACCGCCAGACTAGCGCCTTCATTTCGGGAGGGATTCATGGTTTTGCATTCCACGCGCTGGCTGGCGCTCAGCTATTTCACCTACTTTTTTAGCTACGGCATTTTTCTGCCTTTCTGGAGCGTCTGGCTCAAAGGCATCGGGCTTACCCCAGAGACCATCGGTGTGTTGCTTGGCGCAGGACTGGTGGCGCGATTTCTGGGAAGCCTGCTGATTGCACCGCGCGTCAGCGATCCCTCCTTACTGATTAAAGCGGTGCGTATTCTGGCGCTGTTGACGCTGGTCTTTGCCGCCTGTTTCTGGGTCAATAACACGTTTGCCTGGCTGATGGTGGTAATGGTGGGTTTTAACCTGTTCTTCTCACCGCTGGTTCCGCTGACGGATGCGCTGGCGAACACCTGGCAAAAGCAGATTACGATGGACTATGGCCGCGTGCGCCTGTGGGGGTCTATTGCCTTTGTCATCGGCTCCGCGCTGGTGGGGAAACTGGTCAGTCTCTACGATTACCATGCGATTCTGGCTCTGCTGAGTCTTGGTATCGCCTCTATGCTACTGGGGATGTTGCTGCGTCCGTCAGTGATGCCGCAAGGGGAAAGCCGACATCAGGAAAGCGCAGGCTGGCCCGCCTGGCGTAGCCTGGTGACACAAAGCTGGCGGTTCCTGGCCTGTGTCTGTCTGCTCCAGGGGGCGCATGCCGCGTACTATGGCTTCAGTGCCATTTACTGGCAAGGCGTGGGTTACTCCGCGTCTGCCATTGGTTACCTGTGGTCGCTTGGCGTGGTCGCTGAAGTGGTTATCTTTGCGCTCAGTAAAAAACTATTCCGACGCTTTGGCGCGCGTGATTTGTTACTGCTCTCCGCCGTGTGCGGCGTGATCCGCTGGGGCATTATGGGCTGGACAGCCGAACTACCGTGGCTGATTGTGGCGCAGATCCTGCACTGTGGTACCTTCACCGTGTGTCATCTGGCGGCGATGCGTTATATCTCAGCGCGTGAGGGTGGGGATGTTATCCGCCTGCAGGCGGTCTATTCTGCGGTGGCAATGGGCGGTAGTATTGCCGTGATGACGGTCTTTGCGGGCTTCCTCTACCAGCATCTGGGGCACGGCGTGTTTTGGGTGATGGCACTGGTTGCATTGCCTGCGATGATCGTTCGCCCAAAAGTGGTCGCGCGCGCGTAACTACGATTCCAGCATGGCGCGAATATGTTCTTGTTGCTGCGCGTTCAGCGCCTCAACGGCGTGGATCAGCGGCGGCGAGAACAGTGGCAGAGCGGTCGGGTAAGGGGTAATCACCAGTGCGGCTTCGCGCGGTGCCCCCTCTCTCTGGAAGGTCTGCAGCGTCAGATAGCGAATGTTGAGCGGGAGCAACGTCAGTTCCCGCAACTGTTGCTCAATCAACGCTTCGCATTCTTTATCCGTTCCCGTCAGTAACACCACCTGTTTTTCATGCAGATCGGTCTCCTGCATCAGCCAGGCACCAAAAATCACGGCGACCAGGCTCATCTCTTCATCGGAGAAACGTAGCCCAAATTCAGCTTCCAGTTCAAATAACGCCTCTTTGGTGGTACGCAGCAGGCGCGGGTAAAGGCGGTGGATCTCTTCTGGCAGGCTGTTATCAATACCGATTTCAAACAGTGAGCGGTCAAGCGCCTGGGCAAGATGAATATACAGCTGATCGGTCAGCCCTTGCTCATCGCTAAAGTTCATTCCCGTCTGCGCCCGAAAGCGCGCAATCATTCGCACAATTGTCCGGCGCAAACGCTGATCCTGCTGGTGTTTATCGAGCACCGGATCGGGGGTGCGCAGCATCATAAACAACAGTGCCAGAAACAGGTGTTCATCCGTGTGAGGAGCCTGAGGAACGCGCCGTTTCCAGTGACGTACGATCTCCTGCGCGGTGAAATATTCCCCCCGCGACTGCGCCCAGCTGCGCTGAATACGGGAAAACTGCGGCGTATTGCCCTGATGATGCTGAATCAGACAATATTGCAAATAGAGCTGCAAAAACTGGATATCGCGGCACTCAAACTGGCGCTGAAGCTTGCGTGAGCAGAAGTTGATCAGCGCCCGCAGGTTAGTATCGTCGTAGAGAGGACGGGCAATTCCGTGTCGTTTAAGCGCGGTTTTTAGCGCGGGAGTAAACTGGTGCGAGACAAAATGAGGGCAAAGCCGGAGCGCCCTGCGCAGCCAGTGCAGCAGGCATAAACGCTGATTCAGGGCAGAACCTTCAATTCGGTAGCTGCCGTCAGGGTGCGTGACGATATCAAGCCGGTGATAGCGCTGGATTTCATCGCGCGTCTCGGCTATATCTTGCCGTGCCATAGCGTCGTCCACGCCATTGGCAGCGATTATACTCTGTGCGGTGACGACAGCATCGGGCAGGTAAAGCATCAAAAGCACCTGGCAGCGGCGCTGCGAACTGGAAAGCACAGATGGAATTTCAAGCGTCGTCATCATCTGTCGGGTATCCAGTGTGAATGTTTGATAAGGATAGCTAAAGGATGGGCGCTGAAAAGCGCACCGGCAGGCCTTTCACTCAGGATTGCTGGTGAACATCACAGAATTTTTGACGTGAGGAATTGATGCAAATAGTTAAACAAAGTGCGATGACGTTATTTTTGGCGGTTTCCACTTTCGCCGCCAGCGCACATCCTCACAGTTTTATCAGCCTGAAAACCGGGCTGGTAACCGACGGGGGGCAGCTCAGTGGCCTTAAAATGCGCTGGACGATGGATGAAATCACCTCGGCTGACCTGCTTTATGATGCGGGAAACGCAAAGCCAGGCGATGAGATCTGGAAAAAGCTGGCGGCGGAAGTGATGGCTAACGTACTGGGTCAGCACTACTTCACGGAGTTCTGGCATAACGGGCAAAAGGTGAAATTTCTGAACCGCCCGACGGAGTATGGTATGTCGCGCGATGGTCATCAGGCGGTGTTAACGTTTGTGCTCCCGCTGGCGCAACCTCAGCCGCTGGCAGGACAGACGTTCACCTTCTCAACCTTTGACCCGACTTACTACGTTGATATGAGCTACGCAGAGGACAGCGACGTGCAACTGCCCGCGACGCTGCAAAAAACCTGCAAAATAGCGGTTCACACGCCGAAACCCAGAGAAGAGACGCTGAACTTTGCGGTCTCACTCGACAAGGAAGATGCCCCACCTGAGGATATGGAGTTGGGTAAACAGTTCGCGCAGGAGGTGACGTTACAATGTCAGTGATCGCCTCTCCGGTTCGGAAACCGCGCCGCTGGCTACACCTCTGGCCGCTGGCGCTCTTTTTGCTGTTAGCCATTTTCGGTTCGCTGTGGCTGTGGCAAGCCTGGCCCCAGGTGCTGATGAAAAGCATCATCTGGCAGCGCGAGCTTAACCAGCAGATGAGCGGGCTGCTGAAGGCCGTGGCGGAAAACCCGACCAAAGCGGGTGGCTCTCTGCTGGCGTTCAGCTTTATCTACGGTGTACTGCACGCTCTGGGGCCGGGGCATGGCAAGATTGTGATCACCACCTGGCTTGCCACCCATCCTTCGAAACTGAAATCAAGCATCGGTCTGACGCTGGCCTCTTCACTGCTTCAGGGCGGCGTGGCGATTGTGCTGGTCGCGGTCGTCCTTTCGCTTTTACAACTTCCTGCTCGTCAGTTGCACATGAGCAGTTTCTGGCTGGAGAAGGGGAGCTATGCGCTGGTGGGTGTGCTGGGGTTCATCCTCTGCTGGCGGGCGTTGAAAAAACTGCGCCAGTTACTGCAAAAAACCAAATTTAAAACCTTTATGCCGCATCACGTGCATGATGCCCACTGCGGCTGCGGGCACCAGCATCTGCCGACGCAGGAACAGCTGCAGAACGGCGACGACTGGCGCGCACGTTTAATGATTGTTCTTTCGATGGGAATGCGCCCGTGTTCGGGAGCGATTATGGTGTTGCTGTTCAGTAAGGTGATCGGTGTTTTCGGCTGGGGGATGCTCTCGGCGCTGGCGATGGCCGCGGGAACGTCACTCACTATTTCGTCGCTGGCGTTGCTGGTACACAGCTTCCGTCAGCTGGCGGTAAAACTCAGCGGTAATAAAACACCGGTGCTATGGCGACAGATAGGGTGGACAACGCTCGCGCTGGCGGGCGGCGTAATTTTGCTGGTGGCGGCGATAACGATGTGGATGAGTGCGGTGCCGGTGGGCAGGGGATTGAGGCCGTTTTAGTCGGGTGCGGTCTGATGTCCTCACCCTGACTTTAACCCTCTCCCACGGGGAGAGGGAATGACCGGGATTAACGCTTCAGCGCGTCACTCAGTTCATCACGCATGTTTGCCAGCATGGCTTTAACGACGCGAGGGTTACCTGCAACGATGTTGCCGGTAGACATATAGTTGTGGCCGCCGGTGAAGTCGCAAACAATCGCACCTGCTTCACGTGCGATCAGCTCGCCCGCAGCAAAGTCCCACGGCTTCAGTGCCAGTTCGAAGTAACCGTCAACGCGACCGGTCGCAACGTAGGCCAGATCCAGCGCAGCAGAACCGGTGCGACGGAAGTCAGCACATTCGGTGAACAGTTTGCCCAGGATATTCATATAGGTGGTTGCGTGCTGTTTCGCCTTGAACGGGAAACCGGTCGCCAGAATGGTACCGTCCAGATCGCGTGCATTGCTGCAGCGCAGACGGTAGCCGTTCAACTGTGCGCCCTGGCCACGGGTGGCGGTGAACAGTTCGTTACGCATTGGATCGTAAACCACGGCGACTTCAGTACGGCCTTTGATGCGTACTGCAATAGATACAGAGAAGTGTGGCAGGCGTTTTACAAAGTTGGTGGTGCCATCCAGTGGATCGATAACCCATTGAACATCCTGATCGGTACCTTCATGTTCACCGCTTTCTTCGGTGATGATGGTGTGCTGCGGGTAAGATTTGCGGATCGTTTCGATAATAATCGCTTCTGCGGCTTTATCGACGTTAGTCACGAAATCATTGCTGCCTTTCTGGCTGGTTTCTACGGAGTCAGGGGTTTCGTAGTGTTTGGCAATTACATTACCCGCCTTGCGCGCTGCGCGCACGGCGATGGTCAGCATCGGATGCATCGGTCTCTCTCACTGGATGTTAAAGAACGGGAAAATCGGCGCAGAGTATAGCAGCGAGATCGGAATCTGTCTCTCGTTTATGGTAATATGTCCGAATATTCTTCAGACACTGAATTCAGACGTAAAAAAATATGCTGCAAAACATTCGAATCGTGCTGGTCGAAACCTCGCACACCGGCAATATGGGCTCTGTTGCTCGCGCTATGAAAACGATGGGTTTAACAAACCTGTGGCTGGTTAACCCACTGGTGAAACCAGACTCTCAGGCGATTGCCCTGGCGGCCGGAGCCAGTGATGTGATCGGCAACGCACAGATTGTCGATACTCTGGACGAAGCGCTGGCAGGCTGCAGCCTGGTGGTAGGAACCAGCGCCCGTTCACGTACGCTGCCGTGGCCAATGCTGGATCCGCGCGAATGCGGCCTGAAAAGTGTCGCTGAAGCAGAACAGGCACCGGTTGCGCTGGTATTTGGTCGTGAGCGCGTTGGCCTGACCAACGACGAGCTGCAGAAATGCCACTACCACGTCGCGATTGCGGCCAACCCGGAATACAGCTCGCTGAACCTGGCGATGGCCGTGCAGGTTATTTCCTATGAAGTGCGCATGGCATGGCTGGCGACGCAGGAAAAAGAGAGTGCAGAGCCTCAGGAAGAGACAGCGTACCCGCTGGTGGATGACCTGGAGCGCTTCTATGGTCACCTGGAGCAGACGCTGCTTTCCACCGGTTTTATCCGCGAAGGTCATCCGGGGCAGGTGATGAATAAGCTGCGCCGCATGTTTACCCGCGCACGCCCTGAAAGCCAGGAACTGAACATCCTGCGCGGCATTCTGGCGTCGATTGAGCAGAAGAATAAAGAAGAGTAGTACCTGTTTGGTATCTCCCTCTCCCCGTGGGAGAGGGGCGGGATGAGGGCATCAGGCCGCACCCATGCTATGAAGGCACAGAAAGTTAAATACCTGACTAAAACAGTCAAGTAAATAGTTGACCAATTTAGTCGGGAATGTCAGACTTGGCCCTGCTATGCAATACCCCCATTTTACAATAAAAAACCCCGGGCAGGGGCGAGTTTGAGGTTAAGTAAGACATGAGACTGACATCTAAAGGGCGTTATGCCGTAACCGCGATGCTGGACGTTGCACTCAACTCCGAAGCGGGCCCGGTTCCATTGGCAGATATTTCTGAACGACAAGGGATCTCCCTCTCTTATCTGGAACAGCTGTTCTCCAGACTGCGTAAAAATGGACTGGTTTCCAGCGTTCGTGGCCCAGGTGGCGGTTATCTGCTGGGTAAAGACGCGGGCAGTATTGCGGTAGGTGAAGTCATTAGCGCAGTTGACGAATCTGTTGACGCGACCCGTTGCCAGGGTAAAGGTGGTTGCCAGGGCGGCGATAAGTGCCTGACCCACGCGCTGTGGCGCGATCTGAGCGACCGTCTGACCGGCTTCCTGAACAACATCACCCTGGGTGAACTGGTTAATAACCAGGAAGTTCTGGATGTCTCTGGCCGTCAGCACAACCATGATTCACAACGCAGCACCCGCGCGCAAGACGCAATCGACGTTAAATTACGCGCTTAATTTGCCCGTTATATTTTGTGCCGCAACTGCGCTGGCCGCACTTGCTGCAACACGAACTATTTAGGGCAAAGATTATAAGATTTCAGAATCAGGCCGGGGCGAAGACAGCCCCGTGTACTCGGTCGTACATCCAGCCGGTTGCCTGATTCCTTGCATTGAAGCGATGTACGGAGTTTATAGAGCAATGAAATTACCTATCTATCTCGATTACTCCGCAACCACGCCGGTGGACCCGCGTGTTGCCGAGAAAATGATGCAGTGTCTGACCCTGGACGGAAACTTTGGTAACCCAGCTTCCCGTTCACACCGTTTTGGCTGGCATGCTGAAGAGGCGGTCGATATCGCCCGTAATCAGATTGCTGACCTGGTGGGTGCCGA
This sequence comes from Enterobacter sp. LM3, assembly GCF_046622475.1. NCBI lineage: Bacteria > Pseudomonadati > Pseudomonadota > Gammaproteobacteria > Enterobacterales > Enterobacteriaceae > Enterobacter > Enterobacter sp. LM3. The sequence goes on along the minus strand of NZ_JBJURN010000004.1, from coordinate 308,101 downwards.
CCCGCGTGAAATTGTTTTCACCTCCGGTGCGACCGAATCCGACAACCTGGCGATCAAAGGTGCAGCCAACTTTTATCAGAAAAAAGGCAAGCACGTCATCACCAGCAAAACCGAACATAAAGCCGTGCTGGATACCTGCCGCCAGCTGGAGCGTGAAGGGTACGAAGTGACCTATCTGGCTCCGCAGAGCAACGGGATCATCGACCTGAAAGAGCTCGAAGCGGCGATGCGCGATGACACCATCCTGGTTTCCATCATGCACGTGAACAACGAAATCGGCGTCGTACAGGATATCGCGACCATTGGCGAAATGTGCCGTGCGCGCGGCATCATCTATCACGTGGATGCGACCCAGAGCGTGGGCAAACTGCCTATCGACCTGAGCCAGCTGAAAGTGGATCTGATGTCCTTCTCCGGCCACAAAATCTATGGCCCGAAAGGCATCGGTGCGCTGTACGTGCGTCGTAAGCCACGTATCCGCATCGAAGCACAGATGCACGGCGGTGGTCACGAGCGCGGCATGCGTTCAGGTACTCTGCCTGTTCACCAGATCGTGGGTATGGGTGAAGCGTACCGCATTGCGAAAGAAGAGATGGAAACCGAGATGGCGCGCCTGCGCACATTGCGTAACCGTCTGTGGGACGGCGTGAAAGATATGGAAGAAGTGTATCTGAACGGCTCCCTCGAGCAGGGCGCTCCAAACATCCTCAACGTCAGCTTCAACTATGTTGAAGGTGAGTCGCTGATCATGGCGCTGAAAGACCTGGCGGTTTCTTCCGGTTCTGCCTGTACGTCTGCAAGCCTGGAGCCATCCTACGTGCTGCGTGCACTGGGTATGACCGACGAGCTGGCACACAGCTCTATCCGTTTCTCTTTAGGTCGTTTCACTACCGAAGAAGAGATTGACTACACCATCAAGCTGGTTCGCAACTCCATTGGTCGTCTGCGCGATCTTTCTCCACTGTGGGAAATGTTCAAACAGGGCGTGGATCTGAACAGCATTGAATGGTCACATCACTAATCGGTACCCAATAAGGAGAATTCAATCATGGCATACAGCGAAAAAGTCATCGATCATTACGAGAACCCGCGCAACGTTGGCTCTTTTGACAACAGCGATGAATCTGTCGGTAGCGGCATGGTCGGTGCACCGGCGTGCGGCGACGTGATGAAGTTGCAGATTAAAGTCAACAATGAAGGTATCATTGAAGACGCGCGCTTCAAGACCTACGGCTGCGGTTCTGCTATCGCTTCCAGCTCCCTGGTAACCGAATGGGTAAAGGGCAAATCTCTGGACGAAGCACAGGCAATCAAGAACACGGACATTGCTGAAGAACTCGAACTGCCACCGGTGAAAATTCACTGCTCTATCCTGGCAGAAGACGCGATCAAAGCCGCTATTGCGGATTATAAAAGCAAACGTGAAGCAAAATAATTGAGGTTTGAGTATGTCGATTACCCTTAGCGACAGCGCTGCCGCGCGAGTAAGCTCTTTTCTGGCGAACCGTGGTAAAGGCTTTGGCCTGCGACTGGGCGTACGTACCTCCGGCTGTTCTGGTATGGCTTACGTACTGGAGTTTGTTGATGAACCGGCGTCTGACGACACCGTGTTTGAAGACAAGGGCGTGAAGGTGGTGGTCGATGGCAAAAGCCTGCAATTCCTCAACGGCACTCAGCTGGACTTTGTAAAAGAAGGCCTGAACGAAGGGTTCAAATTCACGAACCCGAACGTCAAAGACGAGTGTGGTTGCGGCGAAAGCTTCCACGTTTAACCGTGCGTCATCCGATGAACCCCACCGCAGTAACCTGTGCGTGGGGTTTGTTTTAATCGGCTACCCCTGAGATTGTTATGGATTACTTCACTCTCTTCGGACTACCCGCTCAATACCCGATTGATCTCCAGGCGCTGACGATCCGTTTTCAGGATCTGCAACGTCAGTATCATCCGGACAAATTCGCCAGTGGTACTCAGTCAGAGCAATTGGCTGCGGTTTCACAATCTGCGACCATCAACCAGGCCTGGCAGACGCTGCGCCACCCGCTGACGCGCGCAGAATATCTGCTTTCGCTCCACGGTTTTGACCTGGCGAGCGAACAGCACACCGTGCGCGATACGGCGTTTTTGATGGAACAGCTGGAACTGCGTGAAGAGCTGGATGAGATTGAACAGGCTAAAGACGAAGCGCGTCTGGAAAGCTTCATCAAACGCGTGAAGGTCATGTTCGATTCCCGCCATCAGCTGATGGTGGCGCAACTGAACGACGAGACCTGGGATGTGGCGGCAGACACTGTGCGCAAACTCCGTTTTCTCGATAAACTGCGAAGCAGTGCGGAACAATTCGAAGAAAAGCTGCTCGATTTTTAATTTCGGAAGCAATTATGGCCTTATTACAAATTAGTGAGCCTGGCTTAAGTGCCGCACCGCACCAGCGTCGTCTGGCGGTGGGTATTGACCTGGGCACCACCAATTCCCTCGTGGCGACCGTGCGTAGCGGCCAGGCGGAAACGCTGGCTGACGAGCAGGGCCGCCATCTGCTGCCTTCCGTGGTCCACTACCAACAGCAGGGTCACGTGGTTGGCTATGACGCACGCGCTAACGCTGCGCGCGATCCGGCTAATACCATCAGCTCTGTGAAGCGCATGATGGGCCGTTCTCTGGCCGATATTCAGACCCGTTATCCGCATCTGCCGTATCAACTGCAGGCAAGTGAAAATGGCCTGCCGATGATGGCAACGGCAGCCGGCCTGCTGAACCCAATCCGCGTCTCGGCAGACATCCTCAAGGCGCTGGCAGCGCGTGCTACGGCAACGCTCGGCGGCGATCTGGACGGTGTGGTGATCACCGTTCCGGCCTATTTCGATGATGCACAGCGTCAGGGTACCAAAGACGCGGCGCGTCTGGCGGGCCTGCACGTTCTGCGTCTGCTGAACGAACCGACGGCAGCCGCTATTGCCTACGGCCTCGACTCTGGTCAGGAAGGGGTGATTGCGGTTTACGATCTCGGCGGCGGGACTTTTGATATCTCTATTTTGCGCTTAAGCCGTGGCGTTTTTGAAGTGCTGGCCACCGGCGGAGATTCCGCGCTGGGTGGTGATGACTTCGACCATCTGCTGGCCGATTTCATTCGCGAGCAGGCGGGCATTGCCGATCGCAGCGATGCGCGTGTACAGCGTGAACTGCTGGATGCGGCTATCGACGCCAAAATTGCGCTCAGCGACGCGCAGGCTGTCACGGTTAACGTGGCGGGCTGGCAGGGTGAAATCACCCGTGAACAGTTTAATGACCTGATCACTTCTCTGGTAAAACGCACGCTGCTGGCCTGCCGTCGCGCACTGAAAGATGCGGGTGTTGAGGCAGACGACGTGCTGGACGTGGTTATGGTGGGTGGCTCTACCCGCGTGCCGCTGGTGCGTGAGCGCGTAGGTGAATTCTTTGGCCGCACGCCGCTGACCTCCATCGATCCGGACAAAGTGGTTGCCGTTGGCGCGGCTATCCAGGCCGATATTCTGGTCGGCAACAAACCAGACAGCGAAATGCTGCTGCTCGATGTGATCCCGCTCTCTCTGGGGCTGGAAACGATGGGCGGCCTGGTGGAGAAAGTGATCCCGCGTAATACCACCATTCCGGTGGCGCGTGCGCAGGAGTTCACCACCTTTAAAGATGGTCAGACCGCGATGTCCATCCACGTGATGCAGGGCGAACGCGAACTGGTGCAGGACTGCCGTTCACTGGCACGCTTTGCGTTGCGCGGTATTCCGGCACTGCCAGCGGGCGGGGCGCATATTCGCGTCACCTTCCAGGTGGATGCGGACGGCCTGCTGAGCGTCACGGCGATGGAAAAATCGACCGGCGTTGAATCGTCCATCCAGGTGAAACCGTCTTACGGTCTGACCGATGGCGAAATCGCCTCCATGATTCAGGATTCAATGAGCTACGCCGAACAGGATGTGAAGGCGCGCATGCTGGCTGAACAAAAAGTGGAAGCCGCTCGCGTGCTGGAAAGCCTGAACGGTGCGCTCGCTGCTGATGCCGCGCTGCTCAGCGCCGCTGAGCGTCAGGTCATTGACGATGCCGCCGCGCACTTAAGCGCAGTGGCGGAAGGCAATGACGCTGACGCAATAGAAGAAGCCATTAAAAACGTTGATAAACAAACCCAGGACTTTGCTGCTCGCCGCATGGACAAATCTGTCCGCGTCGCGCTGAAAGGCCAGTCCGTGGACGAGGTTTAATATGCCAAAGATTGTTATTTTGCCTCATGCGGACCTCTGTCCGGATGGTGCAGTTCTGGAAGCGAAGACCGGTGAAACCATCCTCGATGTTGCCCTGCGTAACGGTATCGAAGTGGAACACGCCTGTGAAAAATCCTGCGCCTGTACGACCTGCCACTGCATCGTGCGTGAAGGTTTCGACTCTCTCGCTGAGAGCACCGAAGACGAAGACGACATGCTGGATAAAGCATGGGGTCTGGAGCCAGACAGCCGCTTAAGCTGCCAGGCCACGGTGACCGATGAAGATCTGGTCGTGGAATTCCCACGCTACACCATCAACCACGCACGCGAGCATTAATATGGGACTGAAGTGGACAGATAGCTGTGAAATCGGCGAAGCACTCTTTGATGCTAACCCGGATCTCGATCCGAAAACCGTACGATTCACCGACATGCATCAGTGGATTTGCGATCTGGAAGATTTTGATGATGATCCCAACGCATCCAATGAAAAAATTCTGGAGGCGATTCTGTTAGTCTGGTTAGATGAGGCTAACTAAATCACATTACGGGCTGCCTTCAGGCGGCCCGTTTGCTAATAAGGATAAATAAAATGACCGAAGCGATGAAGATTACGCTCTCTACACAGCCTGCGGATGCACGCTGGGGCGAAAAAGCCACTTACAGCATCAACAACGACGGTATTACCCTGCACCTGACTGGCAACGATGATTTGGGGCTGATCCAGCGCGCGGCGCGTAAAGTGGATGGCCTGGGTATTAAACATGTCCTGCTGGACGGTGAAGGCTGGGATACTGACCGCAGCTGGGCATTCTGGGCAGGTTACAAAGGCCCGAAAGGCACCCGTAAAATTGAGTGGGCGAACCTCGACGCTGCGGGCCAGAAAGAGCTGGAAAGCCGTCTGACCATTATCGACTGGGTGCGTGACACCATCAACGCCCCGGCGGAAGAGCTTGGTCCTGAGCAGCTGGCACAACGTGCCGTTGACCTGTTGTGCGGCGTGGCGGGCGATAAGATGTCTTACCGTATAACCAAAGGTGAAGACCTGCGCGAACAGAACTACATGGGGATCCACACCGTGGGCCGCGGTTCTGAACGTCCACCGGTGTTGCTGGCTCTCGATTACAACCCAACCGGTGATAAAGAAGCGCCGGTCTTTGCCTGCCTGGTCGGCAAGGGCATCACCTTCGATACCGGCGGTTACAGCCTGAAGCAGAGCGCATTCATGGACTCCATGAAGTCCGATATGGGCGGCGCGGCCACTATTACCGGTGCGCTGGCATTCGCCATCACCCGTGGTCTGAACAAACGCGTGAAGCTCTACCTGTGCTGTGCAGACAACATGGTCAGCGGTAATGCCTTCAAGCTGGGCGACATCATTCGCTACCGTAACGGTAAAAACGTCGAAGTGATGAATACCGATGCAGAAGGCCGCCTGGTACTGGCCGATGGCCTGATTGACGCGTCTGCGCAGAAGCCAGAGCTGATTATCGACATGGCAACCCTGACCGGTGCGGCGAAAACCGCGCTGGGTAACGACTACCACGCACTGTTCAGCTTTGACGACAAGCTGGCAGCCCGCCTGCTGGTGAGTGCCGCTGCGGAAAACGAACCGTTCTGGCGTCTGCCGCTGGCCGAGTTCCATCGTAGCCAGCTGCCGTCTAACTTTGCCGAGCTGAACAACACCGCAAGTGCAGCGTACCCGGCGGGTGCGAGCACTGCAGCAGGCTTCCTGTCTCACTTCGTAGAGAACTACCATGAAGGCTGGCTGCACATTGACTGCTCCGCAACGTACCGTAAAGCGGCGGTTGAGCAGTGGTCTGCGGGCGCGACCGGTCTGGGCGTACGTACCGTTGCGAACCTGCTGACGGCTGAGTAATCGTCATTGCCCTCACCCTAACCCTCTCCCACGGGGAGAGGGGGATGGTTTGCTCCCTCTCCCTTGAGGGGGAGGGCCGGGGTGAGGGGGAAATGCATCATCTGGAATTGTTATGTCCGAAACCAAAAACGAATTAGAAACCCTGCTGGAACAGGCGGCGACCGAGCCCGCCCACCGTCCGGCATTTTTCCGCACGTTGCTGGAATCCACCGTCTGGGTGCCGGGAACCGCAGCAGAAGGTGAGCAGGTCGTTGAAGACAGTGCGCTGGATCTGCTCCACTGGGAGAAGGACGATGGCACTTCGGTGATCCCGTTCTTCACCTCTCTGGAAGCGCTGCAGGAAGCGGTGGAAGACGAACAGGCGTTCGTCGTCATGCCCGTTCGCACGTTATTTGAAATGACGCTGGGTGCAACGTTGTTCCTCAACGCCAAACTGCCGACCGGGAAAGAGTTCACGCCGCGTGAAATTAGCCATCTGATTGGCGAAGAAGGTAACCCGCTCAGCACGCAGGAAGTGCTGGAGGGGGGCGAGACGTTGCTGTTATCAGAAGTGGCAGAACCGCCTGCGCAGATGATTGACTCCCTGACCACGCTTTTCAAAACCATCAAGCCGGTGAAACGCGCGTTCCTTTGCTCCATTAAAGAGCGTGCGGACGAGCAGCCAGTGCTGCTGATTGGTATTGAAGCGGACGGTGATATCGAAGAGATCATTCAGGCGACGGGAAGCGTTGCCACCGATACGTTGCCGGGCGATGAGCCAATTGATATCTGTCAGGTGAAGAAAGGTGAGAAGGGCATCAGCCACTTTATTACCGAGCACATCACGCCGTTCTATGAGCGTCGCTGGGGCGGGTTCCTGCGCGATCTCAAAACCAACCGCATTATCTAAACGCGGCGGGGTGAAGACTCACCCCGCCGTATTTCTTAGCAGGCCGCTCTCAGCGGGTAGGCTCAGGCTCAACCGGCAGATCGTCGCGGGCTCCCCATTCGCTCCAGGCTCCGTCGTACAGCGTCACGTCGTTTGCGCCAAGGGTTGCAAGCGCCAGAATCACCACGCACGCCGTCACGCCAGATCCACAGCTGGCAATAATCGGACGATGTAAATCGACGCCCTGACGGTCAAAAATGGTGTGCAGCTCGTCGGTAGTTTTCAGTTCACCCTCAAACACCAGATCGCCCCACGGTACGTTCAGCGCACCCGGAATATGACCACGCTTCAGGCCAGGACGAGGCTCATCGGCTTCGGCGTTGAAACGTGGTGCGGGGCGGGCATCGACAATTTGTGCCGTTTTTTCATGACTGATAACCAGAACATCGGTCAGGCGTTTCACGACGTTTGCGTCAAACGTTGCGTCGAAATCCCCTTCAGGCAGCGTCACGTCACCTTGTTGCAGTGGCAGCTCGTCGCGCTTCCAGCCTGCGAGACCGCCCGCCAGAATTGAAACTTTTTCGACGCCGAAGTTTTTCAGCATCCACCACGCACGCGGCGCAGAGAAGAGGTTACCTTCGTCGTAGACCACCAGGTGCTTGTCACGACTAACGCCAAGCTCGCGCATCGCCACGGAAAACGCTTCCGGGCGCGGCAACATGTGTGGCAGAGAAGAGGTGTGGTCGGACAGGGCTTCGATATCAAAAAACACTGCACCTGGCAGATGCCCTGCGCGGTATTCGCCGGGAATATCGCGGTGCTCTTGCCCGGGAGGGGCCATCCGGGCATCAATAATCTGGACTTCCGGGTCGTCACTGTGCTCAATCAGCCAGTCGGTGGCGACAAAATATGAGGTGGACATGGTTGCCTCCATTCTTTTCCGTAAAAAAGGATTGTCGGTGTTTTTTCTGACACCGACAAGCAGAGCGCGTTCAACTCGCGAGCAAGCCCTTATTTTTTCACCGCTTCGTCATCCTGTCCGGTTTTTTGCCGGGGCTGGGTCCCTCGCTTTGCGAGGCGCTTTCCAGATTCTAAAATTGGACTTTTTGTATTAATCAAACTTGAGGATAATACTTATCCGGATGACGACCAACAGGCTCCACGGGCCAGGGACAAAGGATGAAACCGTTTCGCTTAGCCGCGATTTCTCTCGCGCTACTCACCACCTTCACGCTTGTCGGCTGTGATAACAGCGACAATAAACCTCAGGCTGTATCACCCGCAGCATCAACGGCAACTGCAGTAAAAACACCGGAAAAACCCGATGCTGAAACGCTGGCAAAACTGGCTGCACAGAGTCAGGGCAAGGCGCTAACCCTGCTGGATACCTCTGAAGTTCAGCTCGACGGTGCCGCTACGCTGGTACTGACGTTCTCTGTTCCGCTGAATCCCGATCAGGATTTTGCAAAGACGGTGCACGTGGTGGATAAGAAAAGCGGCAAAGTGGACGGGGCGTGGGAGCTTGCGCCGAACCTGAAAGAGCTGCGTCTGCGCCATCTGGAACCAAACCGCAATCTGGTCGTTACCGTTGAACGTGACCTGCAGGCGCTGAACAAGGCGACCTTTGGTATCGATTACGAAAAAGCGCTGACTACCCGGGACGTTGAGCCGACCGTTGGCTTCGCCAGCCGTGGCTCGTTGCTGCCAGGTAAAGTGGTGGAAGGTCTGCCAGTGATGGCGCTTAACGTCAACAACGTGGATGTGAACTTCTACCGCGTGAAGCCTGAATCGCTGGCCTCCTTTGTCAGCCAGTGGGAGTACCGTAACTCCCTGACCAACTGGGAGTCCGATAACCTGCTGAAGATGGCGGAACTGGTTTACACTGGCCGTTTTGACCTCAACCCGGCGCGCAACACGCGTGAGAAACTGCTGCTACCGCTGCGTGATATCAAGCCGCTTCAGCAATCTGGTGTCTACATCGCAGTGATGAACCAGGCCGGACACTACAACTACAGCAATGCCGCGACGCTCTTCACACTAAGTGATATTGGGTTGTCCGCTCACCGTTATCATAACCGTCTCGATATCTTCACCCAGAGTCTGGAAAACGGTGCGGCGCAATCTGGCGTAACCGTCACTCTGTTGAATGACAAAGGGCAGACACTTGCCCAGGCGAACAGCGATGCCGACGGCCATGCAAAACTGGAGACAGACAAAGAGGCGGCGCTGATTCTGGCCAGCAAAGATGGCCAGACCACTCTGCTTGATCTCAAGTTACCAGCGCTTGATCTGGCGGAATTTGATATTGCAGGTAGTCCGGGCTACAGCAAGCAATTCTTTATGTTTGGCCCGCGTGACCTCTACCGCCCGGGTGAAACGGTGATCCTCAACGGCTTACTGCGCGACAGCGACGGCAAACCGCTTCCTGCCCAGCCGGTGAAACTTGATGTACTGCGCCCTGACGGACAGGTGGCTCGCACCGTGGTCGTCCAGCCTGAGAACGGCCTCTACCGCTTTAATTATCCGCTCGACAGCGGAGCGCAAACCGGGATGTGGCATATTCGTGCCAATACGGGCGATAACCTGCAGCGCCTGTGGGATTTCCACGTTGAAGATTTTATGCCGGAGCGTATGGCGCTGAACCTGACCGGACAAAAAACGCCGGTTTCGCCACAGGATACTGTCGATTTTAACGTAGTGGGTTATTACTTGTATGGCGCACCTGCCAATGGTAACTCGCTGCAGGGCCAGCTCTTCCTGCGTCCGCTGCGCGACGCCGTTACTGCGCTGCCGGGGTTCCAGTTTGGTGATATCGCCGAAGAGAACCTGAGCCGTAGCCTGGATGAAGTGCAGATTACGCTGGATGAACAGGGGCGTGGACAGGTTTCCACAGAAAGTCAGTGGAAAGAGGTGCATTCCCCTCTGCAACTGATCCTGCAGGCCAGCCTGCTGGAATCTGGTGGTCGTCCGGTGACGCGTCGTGCCGAGCAGGCTATCTGGCCTGCTACCGAATTACCGGGTATTCGCCCACAGTTTGCCAGCAAGGCAGTGTACGACTACCGCACGGACACTACCGTCAACCAGCCGATTGTTGATGAAAACGGTAACGCCAGCTTCGACATTGTGTATGCCGATGCTACTGGCGCGAAAAAGGCTGTTTCCGGGCTTCAGGTTCGTCTGATCCGCGAGCGTCGTGACTACTACTGGAACTGGTCAGAGAGCGATGGCTGGCAGTCTCAGTTTGATCAAAAAGATCTTGTGGAAGGTGAACAGGAACTGACGCTCAAGGCCGATGAGACAGGCAAAGTCACCTTCCCGGTGGAGTGGGGCTCCTACCGTCTGGAGGTCAAAGCACCCGATGAGATGGTCAGCAGCGTGCGCTTCTGGGCAGGTTACAGCTGGCAGGATAACAGCGACGGTACCGGTGCTGCTCGCCCTGACCGCGTAACGCTAAAAATCGATAAGCCTGCTTACCAGCCCGGCGATACCATTCAGCTGCATATTGCGGCACCGGCTGCGGGCAAAGGCTATGCGATGATCGAATCCAGCGAAGGGCCGCTGTGGTGGAAAGAGATCGATGTACCGGCAAATGGGCTGGATCTCTCCATTCCGGTGGATAAAACCTGGAAACGTCACGATCTTTACCTCAGCACGCTGGTGGTTCGCCCGGGTGATAAATCCAAATCGGCCACGCCGAAACGCGCGGTCGGGTTGTTGCATCTGCCGATGGGTGACGAAAATCGTCGACTGAATATCGCCCTGGATAATCCGCAGAAGATGCGTCCTGACCAGACGCTGTCCGTGAAGGTGAAGGCCAGCGTGAAAGAGGGCGCAGTACCGCAGAAAGTGAACGTACTGGTTTCGGCGGTCGATAGCGGCGTACTGAATATTACCGACTACGTCACGCCGGATCCGTGGCAAGCCTTCTTTGGTCAGAAGCGTTATGGCGCGGATATCTACGATATCTACGGCCAGGTGATCGAAGGTCAGGGCCGTATGGCTGCACTGCGCTTTGGTGGTGACGGTGATGAACTGAAGCGCGGCGGTAAGCCGCCAGTGAACCATGTCACCATTATTGCGCAGCAGACACAACCGGTAGAGCTGGATGCCAACGGCGAAGGCACCATTACGCTGCCGATTGGTGATTTCAACGGCGAGCTGCGTCTGATGGCGCAGGCCTGGACGGAAGAGGATTTCGGCAGCAGCGAAAGCAAGGTGATTGTGGCCGCGCCGGTCATTACCGAACTCAACACGCCACGCTTCCTCGCCAGCGGAGATACCTCCAGACTGACGCTGGATATCACTAACCTGACTGACCAGCCGCAAACGCTGAACGTCGCCTTAACCGCGACCGGCAAGCTGACGCTGGAAGGCGCTCAGCCACAACCGGTTCAGCTCGCTCCAGGTGTCCGCCGCACCATGTTCATTCCGGTTCGTGCACTGGATGGTTATGGTGATGGTGAGATTAGCGCTCAGGTGACCGGCCTTCAGCTTCCTGGTGAGACGTTTGCACCGCAGCAGAAGAGCTGGAAAATCGGTGTCCGTCCGGCATTCCCGGCACAAACGGTGAATACCGGAGCGATGCTGAACCCTGGCGAGTCATGGACCGCACCAGCGCAGCATATCAACGGTTTCTCTCCTGCAACGTTGCAGGGCCAGCTGTTGCTTAGCGGTAAACCGCCGCTGAATCTGGCGCGCTACATTCGTGAACTGCAGGCTTATCCGTACGGCTGTCTGGAACAAACTACCAGTGGTCTGTTCCCGTCGCTCTATACCAACGCAGCACAGTTGACGGCGCTTGGCATCAAAGGCGATACGGACGATAAACGCCGCGCGGCCATTGATATCGGTATCTCCCGTCTGCTGCAGATGCAGCGTGACGACGGGGGCTTTGCACTGTGGGATAAAAACGGCCCGGAAGAATACTGGCTGACCGCCTACGTTACTGACTTCCTGGTTCGCGCAGGCGAGCAGGGCTACAGCGTACCCACCGATGCGGTAAACAATGCTAATAACCGTCTGCTTCGTTACCTGCAGGACCCCGGCACAATGTCCATCCGCTACAGCGATGACACGCAGGCCAGCAAGTTTGCGGTGCAGGCGTATGCCTCGCTGGTACTGGCGCGTCAACAGAAAGCACCGCTCGGTGCGCTACGTGAGATCTGGGATCGCCACGGGCAGGCGGCTTCTGGTCTGCCCCTGATGCAACTGGGTATGGCACTCAAATTGATGGGGGATGCACCGCGCAGCCAGCAGGCGCTGGATCTGGCGCTTAAGACGCCGCGTAACGACAGCAAAAACTGGATGGCGGATTACGGTAGCCCGCTTCGTGATAACGCCCTGATGCTCTCTCTTCTGGAAGAGTACAAGTTGTTGCCGGATGCGCAAAATGCACTGCTCAATACCTTATCTGAAGAGGCATTCAGCCAGCGCTGGCTGTCAACGCAGGAGAGTAATGCGTTGTTCCTGGCCGGACGTTCACTGCAAACTCTGAGCGGGGCATGGCAGGCGAAAACGTCTCTGTCGGATACCGCATCTGGCGGTGACAAGGCGCAGGTACAAAACGTGAACAGTGACCAGCTTGGCGCACTGCAGGTAACCAATACCGGCACTGCACCGCTGTGGGTACGCCTTGATAGCACGGGTTATCCGGAATATGCGCCTCAGCCAGCGTCTAATGTACTGCAGGTTGAACGTCATATTCTGGCGACCGATGGCAGCACGAAATCACTCTCTTCACTGAAGAGCGGCGAACTGGTGCTGGTGTGGCTTGACGTTAAAGCCAGCCAGAACGTACCGGATGCACTGGTGGTGGATCTGCTCCCGGCGGGGCTGGAACTGGAAAACCAGAATCTGGCGAACAGCAGTGCCAGCCTGCAGGACAGCGGCAGCGAAGTGCAGAACCTGCTCAGCCAGATGCAGCAGGCAGATATCCAGCATATGGAATTCCGCGACGACCGCTTTGTGGCGGCTGTGCCGGTTAATGAAGGACAACCGGTCACGCTGGTTTATCTGGCGCGCGCCGTGACGCCGGGAACCTACCAGGTACCTGTCCCGATGGTGGAGTCCATGTATGTTCCGCAGTGGCGGGCAACGGGTGCGGCCAGTGGCCCGCTGATTGTTGTTCCGTAATATGCTGATTGCACGTCTGATACGCTCCCGCTGGCTGTGGCTGGCGGGAGCGCTTCTCATTGTATGGGGGCTTATCTTTGCCGCCGACCGCCTGTGGCCGCTACCTCTGAAAGAGGTTAACCCCGCGCGGGTGGTGGTCGATGAGAAGGGAACGCCACTCTGGCGTTTTGCCGACAGCGAAGGTATCTGGCGCTATCCGGTCACTATTGAAGAGGTATCTCCGCGCTACCTTGATGCCCTGATCCAGTACGAAGATCGCTGGTTCTGGGATCACCCTGGAGTGAACCCTTTTGCAGTGCTGCGTGCCGCCTGGCAGGATCTCACCTCCGGGAAGGTTGTGTCTGGCGGGAGTACGCTCACCATGCAGGTCGCTCGCCTGCTGGATCCACATCCGCGCACCTTTGGCGGCAAGATCCGTCAGCTCTGGCGGGCAATGCAGCTGGAGTGGCACCTCTCCAAGCGTGAGATCCTCACGCTTTATCTCAACCGGGCCCCGTTTGGTGGAACGCTACAGGGAATTGGTGCCGCGAGCTGGACGTACCTGGGCAAACCACCATCACAGCTGAGCTATTCTGAAGCCGCACTTCTCGCGGTATTGCCGCAAGCACCTAGCCGCTTGCGTCCTGACCGCTGGCCGGAACGTGCCGAAGCGGCACGCAATAAAGTGCTTGAGCGGATGGTGACGCAGGGTGTCTGGTCAGCCAGTCAGGTGAAAGAATCCCGTGAAGAGTCTGTATGGCTGGCACCACGGCAGATGCCGCAACTGGCACCACTGTTTTCACGCATGATGCTCAGTAAAAGCCGCGATACAAAAATTGTCACCACGCTGGATGCCGCCCTGCAGCGGCAGCTTGAAGAGCTGGCCATGAACTGGAAATCCCGGTTACCGGCACGCAGTTCGCTGGCAATGATCGTGGTGGATCATACGAATATGAAAGTGCGTGGTTGGGTTGGCTCGGCCGACATCAACGATGACAGTCGTTTTAGCCATGTGGACATGGTTAGTGCGATCCGATCGCCTGGATCGGTGCTGAAACCGTTTATCTACGGTATGGCGCTGGACGATGGCCTGATCCACCCCGCTTCGTTACTTCAGGACGTGCCGAGAAAAACGGGGGATTATCGCCCGGGAAATTTTGACAGCGGGTTCCACGGGCCTGTCAGCATGAGTGAAGCGCTGGTTCGTTCCCTCAACCTGCCAGCCGTCCAGGTGCTGGAAGCGTACGGGCCAAAACGTTTTGCGGGGATGCTGAGCAACGCGGGACTGCCGTTGATCCTGCCTGCTGGTGCGCAGCCGAATTTATCGTTGATCCTGGGGGGCGCAGGCGCACGGCTGGCGGATATCACTGCCGCGTACAGCGCCTTTGCCCGACACGGTAACGCGGGAAGATTGCGCTTACAACCTGGCGATCCGCTGATCGAACGCCCGCTGTTGTCGCAAGGCTCGGCATGGATCATTCGTCGTATTCTGGCTAATGAGGCACAACCGCTGCCGGACGATGCACTGCCACAGGTTGCACCGCTGGCATGGAAAACGGGAACCAGCTATGGCTACCGTGATGCCTGGGCCGTCGGGCTTAATGCCCGCTATGTTATTGGTATCTGGACGGGGAGGCCGGACGGTACGCCAGTGGCCGGGCAGTTTGGTTTTGCGAGTGCTGTTCCGCTGTTGAACCAGGTGAATAATCTGCTTCAGTCGCGATCAACGTTAGATGAGGCGCGTCTGCCGCGTGACCCTCGCCCGGAAAGCGTGGGGCGGGGTGTTATCTGCTGGCCGGGCGGACAATCGCTGCCGGAAGGCAGTGAAAACTGTCGGCGTCGCCTGTCGACCTGGTTGCTGGAGGGCAGCGAACCTCCCACGCTTCTGCTGCCTGAGCAGGAAGGTATTCGTGGGATCCGTTTCCCCGTCTGGCTGGATAAGACGGGTAAGCGCGTCGCGGCAGACTGCCCGGACGCAGCCGAAAAAGTTCTGGATGTCTGGCCGCTGCCGCTCGAACCGTGGCTTCCAGCAACGGAGCGTCGTGCGGTGCGGGTTCCCGCCTCTTCTGCAACCTGCCCGCCACTGTCGCAGGATGCACCTGCGCCACTCATGTTGACGGGTGTGCGTGAAGGCGCGGTTATCAAACGTCTGCCTGGCGAGTCCCGTGTTTCACTCCCGCTGCAGGTGACCGGTAATAGCGGTGAACGATGGTGGTTTTTGAACGGTGAGCCACTGGATGTGAAAGGGCGGGTTTACACACTACAGCTTGATAAATCGGGTGATTATCAGTTACTGGTAATGGATGAGGCGGGGCAGGTGGCGACGGTGAATTTTGTGCTGCAGTAACGTAAAAAGCGCTTTCAGATGTGAGCTGTTGCTAAAACTCGTCTTATTTTAAAAAAATGTTACCTGAATCCATAGGCAATGGCGCTATTGCTCATTATAATCCGCGCCACACCATACTCAGGTATGTAAAACAACAGAACATTTGACAGAGGTTATCATGGCTATTGAACGTACTTTTTCCATCATCAAACCAAACGCGGTGGCAAAAAACGTTATTGGCAGCATCTTTGCTCGTTTTGAATCAGCAGGGTTCAAGATTGTTGGCACCAAAATGCTGCACCTGACCGTTGAGCAGGCGCGCGGTTTCTACGCTGAGCACGAAGGTCGCCCATTCTTTGACGGCCTGGTAGAGTTCATGACCTCAGGCCCGATCGTTGTATCCGTACTGGAAGGCGAAAACGCAGTACAGCGTCACCGCGATCTGCTGGGTGCAACCAACCCGGATAACGCGCTGGCAGGTACTCTGCGCGCGGACTACGCAGACAGCTTCACCGAGAACGGTACCCACGGTTCTGACTCTGTTGAGTCTGCTGCTCGCGAAATTGCCTTCTTCTTCGGTGAAGGCGAAGTATGTCCACGTACCCGTTAATTTAACGGTTTCGTTTACATATTATTTTCGTAAATGCCGCGTGCAAACGTGGCATCCCTGCGCCAGACTTTGTACAATGCAACGCCCCGGATGAGCAGACAGCTTTCCGGGGCGTTTCTTTTCAACCCTCCACGGGCCATAACGTGTAACAACGAGGCCGGAAAAAATTATGTCTGAATTAGTGAATACCTCCGAAGTCGTCATTCCTGCGGTTCCAAATAAAAATGGAAAAATTAACCTGTTGGATCTGAACCGTCAGCAGATGCGCGAGTTCTTTAAAGAGATGGGCGAGAAGCCGTTTC
Organism: Enterobacter sp. LM3; assembly: GCF_046622475.1. NCBI lineage: Bacteria > Pseudomonadati > Pseudomonadota > Gammaproteobacteria > Enterobacterales > Enterobacteriaceae > Enterobacter > Enterobacter sp. LM3. Next base: position 291,775 of record NZ_JBJURN010000004.1, on the reverse strand, counting down.
GTGCCGATCAGGTCATGAAATGGATGTACCACTATTGCAGCGACAACTTTGATGACATGACTGACATCAACAAAGTGTTGCGTAATAAGCTCAAAGAAGTGGCGGAAATCCGTGCGCCGGAAGTGGTGGAAGAGCAGCGCTCTTCAGATGGCACCATCAAATGGGCGATTGCCGTTGGCGATCAGCGCGTTGAAACCGTCTACATTCCGGAAGAAGACCGTGCCACGCTGTGCGTGTCATCCCAGGTGGGTTGTGCGCTGGAGTGCAAATTCTGTTCTACCGCTCAGCAAGGTTTTAACCGTAACCTGCGCGTGTCTGAAATCATCGGCCAGGTATGGCGCGCCGCGAAAATCGTGGGTGCAGCAAAAGTGACCGGCACCCGCCCAATCACCAACGTGGTGATGATGGGGATGGGAGAGCCGCTGCTGAACCTGACTAACGTGGTTCCGGCAATGGAAATCATGCTCGACGACTTCGGTTTTGGTCTGTCCAAACGTCGCGTGACGCTGTCTACCTCAGGCGTTGTGCCTGCGCTGGATAAACTGGGCGACATGATTGACGTGGCGCTGGCAATCTCCCTGCATGCACCGAACGACGAAATCCGTGATGAAATTGTACCGATCAACAAAAAGTACAATATCGAAACCTTCCTCGCGGCTGTGCGTCGTTACCTGGAGAAATCCAATGCGAACCAGGGTCGTGTGACTATCGAATATGTGATGCTGGATCACGTGAACGACGGTACTGAGCATGCGCATCAGTTGGCTGAGTTGCTGAAAGATACGCCATGCAAAATCAACCTGATTCCGTGGAACCCGTTCCCGGGCGCGCCGTATGGCCGTAGCTCGAACAGTCGTATCGACCGCTTCTCCAAAGTGCTGATGGAGTATGGTTTTACGACTATCGTGCGTAAAACCCGTGGCGATGATATTGATGCGGCATGCGGCCAGCTGGCAGGCGAGGTGATTGACCGTACCAAACGTACTCTGCGTAAACGCATGCAGGGCGAGACGATTGCGGTCAAATCTGTTTGATTATTATGCACTCACGGCGCATTTTCTGCGCCGTGACGCATAAGCTTACTGAATATTCAGTCATATTAATGATGACTGAATAATAATTACGGTGCGTTTCATACGACTTTCGGGCAGTATGTAACGTCGTAACAACAGTTTAGCTTCGTGGGCAGGGCTGCACTGTCATCTACGGGCTGACAGTCTTATACTGTCTGTTCAAGGTTAACTGACCAGAAGTTTCGCGGTGCGGGTGGCATTGTGACTCACCGGCACCTGGACCCTTATTTTTCACGTACCAGTAGTTGTAGCGAATGAATACTGAAGCCACTCACGACCAACATGAAGCACTCTCCACTGGCGTTCGTCTTCGCAACGCCCGTGAACAACTCGGACTCAGCCAACAAGCCGTTGCAGAACGCTTGTGTCTGAAGGTTTCCACGGTTCGCGATATTGAAGAAGATAAGGCACCTGCCGATCTGGCTTCAACATTCTTGCGTGGTTATATCCGCTCTTACGCAAAACTGGTGCATATCCCCGAAAACGAATTACTGCCAATGATGGAGAAGCAGGCACCTGTACGTGCAGCAAAAGTTGCGCCGATGCAGACCTTCTCTCTGGGGAAACGTCGTAAAAAACGTGATGGTTGGCTGATGAGCTTTACCTGGCTGGTGCTGTTTGTGGTTATCGGTCTGACGGGGGCATGGTGGTGGCAAAACCACAAAGCGCAGCAGGAAGAGATCACCACAATGGCCGATCAGTCCTCCGCTGAGCTTAACCAGGCCGGCAATGGTAATGCGCAAAGTGTACCGCTCAGCACTGACGGCGCGGCAAGCTCCAGCGAACCGCAAACGGCGGCAACGGATGTTCCTGCAACCGACGCTGCGCAGACGCCAGCGGCAACGGCGGACACGCAAGCACCTCAGGCTCAGGATCAAAACGCAGTTGTTGCCCCTTCTCAGGCTAATGTGGATGCGGCTCCTGCCGCTACTGCGCCAGCGAATAACACCGCAGCGTCACTGCCTACTGGCCAGGCTGGCACGATGACTCCTGCAGCCGATCCAAACGCGCTGGTGATGAACTTCAGCGCCGACTGTTGGCTGGAAGTGACTGATGCAACCGGTAAAAAACTTTTCAGCGGCTTACAGCGTAAAGATGGCACGTTAAACCTGACGGGTCAGGCTCCGTATAAGCTCAAGATTGGCGCTCCTTCAGCGGTACAGATCCAGTACCAGGGCAAACCTGTCGATCTGAGCCGCTTTATCAGAACTAACCAGGTTGCGCGTCTTACCGTTAATGCCGAACAATCAGCAGCACAGTAACAGACGGGCAACGCGGGAGATTTTTCATGCATAACCAGGCTCCGATTCAACGTAGAAAATCGAAACGGATTTACGTTGGGAATGTGCCAATCGGCGATGGGGCACCTATCGCCGTTCAGTCAATGACCAACACGCGCACCACGGATGTGGAAGCAACGGTCAACCAAATCAAAGCATTAGAGCGTGTAGGTGCGGATATTGTCCGCGTCTCTGTGCCGACAATGGATGCCGCTGAGGCGTTCAAACTGATCAAGCAGCAGGTGAACGTCCCGCTGGTTGCAGATATCCACTTTGACTACCGCATTGCACTGAAAGTGGCCGAGTATGGCGTGGATTGCCTGCGCATCAACCCGGGCAACATCGGTAGCGAAGAGCGTATCCGTACGGTTGTGGATTGCGCGCGCGACAAAAACATTCCAATTCGTATCGGCGTGAATGCCGGTTCTCTGGAAAAAGATCTGCAGGAAAAATACGGTGAGCCAACACCACAGGCACTGCTCGAATCCGCTATGCGCCATGTTGATCACCTGGATCGTCTTAACTTCGAACAGTTCAAAGTTAGCGTAAAAGCGTCCGATGTATTCCTGGCGGTAGAGTCTTATCGTCTGCTGGCAAAGCAGATCGATCAGCCTCTGCATCTTGGGATCACCGAAGCTGGCGGCCTGCGTAGCGGTTCCGTTAAATCGGCAATCGGTCTTGGTTTGCTGCTTTCCGAAGGGATCGGCGACACCCTGCGTGTTTCGCTGGCAGCCGATCCAGTTGAAGAGATCAAAGTTGGTTTCGATATTCTGAAATCACTGCGTATCCGTGCGCGTGGGATCAACTTCATTGCCTGCCCAACCTGTTCACGTCAGGAGTTTGACGTGATCGGTACCGTGAATGCTCTGGAGCAACGCCTGGAAGACATCATCACCCCAATGGACGTCTCCATTATTGGTTGTGTGGTGAACGGCCCGGGTGAAGCACTGGTGTCAACGCTGGGCGTCACCGGCGGCAACAAGAAAAGTGGTCTCTATGAAGATGGCGTTCGCAGAGATCGTCTGGATAATAGTGACATGATCGACCAGCTTGAAGCCCGCATTCGCGCCAAAGCGACGATGTTGGATGAAGCGCAGCGTATCAGCGTTCAGCAGGTTGAAAAATAACGTGATGGGAAGCCGCTCGCTTCCCATGTATGATTGAACCCATTCTTTGGGTTTTTTTTGTATATAGAAAGAGAATAAACGTGGCAAAAAACATTCAAGCCATCCGCGGCATGAACGATTATCTGCCTGGCGAAACCGCCATCTGGCAGCGCATTGAAGGCACACTGAAACAGGTGCTCGGCAGCTACGGTTACAGCGAAATCCGTTTGCCGATTGTAGAGCAGACCCCGTTATTCAAACGCGCGATCGGCGAAGTGACCGACGTGGTTGAAAAAGAGATGTATACCTTTGAGGACCGCAACGGCGACAGCCTGACTCTGCGTCCGGAAGGTACGGCGGGCTGCGTACGCGCCGGCATCGAACATGGTCTCCTGTACAATCAGGAGCAGCGCCTGTGGTATATCGGTCCGATGTTCCGCCACGAACGTCCGCAGAAAGGGCGTTATCGCCAGTTCAACCAACTGGGCGTGGAAGTCTTTGGTCTGCAAGGCCCGGACATTGACGCCGAGCTGATTATGCTGACGGCTCGCTGGTGGCGTGCGCTGGGGATCTCTGAGCACGTTTCGCTGGAACTGAACTCTATTGGTTCGCTGGAAGCGCGTGCTAACTACCGTGATGCGCTGGTCGCGTTCCTGGAACAGCACAAAGAGAAGCTGGACGAAGACTGCAAACGCCGTATGTACAGCAACCCGCTGCGCGTTCTTGATTCCAAAAACCCTGACGTACAGGCGCTGCTGAATGATGCTCCTGCGCTGGGTGACTACCTGGATGACGAGTCTCGTGAACACTTTACGGGTCTGTGCAAACTGCTTGAAGCTGCGGGCATTGCCTATACCGTGAACCAGCGCCTGGTGCGCGGTCTGGACTACTACAACCGTACTGTGTTCGAGTGGGTAACCTCAAGCCTGGGTTCTCAGGGGACGGTTTGTGCGGGTGGTCGTTATGATGGCCTGGTTGAACAGCTTGGTGGTCGTGCAGCTCCGGCTGTCGGCTTTGCGATGGGTCTTGAGCGACTTGTTTTGCTGGTTCAGGCAGTTAATCCGGAATTTAAAGCAGATTCCGTTGTCGATATATACCTGGTGGCTTCAGGTGCGGATACGCAGTCTGCGGCGATGCAGCTTGCAGAACGCGTGCGTGACGCACTACCAGACGCTAAGCTGATGACCAACCACGGCGGCGGCAACTTCAAAAAACAGTTTGCTCGTGCCGATAAGTGGGGCGCAAGTATTGCACTGGTGCTGGGTGAGTCCGAAGTGGCTAACGGCGAAGTGGTAGTGAAAGACCTGCGCTCTGGTGAGCAAACAACGGTAACGCAGGACGGCGTTGCGGCGCACTTGCGCTCTTTGACTTTCTAAGGAGAAGGACTGCGTGGAAATTTACGAGAACGAACACGACCAGGTTGATGCGATAAAACGCTTCTTTGCTGAAAATGGCAAGGCTCTGGTTGTTGGGGTTATTTTAGGTGTAGGTGCGCTGGTAGGCTGGCGTTACTGGAATAATCATCAGGCCGATTCTGCGCGCGGCGCGTCTCTGGCGTATGAAAATACCGTCAGCGCTATTCGTGCCGACGCGCCACAGACGTTGACGGCAGCAGAGAAATTTGCGGCTGACAATAAAAACACTTATGGTGCGCTGGCCGCACTGGAAGTTGCGCAGCAATTTGTTGATAAGAACGAGCTGGAAAAAGCGGCGGCACAGCTGTCGCAGGGGCTTACGGCTGCCAGCGATGAAAACCTGAAAGCGGTTATTAATCTGCGCCTGGCACGTATCCAGGTTCAGCTGAAAAAGGCCGATGATGCGCTGAAAACGCTCGATACCATCAAAGGCGAAGGCTTTGCAGCCATTGTTGCCGATCTCCGTGGTGAAGCGCTGCTGAGCAAAGGTGACAAAGAAGGTGCGCGTAAAGCGTGGCAAGCTGGCGTAGAGAGCAAGGCTTCACCTGCGCTGAGCGAAATGATGCAGATGAAAATAAATAATTTGTCCGTCTGAGAGGGACCCGATGCAATTGCGTAAATTACTTCTGCCAGGACTGCTTTCTGTTACGTTATTGAGTGGCTGTTCACTGTTCAGTGGCGAAGAAGATGTTGTCAAAATGTCCCCGCTGCCGACTGTTGAAAACCAGTTTACCCCGTCAACCGCGTGGAGTACCTCCGTGGGGGATGGAATTGGTGAGTTCTATTCCAACCTGCATCCGGCATTTGCTGACAGCGTTGTCTATGCGGCTGACCGCAAAGGCACCGTGAAAGCGGTTAACGCTGATGACGGGAAGGAAGTATGGTCCGTTAACCTGGCGGAAAAAGATGGCTGGTTCTCCCGTAAACCTGCGCTGCTCTCTGGCGGCCTGACCGTTGCCGGTGGTCATGTGTATGTGGGAAGCGAAAAGGCACAGGTCTATGCACTGAACACCAGTGATGGTTCTGTGGCCTGGCAAACGACGGTTGCTGGTGAATCTCTGTCTCGTCCGGTAGTGAGCGATGGCCTGGTTCTGATTCACACCAGCAACGGCCAGCTGCAGGCGCTGAACGAAGCAGATGGTCTGGTGAAATGGACCGTTAACCTGGATATACCTGCGCTCTCCTTGCGCGGTGAATCCGCGCCGGCTACCGCGTTTGGTGCTGCCATTGTTGGCGGCGACAACGGTCGTGTGAGCGCAGTGTTGATGCAACAAGGTCAGATGATTTGGCAGCAACGTATCTCCCAGGCGACCGGTACAACCGAAATTGACCGCCTGAGTGACGTCGACACAACGCCAGTTATCGTTAACGGTGTGGTTTACGCTCTGGCGTATAACGGTAACCTGACCGCGCTGGATCTGCGCAGTGGCCAGATCATGTGGAAACGTGAGTTGGGCTCAGTGAATGATTTCGTCGTTGATGGCAACCGTATCTATATGGTTGATCAGAACGACCGCCTGCTGGCGCTGAACACCGAAGGCGGCGTAACGCTGTGGACGCAGAGCGATCTGCTGCACCGTCTGCTGACCGCGCCGGTCATGTACAACGGTAGCCTGGTGGTAGGTGATAGCGAAGGTTACATGCACTGGGTTGATCCGGAAACGGGTCGCTTCACTGCTCAGCAAAAAGTCGACAGCTCAGGCTTCCTGACGGAGCCGGTTGTAGCGGATGGTAAGCTGCTGATCCAGGCAAAAGACGGCACGCTGTACGCGATCACGCGCTAATTACCCGGCTGTTGTAGTATACTAAACGGCTCCTGTTCACTCAGGAGCCGTTTTGACATTTTTAAAAACGCCGCGAAAGCGACGTGATTTTGAATTTTATGAGGCTTCAAACATGGTACCTGTGGTCGCGCTTGTCGGGCGCCCTAACGTTGGAAAATCCACTCTTTTTAACCGTTTAACACGCACCCGTGATGCGCTGGTTGCGGATTTCCCGGGGCTGACGCGTGACCGTAAGTACGGTCGTGCAGAGGTGGAAGGACGCGAGTTCATCTGTATCGATACCGGCGGTATTGACGGGACAGAAGATGGCGTTGAGACCCGCATGGCGGAGCAGTCTCTGCTGGCGATTGAAGAAGCAGACGTGGTTCTGTTTATGGTGGATGCCCGTGCGGGCCTGATGCCAGCGGACTCCGCGATTGCTAAACATCTGCGCTCACGTGAAAAGCCAACCTTCCTGGTGGCGAACAAAACTGACGGCATCGATGCCGATCAGGCGGTTGCTGATTTCTGGTCTTTAGGCCTGGGCGATATCTATCCTATCGCGGCATCTCATGGTCGTGGTGTGACCAGCCTGCTCGAAACCGTTCTGCTGCCGTGGGTTGACGAAGTGAACCCGCCGGAAGAAGTGGACGAAGACGCTGAATACTGGGCGCAGTTCGAAGACGGTGAAGAAGGCGAAGAAGAAGAGCCTGAAGAGGCATTCAACCCGCAGGATCTGCCAATTAAACTGGCGATTGTGGGCCGTCCAAACGTAGGTAAGTCTACGCTTACTAACCGCATTCTCGGTGAAGAACGTGTCGTTGTATACGATATGCCTGGCACCACCCGTGACAGCATCTACATCCCGATGGAGCGCGATGAGCGTGAGTATGTACTCATCGACACCGCGGGTGTGCGTAAGCGCGGAAAAATCACCGATGTGGTAGAAAAATTCTCCGTAATCAAAACGCTGCAGGCGATTGAAGATGCCAACGTAGTGTTGCTGGTTATCGACGCACGTGAAGGTATTTCCGATCAGGATCTGTCGCTGCTCGGCTTTATCCTCAATAGTGGGCGCTCACTGGTTATCGTGGTCAACAAATGGGATGGCCTGAGCAATGAAGTGAGAGAGCAGGTGAAAGAGACCCTGGACTTCCGTCTGGGCTTTATCGACTTTGCTCGTGTGCACTTTATCTCTGCACTGCACGGTAGTGGTGTGGGTAACCTGTTCGATTCCGTACGTGAAGCGTATGACAGCTCCACCCGTCGTCAGAGCACCGCGATGCTGACCCGTATCATGAATATGGCAGCAGAAGACCATCAGCCACCGCTGGTGCGTGGCCGTCGCGTGAAGCTGAAATATGCCCACGCCGGTGGTTATAACCCACCGATTGTGGTGATCCACGGTAATCAGGTGAAAGACCTGCCGGACTCTTATAAACGCTATCTGATGAACTACTTCCGTAAATCGCTGGACGTGATGGGCACACCTATCCGTATCCAGTTCAAGGAAGGGGATAACCCGTTTGCTAACAAGCGTAACACTCTGACGCCAAACCAGATGCGTAAGCGTAAGCGTTTGATTAAACACATTAAGAAAAGCAAATAAGCACTGCCGATCTCACTAAAACCCGCGCCTGTCGCGGGTTTTTTTTCGCTCATTCTTACCGCCCGTTTTCCCGGTGTGATGTCAATCGCTATTCATTTTTAACCATGTTTAAATCTAAGAAAGTAGACAATTGTCGAATTTTCATCTTAAAGTCCAGGGTTGGGTACTAGACAAAACTGGTGCCAGGTTATCAAATAGTTAAATAATTTTTCGCCGCCTGTAAAAAATCGGCCAGATACGTAACTGGCCGGCGTACATTGCGGTGCTTACCAGCACGACGACATACCTTTTCGGGAGAATTATGCAATCCTCTGTTAATCAAAAAGAAAGCCGAACGTTCTTCGGCCATCCGTATCCGCTTGGCTCGTTGTTCTTCACTGAGATGTGGGAGCGTTTCTCGTTTTACGGCATTCGCCCGCTGCTGATCCTGTTTATGGCTGCCACCGTTTATGACGGCGGGATGGGGCTGGCGCGTGAAAATGCCTCGGCGATTGTCGGGATCTTTGCCGGTACCATGTACCTGGCTGCACTGCCGGGTGGCTGGCTGGCGGATAACTGGCTGGGTCAGCAGAGAGCCGTCTGGTACGGTTCGATTCTGATCGCACTCGGTCATTTGTCGATTGCGCTCTCGGCCATTATGGGTGACAACCTGTTCTTTATCGGCCTGATGTTTATTGTGATTGGCTCCGGCCTGTTCAAGACCTGTATCTCGGTCATGGTCGGGACGTTGTATAAAAAAGGTGATGCGCGTCGTGACGGCGGTTTCTCGCTGTTCTACATGGGCATCAACATGGGATCGTTCATCGCGCCGCTTATCTCCGGCTGGTTGATTAAATCCCACGGCTGGCACTGGGGCTTTGGTATCGGCGGCATCGGGATGCTGGTGGCGTTGATCATCTTCCGCGTGTTTGCCGTTCCGGCGATGAAACGCTATGACAGCGAAGTCGGTCTGGATTCCACCTGGAACAGCCCGGTGGTGAAGCGCAATGGCGTGGGAACCTGGCTGCTGGCGCTGGCAGCAGGTGTTGCGGTTATCGTTACGCTGATTGCACAGGGCGTGATTGTGATTAGGCCGGTCGCGATTGCCAGCATGCTGGTGTACGTGATCGCGGTGTCCGTTGCCCTCTACTTTGTTTATCTGTTCGTCTTTGCCGGCCTGACCCGTAAAGAGCGTGCCAGACTGCTGGTCTGCTTTATCCTGCTGGTTTCCGCTGCGTTCTTCTGGTCTGCGTTTGAGCAAAAGCCAACGTCATTTAACCTGTTCGCTAACGACTACACTAATCGCATGATCGGTGGTTTTGAAATTCCGGCCGTGTGGTTCCAGTCGGTCAACGCGTTGTTCATTATCCTGCTGGCACCGGTGTTTAGCTGGGCATGGCCGAAGCTTGCCAGCATGGACATTCGTCCGGGCAGCATCACCAAGTTTGTTATCGGTATTCTCTGCGCTGCGGCGGGCTTTGGCCTGATGATGCTGGCGGCGCAGAACGTGCTGAACAACGGTGGCGCAGGCGTTTCTCCGTTCTGGCTGGTGGGCAGCATCCTGATGCTGACGCTTGGCGAGCTGTGCCTGAGCCCGATTGGTCTGGCGACCATGACGCTGCTGGCTCCGGAAAGAATGCGTGGGCAGATGATGGGGCTGTGGTTCTGTGCGAGTGCGCTGGGTAACCTGGCGGCGGGTCTGATTGGTGGTCACGTGAAGGCAGACCAGCTTGATATGCTGCCGGATCTCTTCGCTCGCTGCTCCATTGCACTGGTTATCTGTGCCGCGGTACTGATCGTCCTCATTGTTCCGGTTCGTCGTATGCTGGAAAATGTGCAGACTAAACCGGCTACTAGCGCCTGATAACACCTCGAGGTTGCCGGGGCAGGCGTTACGCCCCGGCAATTTACTCAACGAGGTAAGAACATGCTGTTAGGGTTTGTTGGTCTTGGTGCAGTGGTTGAAACGGCTTACCTGCCCGCAATACGAAATCTCTTTGATGAATCTCCGCGCTGTTCAGGTTTTGATGTTCAGCCCGTCAAACAGCCTGAAGGTGTAACCCGTTGTGCATCACTCGCTGAACTGCTCTCCCAACCTCTTGATACTCTGTTTATTACCACCGCCTCCCTGAACCATCTTGAGGTGCTTGAGCAGGCAATTGCCTCACCCGTGTCGCGTATTGTGGTCGAAAAACCGATTGTCGCCACGCTTCCCCAGATTGAAAAACTCAAATCATTGCTGGAACTGCCCGGCGTCGCGTCCCGCGTGCTGGCGCTCGATCACTGGATGGCGCGTCTCGAAACGGTGAAGCAGGCGCTGGTCAGTACGTTTTCTGATGTCGTCAGAATTGAAGGTTTTCTGCAGGAGCCGAGCGGCTATAACCCCGCAGGGGAACCCATTGCGCTCAACTTTGCTACCGGTGAACCGGACACGCGTACACTGCATCACCCCGATGGCGTTATTCTGGATATCGGGACTCATGTGCTGGCGATGCTGCGTGAAACGGTACGTTATCTGGGCGGGCGTGATGAAATGGCGTTACGGGTGGTAACGGCCAAAGATCGGCTGGGACGCGATATTATAAAAGGCGATCTGACCACGGCTGAAGGTGAGGCGCATCTTCAGGGGCACATTAGCGGCGTGCCGGTGGATATCTGGCTCAACAAATATGCAGGCCCCGCCGGTGGGCAAAAAGGGCTGCGGCTGTATTTGCGTGACGGGCGGATTATCAGCCACGATCGGCGCGGCGCAGAAGATGTGCTGGAGCGTATTGATGGCGATGATATTCAGCACTGGCACATTCCCGGCACGATTTACGAACACTGTCTGGCTGAGCATATTCTGGGTGAGTACAGTTTGTTTGAACGCGATCCGCAAGAGGTGAGCCGTACGACACAGCGCAGGCTTGAGGAAGTCGAACTGTTGTTGACTCTACAGCAACAGTTGCGTGGTCCACACTGAGCGCATCGTGGTAAAATCCACTCAAACTTGAATGTCTTTTAAAGGAGTCACCATGTCCATTACCTGCCCGGAGTGTCATGCCGAACTGGAGCCACAAAACGGTGTGGCGCACTGCGATAACTGCAATAAAGATATTCAGCTGGAAGCCCGCTGCCCGGAGTGCCATAAGCCTCTCCAGGTATTAAAAGCCTGTGGTGCGGTGGATTACTTCTGTCAGAATGGCCACGGGTTGATCTCTAAAAAGCGCGTGGAGTTTGTGCCGGTTTAATCCGGTTTTTTCTTCCGCGTTTTCTTCGCTGCGGTCACACCTTTCACTTCGCTTTCCACCCAGCCGTCTGACAGGCGGGTGGTGAGCATATCACCGGCTTTCACCTGCTTAGTTTGCTTCAGCACTTTGCCATCCGTCGCGGTGGTCACGCTGTATCCGCGTGCCAGCGTGGAGAGAGGACTGACGGCTTCCAGATGGGTCACCGCATTACCGAAACGCTCGCGGGAGCGACTCAGACGGGTTCGCAGGTTCTCTGCCAGACGATACTCCAGCTGTTGAATACGCGTTTGCGCCCGGTAAATCTTCGGCTGTGGGTTTTGCTGGTTCAAACGCTGGATGATGCGCTGCTGGCGCGACACTGCACGCCTGAGCTGATTATCCAGTGCGGTGTTCATTCGCTGACGCAGGCGATCCAGCACGGTTTGCTGTCGCGCCAGGCGTAACTGAGGATGTTGTTGTTGCAGGCGATGATGAAGCTGGGTAAAGCGACGGGTACGGTTGGCAAGGAAATAGTCCATCGCCATCTCCAGACGCTGCTGGCCGTTCTGAAGCTGACGCAGCAGCTCCAGCTGATTACGGCTCACCACTTCCGCCGCTGCAGATGGCGTAGGGGCGCGTAAATCTGCGACAAAGTCGGCGATGGTGACATCCGTTTCGTGCCCCACGGCGCTTACAACGGGGATAAGGCTGGCGAAAATAGCCCGCGCCACGCGCTCGTCGTTAAAGCTCCACAAATCTTCCAGCGAACCACCGCCACGCCCAACGATTAACACGTCGCACTCCTGACGCGCATTCGCCAGTTCAATCGCGTGGACAATCTGCCCTGGCGCGTCGTCACCCTGCACGGCGGTCGGGTAGATGATAACGGGCAGGGAAGGGTCACGACGCTTGAGCACATGCAAAATATCGTGCAGGGCTGCACCGGTTTTTGAGGTGATCACCCCAACGCAGTGGGCAGGTGAGGGCAGCGGTTTTTTGAACTGTTGATCGAATAAACCCTCTTCCGAGAGCTTTGCTTTCAGCTGTTCGTATTTTTGCTGCAACAGACCTTCACCCGCAGGCTGCATGCTTTCGACGATGATTTGGTACTCACCGCGCGGTTCATACAGGGTGATATTGGCGCGAACCAGAACTTGCTGGCCATGCTGAGGACGAAACGTCACGCGGCGGTTACTGTTGCGGAACATTGCACAGCGTACCTGAGCGGTATCGTCTTTGAGCGTAAAGTACCAGTGGCCGGATGACGGCTGCGTGAAGTTAGAGATTTCACCGCTGATCCAGACTTGCCCCATTTCCTGCTCAAGCAGTAAACGAACCGTTTGATTAAGGCGGCTAACAGTAAAAATTGAGGGGGTTTGAGAGGATAACATGTGAGCGGGATCAAATTCTAAATCAGCAAGTTATTCAGTCGATAGTAACCTGCTGAGAGGGGAGTGCAAGTTTTTTTTATAAAAAAGTGTGGATGCAATCGGTTACGCTCTGTATAATGCCACGGCAATATTTAACCACCCAGGTCAGAGATATTGCCCATGCTACGTATCGCTAAAGAAGCCCTGACGTTTGACGACGTCCTCCTTGTTCCCGCTCACTCCACCGTTCTGCCGAATACTGCCGATCTCAGCACGCAGTTGACCAAAACCATTCGCCTGAACATTCCTATGCTCTCTGCGGCAATGGACACCGTGACTGAAGCGCGCCTGGCAATCGCCCTGGCACAGGAAGGTGGCATTGGCTTTATTCACAAAAACATGTCTATTGAGCGTCAGGCGGAAGAAGTTCGCCGCGTGAAGAAACATGAATCCGGGATCGTGTCTGACCCACAGACCGTTCTGCCAACCACAACCCTGCACGAAGTGAAAGCCCTGACCGAACGTAACGGTTTTGCCGGTTACCCGGTCGTGACTGAAGCTAACGAACTGGTCGGTATTATCACCGGCCGTGACGTGCGTTTCGTCACCGACCTGAACCAGCCTGTCAGCGTTTACATGACGCCGAAAGAGCGTCTGGTGACCGTTCGTGAAGGCGAATCCCGTGACGTTGTGTTCGCGAAGATGCACGAAAAACGCGTTGAGAAAGCGCTGGTTGTGGATGCAAACTTCCACCTGCGCGGCATGATCACCGTTAAAGATTTCCAGAAAGCAGAACGTAAACCTAACGCCTGTAAAGACGAGCATGGCCGTCTGCGCGTGGGCGCTGCGGTGGGTGCTGGTGCGGGCAATGAAGAGCGTGTTGACGCGCTGGTTGCTGCTGGCGTTGACGTACTGCTGATTGACTCCTCCCACGGCCACTCCGAAGGCGTTCTGCAACGTATTCGTGACACCCGTGCGAAATACCCTAATCTGCAGATCATCGGCGGTAACGTCGCGACTGGTGCAGGCGCTCGCGCCCTGGCTGACGCGGGTTGCAGCGCGGTGAAGGTGGGTATCGGCCCTGGCTCCATCTGTACTACCCGTATCGTCACCGGTGTGGGCGTTCCACAGATCACCGCCGTGTCTGACGCGGTTGAAGCACTGGAAGGTACCGGGATCCCGGTTATCGCTGACGGCGGTATTCGTTTCTCTGGTGACATCGCTAAAGCCATTGCGGCCGGTGCGGCTGCAGTGATGGTTGGCTCCATGCTGGCCGGTACTGAAGAATCTCCGGGTGAAATCGAGCTGTATCAGGGGCGTTCTTACAAATCTTACCGTGGCATGGGCTCCCTGGGCGCGATGTCCAAAGGTTCCTCTGACCGTTACTTCCAGACCGACAACGCAGCGGACAAACTGGTACCGGAAGGTATCGAAGGTCGCGTTGCCTATAAAGGCCGTCTGAAAGAGATCATTCACCAGCAGATGGGCGGCCTGCGTTCCTGTATGGGTCTGACCGGCTGTGGTACCATCGACCTGCTGCGTACTAAAGCGGAATTCGTACGTATCAGCGGTGCGGGTATCCAGGAAAGCCACGTTCACGACGTGACGATCACCAAAGAGTCCCCGAACTACCGTCTGGGCTCCTGATTTTCTTCGCCCGACTTCGCGTCGGGCGATTTATTTAATCTGTTTCACTTGCCTCGGAATTAGCGTCAATGACGGAAAACATTCATAAACATCGCATTCTCATCCTGGACTTCGGTTCTCAGTACACTCAGCTGGTAGCGCGTCGCGTGCGTGAACTGGGCGTTTACTGTGAGCTGTGGGCGTGGGATGTTACGGAAGCACAGATCCGCGAATTCAATCCAAGCGGCATCATCCTTTCCGGCGGCCCGGAAAGCACCACTGAAGACAACAGCCCGCGCGCACCGCAGTACGTGTTCGAAGCAGGCGTGCCGGTATTCGGCGTTTGCTACGGCATGCAGACGATGGCAATGCAGCTGGGCGGCCACGTAGAAGGTTCTAACGAGCGTGAGTTCGGCTATGCGCAGGTTGAAGTGGTTACCGATAGCGCGCTGGTGCGCGGTATTGAAGACTCCCTGACCGCAGAAGGCAAACCGCTGCTGGACGTGTGGATGAGCCACGGCGATAAAGTGACCGCTATCCCGTCTGATTTCGTGACCGTTGCCAGCACCGAAAGCTGCCCGTTCGCAATTATGGCGAACGAAGAAAAACGCTTCTACGGCGTGCAGTTCCACCCGGAAGTGACCCACACCCGTCAGGGCATGCGCATGCTGGAGCGCTTCGTGCGTGACATCTGCCAGTGCGAAGCGCTGTGGACGCCAGCAAAAATCATCGACGACGCCATTGAGCGTATCCGTCAGCAGGTTGGCGATGACAAAGTGATCCTCGGCCTGTCCGGCGGCGTTGACTCCTCCGTCACCGCAATGCTGCTGCATCGTGCTATCGGCAAAAACCTGACCTGCGTCTTCGTGGATAACGGTCTGCTGCGCCTGAATGAAGCGCAGCAGGTGATGGACATGTTCGGTGACCACTTCGGTCTGAACATCGTTCACGTGGAAGGCGAGAAGCGTTTCCTGGATGCGCTGGCGGGTGAAAATGACCCGGAAGCCAAACGTAAAATCATTGGTCGCGTGTTCGTGGAAGTGTTCGACGAAGAAGCGCTGAAGCTGGAAGACGTGAAGTGGCTGGCGCAGGGGACTATCTACCCGGACGTTATCGAATCTGCGGCATCCGCAACCGGTAAAGCACACGTCATCAAATCTCACCACAACGTGGGCGGCCTGCCGAAAGAGATGAAGATGGGCCTGGTTGAACCACTGCGTGAGCTGTTCAAAGACGAAGTGCGTAAGATTGGTCTGGAGCTGGGTCTGCCGTACGACATGCTCTACCGTCACCCGTTCCCGGGCCCGGGTCTTGGCGTGCGCGTGCTGGGCGAAGTGAAGAAAGAGTACTGCGACCTGCTGCGTCGCGCGGACGCTATCTTCATCGAAGAGCTGCACAAAGCCGACCTGTACAACAAAGTGAGCCAGGCGTTTACCGTGTTCCTGCCGGTTCGCTCCGTTGGCGTAATGGGCGATGGCCGCAAATACGACTGGGTTGTCTCCCTGCGTGCGGTAGAAACCATCGACTTTATGACCGCGCACTGGGCGCACCTGCCGTACGACTTCCTGGGACGTGTGTCCAACCGCATCATCAACGAAGTTAACGGCATTTCCCGTGTCGTTTATGACATCAGCGGTAAGCCACCGGCTACGATCGAGTGGGAGTGAGGCTATTATTTAACCTATTTTTTTATTTGATTTAGTGAGTGCCATTGATGATATTGACTGCATTATCAATGGCATTTTTCATGGTATAAGGCCGACGCTGAATCGAAGATATAGCAAATACCATGTGACCGTATCAGCAAATGCCATGGTATTGACAACCGGGTGCAGCGCTGTGCTGATGCCATCGATGCCCGCTTTTGGTCATAACCGCTCTCTCGACCCAAGCCTCCAGATCGTTAAATATGCGCCAGAGGAGTACTTCGTGATCGAAATTGTGAACAAGACAGCCGCCGTTCGGAATTGAAGTCTCAATATGGGTGAATAAAGTTTCGGAAAATACGCTGAGAAAATAGAAAAGCTTCAATGACGGGACATAGCAATGGCGATTAAAGGAGAGGACGGTGTTAGTGCAGTCACCGTTGATGAACTACTCAAGCAAGGCCTTCGGATACCGAACTATCAACGACCATACAGTTGGGAAGTATCGACCGCTCTACAACTGGTGGATGATCTCAGCGAAGCTCTTCGAGATACCGAACGAAAAGATATTCCCTATGTTTTGGGTGCAATCATTCTTCACGATGATGGTGAGTCTCTCAATGTAGTCGACGGACAGCAACGTCTGCTGACTTTGCGAATGATTCTTGCGGCCTTAGATCCGATAAATCATCAGATTTCGGTGTCTGGTAACAGCGAAACCCCTGTCTCCCTGGTTTGGATGGCGCTTCAAAGGCACCTGTCGCAGTTGGAAGATAAAAAAGATTTTTTGGATTTTATCTGTCACAAATGTCAGTTGGTGCGTATTGTGACGGACGATATTGATGAGGCATTTCGTGTCTTTGATTCCCAGAACTATCGCGGCAAACCGCTTGCCCCTCACGACTTGCTCAAAGCACACCACCTGCGCGAAATGCACGATGAGTCCGCTGCTATGAAAGTGGCTGTCGTTGAGGCTTGGGAAGCCGTAAAAGATGAGGATCTGGACAGGCTTTTTTCTACTTTTTTATACCGGATATCCAAGTGGTCACGAGGCGAGAGCTCGCTCGAGTTTACTATTCGGGACATCGGCATGTTCAAGGGCATTTCATCACGATCCCACAGACCATTTTCGCCAAATCTGCGATATCACCTTGCAGCACAAGCCGCTATGCCACTTCTAAGTGCATGGGCGGTGTCCTCTACACATGATGCACGAAATGCTGGGCGCAGCCGCTTTCAGCTTGATGCCCCCATAATCGCTGGGCGCTCATTTTTCGATATGGTGACATTCATGCTTGGCGAATTGAAGATACTGGAGAAAGAGGTTATCGACAGAGGTTTCAAAAACTTTGGCCCATCTCAAAGTCGCTACCGCTACGTGTACGAATTGTTCATTGCCGCGCTGCTTTGCTATACAAACAAGTTTGGCGATGAAGATGTGGATGAAGTGCGAAATAGGTTATTCGCATGGGCATATGCCTTGCGGGTCGAGTTACTTCGTGTGCAATTTGTATCTGCTGACAACCGAGCGCGAGGTAAAAACGATGCAAATAAATCACCTTTTGTTTTGCTACGCAACGCGATGACTGGAAGTGTTGTCCGCAAACTTCCAATAGCAAGTCAGCCATACAACGATAACCACGAAAAGGAACTCGTTGCTTTTATCAAGGGGCTGCAATGAGCAAGAAGGAGTTGAAACCCGAACTGTTAACAGTAGGCAAGCTATTCACGGACAATTATCTGATTCCTGTTTATCAACGGAACTATGCTTGGCGGGCCGAACAGATTGAGCAACTTATCAGCGATATTCAAGACTCGGTAGTTGGGGACCAGGACGACTATTTTCTTGGGAACCTTGTTGTAATCAAGCGGGGTGGAGAGGACGAGTTCGAGGTCATAGATGGACAACAACGACTTACAACCCTCTATCTGCTTCTGACCTTCTTGGAGCAAGATGGTGAGGGTGAGAAGCCGTCGGTTGGTCATGCAGGCCACTTGCAATATGAGTCGCGCGCACGGGCAACGGAAGCCCTGCGGCGAGTAGCACAGGAGGCGGCTAAGGAGCACGTCCGACCGCAGGGCTCCACGAGTAATGCAGATGCTGGCATCCATGAAGGCTACAGCATCATCAATCAGTTCTTCAAACAAAATGAAGCCCTTAATCGCTCACGCGAAAAATTCTCCGATTTTTTGCTAACGAAGGTGACTGTCGTCCGTGCCTCGCTGCCACCCAATACCGACCTCAATCGCTACTTCGAGATCATGAACACTCGTGGGCAGCAACTTAAGCAGGTTGATATTGTTAAGGCTCGCCTGATGAGCAGGCTGCCCAATCAATATGAACGCGAATGCTTCGCGTGGGTTTGGGATGCCTGTGCTGACATGGATTCTTATGTCCAGATGTCTCTGACCCGTGGTGACACCAGTTTGCGAAACAAAGTATTTGGCGATGAATGGTCCTGGCTGGAGGTGACCAGCTTCGCGTCGCTAATGGAAAGTAGTCCGCAATCCGGCACCAATTCATCAAGGCAATCCTCCGAAGGGGGATCGTTGTCCTTGGATGAGGCGTTGTCAAAATACGCTAAAGAGATCGAGTCAAATTCCACTGAAGACGAGGGCAACGAGCGGTTTCGTTCGACTATTGAGTTTCCGGCCTTTCTGCTACACGTTCTAAGAATTATAAAAGGCGATGAGGTCGAAGACGAAGGCCAGCTTGACGACAAGCGCCTCATCAAGTCATTTGACGACGCCGTAAATAATGCACCCGATGCTAAAGCCGATTGGGTGCGTAGTTTTGCATTCATGCTTCTCAAGTGCCGCAACCTCTTCGATGGCTTCATCTTGAAGCGTCAATTCACGGTGAACAACGGTGACAATGGCGATTGGTCTCTCCAGCGATTGAAGAAAGGCGGCACGGACAAGAAGCCAACCCCGACGTACATCCATGTTTTCTCGGCCAGCAATGGAAACTTAGAGGAGGACGGCGGTGCTGACCCACATACCCGAGATGTATTGTTGCTTCAGTCCATGCTTCGGATTACCTACACTTCTCCGCGAACGATGCACTGGATTACCAAAGTTCTTCGCTGGCTATCCGTTAAAGCCCCTCAAGACGCGAAACATGCGGATCTTGCCGATTTGTTGAAGGGGTATGCCCGCAGCAAGGTTAAAGAGACATTCCCCTTTGAGGAAGATCAGCAACCACAAGGGTTTGGTATCAGCCGTATCGTCTTTTCATACCTCGACTATCTTCTGTTGAGTGATTCCTCAAAACGAGATTTCAAATTTCAGTTCAGAACTTCCATTGAGCACTTTTATCCACAGCATCCGGACAAAGAACAGTCGGGCGCGGCTGTTTCAGGTTCTAGCCTTAACCTGCTTGGCAACCTCGCGCTCGTAAGCGTCAGCGCGAACTCAAAATTCAGCAATAGCCTTCCCAGAGCGAAGGCCGAAAACTTCAAGGATACGATTGAACTTCAAAGTCCCAAGCTCAAGAGAATGGCGGAAATCACTCGAAATACAAGCTGGGACGATCAGCAGATAACAGCACATCATGAAGAGATGGTGACATTGCTTCGTGATGATGTAAGTCTGGTGGAGGCAAGCGGAAGATCCTACCAGGGGCGTTGACTTCTTTGAATAACCGCTTTTGGACGAATGTCCCTTGTGGAGTGCAAGTTGTCAGTCTAAAAGCGTTTTGCGTCGGGCGATACGATCAGTACAGCTCCCAGGTTTTCTTACCATGGTATTTTGTGTGGTATCGACATGCAAAGATAATGCTATTCTGTTGATTTTACAGTGTTTTAAGGCGGCACTGATCATCGAGTGGGAATGAGTTATTTCGTAACTAATTGATTATAAATAATTACTCTATGCCATCGATGATTTTGTTCACATCATCAATGGCGTTTTTTATGGTACTTCACAGAGGACCATATTGCCAAGACCGATAATATGTGATTGATCTATTAAGATTCTGGTAGCATTTTCGGTTGTAGGATGGCCAAATGCTTGTCTCTGTGTGACGTTTATTAGGGCTTCGCTAGTGTATTGTGCCAAAGTCGAATAATGTTAGTGGCGGCGGAGAAAGGGGCGTCAATTTACACAGTGCGAATGTGAGACTAGTGCTAATGGCCCATCCGAACACTCGGGGCAAAACCTTGATTGACCGTTATGCGTTTGGAACCGATGGCAACTGTCCTCAGCTCTGATGCTTAGTTATGGCGAGGTAGGCCGCGAAGCAATATCAACCTAGGTACAAGCACTCATGGAAGCCAGCCCGTCAAAATCAGAATGATCGTCCTTAAGTCATGATCATCAGGTAACCTTGAGGGAACTGATTCTGGATAGTTCAACCCATCATGTAGTGTCTTCATCGCCTCTTCACCCAGTACCGAGAGCCAGTCATTGACCCGTAAGCTCTCGCACAGTCGCTGCGCGCTATCGTATATGACATCGTAATGACGTTTCTGATCCTCCATCAATTGAACTTCAAAAGCACTAACTTTATCGGTGACTAAGGCCTCGTCAAGATGCTGTTTGACTCGTAACTCTGTCTGGTAAAGGAATATCAGATGTGCGCGCAGACAATGACCACGTGATTGAATGTGTGGCATATTGTCGGTCTGCCAATCAGTGTAGGTGCTCGAAAGGGAGGGGAATCGTTTCAAATACTCCAGAGCCTGTAGGTGATAAAACCCAACATAGATCGCACGCAGTATTCGTATAGGGTCTTCACCGTCTATGAGACCTTCAGCCAATACAAAATCTGAGGCGAAGATGTCACAAAATACCTCCTCTTCAGTTTGTGATTTAGCTAGCGAGGAAAGTTGTGCTTGTCTAAAGCGCTGACCCTCCTCAGATTCTAGTCCCAATCTGATATCACGAATTGCAGCATCGAAATCTTGATGATGCAGGGCTGCAGAAGGTCTATCGCGGAACGACTCAAGCGATTCATTCAGCGGTTTTTTTTTCACTTGAACTTGGTGCTGAATGAGGAATTGTACGTGCTCACGCATAACTGGTAAGAGTGTGGGCTTTGAGAAAACACGATGCCCAAGTTCGTGGTAAAGCAAGAATCGCTCATGGGTCCGTGTCAGCAAGTTGCGCCAAGTCTCGTCTGAGTGTCTAGGATCTAGAACTTCACGCGAGGAGTGGTATACCGACGCACAATGTAATGCGTTAGCTAACTGCCCAACATCAATAAGTCTCTCTGCCAACACTTTGTGAAAATAGACAAGCGATGGGTGCGCATCCTCCGACTCTATGAAAAGCCTGTTCAGCATATTCATCGTCTGACCGATGTACTGGTCATAAATTAACCAAGACACTCCTGACACAGTAACGTGTTCTACCCTTCGCGTCGATGAGTACACGATTTTGATATCGAGAGGTAAACCTAACTGTTCTGCAATCGACTTCAGGCGCAGGATTGTAGTTTCGTATAGCGTCTCGTTCACTCTTGCTCCAATGTTTAGGCGCGTAGCAGTGATGAGTCGGTCAATCGACGAGGTTTTCTTCATCGGCTAATTGTGGGGTTTGTTGACGACATTACTCTTGAGGATATCCATAAGGGTTTTTTCGCTAACACCATGGATCTCAATACCATCAACAAGTACCCGTACATGCTTCTTCGCGGCAATCTGTGCTAGTACAACTTTGACAATGCCGGTAATTACCAATGGTCCCAGCGTCATCACCGCAGTGAAAAGCTGGACACCATCTATTCCTTGGTGCTCAGAAGAAAAACCATCGGAATCCTTGCCAAGTAATTCTAATTGCTCCAAAACCTGCACATCAGAAACCTCAATTGCAATTTCAGACATTCTATTCCTCGTAAAATGTTCGCGCCGATCTACTAAAAGTGATCCATGGTGCTGATTGAAAGCTATGCCAGATCGTCAAACCGCGTGAAGGTTTGTAAGGTTGCGGGCAATCTTACATGATATGACTATTGAGCCGCAATCTGTGTAGGTCAGGAGTGTAGAAGTGATCGTAGTGCTGCTTGTTGAGGCTGGTCGGCAAGCACCGTTAGCTGTCGCAGAAGTGAGTGTTGTCTGAATGCAACTGTAGGTGGTGTTTTTCGTGGTATCTGCTAAGTAATTACTTTCAGTGTATTGATTTATTTATATTTTATCTCATCATTGATAGCTGAGTGGGAATAAGTTTCCCCCGTTAGTCAGTGAACAAAACCCTCTGTTATTACAGAGGGTTTTTTTATCTACGGCGATGCTGACCTTAGGAAACGTCAATCGGCTATTGTTGGTGGTCTAAATATGGTCTATATTAAAACTAAGGCATGACCATCAGGTGGACGCATCATGAAAGTAGAGACAATCAGCTACGTTAAAAAGAACGCGGCAACGCTCGATCTGTCAGAACCCATCCTGGTTACACAAAATGGTGTACCTGCTTATGTTATAGAATCCTATGACCAGCAGCAGGAACGGGAAAATGCCATTGCTTTGCTGAAGCTTCTTACCCTGTCAGAAAAAGATAAAGCGGAAGGGCGCGTGTTCTCCAAAGACCAGTTGCTGGATGGGCTTGCGGATTAATGCAGAGTGCTTAACGTTAAGGGACTTTCATGGAACAGCGGGTGACCTTTGAGTACACGCTTACGGTAAAGCACTGCCTCGACACAATAACGGGTTTCCTGCGCCGTATTGATGTTGAGCCACGCCCGGTTATCGCAGATATTCTCACACAGTTTGAGAGTACCGTTGGTCAGTTCCCGCAGGGGTGCCAGATTTGCCCTGAGCTACTGAAAATTGGCTGTGCCAAATACCGGGAGTTTAACCACGCTGAAGGCTACCGGGTTTTGTACTCAGTAGACGGAACGTTAGTGACAGCACATGCGATCCTGGCACATCGACAGGATATCCAGCAGTTACTTTTTAAGCGTCTGATAACCATGTAATGACCTCACTTCCCGCCACCCAACTGATACGCCAGCGCCACCACCAGCGACTGCACCAGGCATAGCGTTGCTGACTGAGAGCGGAACGCATCCACCTGCGCCTCTTTCACCACAAAGCAGAGATCGCTAAATGTCGCCAGCGGGCTTATCTGGCTGTCGGTGATCACAATCTGCCGTGCGCCAACGCTGGCGGCGGTTTCGCTGACCATCACCGTCTCTTCCGCGTACGGCGAGAAGCTAATCGACACCACAATGTCGCGTGCCTTAATGCGGTTGATCTGTTCGCGCAGCATTCCGCCCATCCCGTCGAGCAGAACAGGGCGGCACTCCAGATGGCTCAGGGCGTAGGTCAGATAGGCTGCTACGCTAAAAGAACGGCGCAGGCCAGCAATGTAGATGGTATCGGCTTCAGCCAGTAGCTGTACCGCGCGTTCGAGCATTTCCGGTTCGGCACGGGCGGCCAGCTGCTGAAGTGCCTGCGCATTGGAACGCGCAAACTCCTGCAGGATATCCAGCGGCGTTTCCGGGACGGCTTCGCTCTCCATTTCGCGGAACATTCGCGCGCGGTCGCTGTAGCTGGCGGTCTCTTCAACCAGGTTCATTCGAAACAGCTGTTTCATTTCGTTGAAGCCGGTGAAGTCAAACGCGTTAGCAAAGCGGATCAACGTCGACGGTGGAACATCGGCGCGTTCAGCAATGACGGCGACCGTATCAAAGGCCACGCTGTTCGTGTTATCCAGCACATAGCGGGAGACCTGCTGCAGCCTCTTACTCAGGTTATCGTAGCGATCGCGGATTTGCTGCTGCAGTTCGTTCAGGCTGGTTGCTGTCGTCATTTTGTCCCCCAAATACAGTTTTATGATTCTAAACGCAAAACCGCGTCTTTTAAATGTCGGCCATCCATCTGGCATCAAAAATGAAACAGAAGCTTCAGCCATTGACTCGTGTGAAATTCCTTAATAGCGCAGGCTGTGCCAGTGATGTTGGTCGTTAACATAAAAATCCATCCTTGATCACAATAATCATCATTTATTTTATTTCAACTTAAAATGGAATATTTGTTTCATATATAGTGTTCAGTAAACACAGTGTTCAGGTAACAATCACGTATCAACAG
Organism: Enterobacter sp. LM3; assembly: GCF_046622475.1. Lineage (NCBI taxonomy): Bacteria > Pseudomonadati > Pseudomonadota > Gammaproteobacteria > Enterobacterales > Enterobacteriaceae > Enterobacter > Enterobacter sp. LM3. The sequence goes on along the minus strand of NZ_JBJURN010000004.1, from coordinate 267,666 downwards.
CGAGAGGTTAAGGATGGAGACGGTAGCGAATTTTATTCACGGCGAATGTGTCACCGGTTCAGGCCAGCGCGTTCAGGCAATCTTCAACCCGGCCACTGGCGAGCAGATCCGCCAGGTGGTGATGAGTACGGCACAGGAAACCGGGCAGGCCATTGCGGCCGCGCAGCAGGCGTTTCCGGCGTGGTCACGTCATTCTCCGCTTAAACGCGCACGAGTGATGTTCCGCTTCAAAGCGTTGCTGGAGGAGAACACCGAGAGGCTTGCCCGCTTAATTAGCGAAGAGCATGGCAAAGTGTTTTCCGACGCGGTCGGTGAACTGACCCGTGGACTGGAAGTGGTGGAGTTCGCCTGCGGTATTCCGCATCTGCAAAAAGGTGAGCACTCTGCCAACGTCGGTACCGGCGTCGATAGCCACTCGCTGATGCAGCCGCTCGGAGTTTGTGTCGGGATCACACCGTTTAACTTCCCGGCGATGGTGCCGATGTGGATGTTCCCGATTGCGCTGGCGACGGGTAATACCTTCGTGCTGAAACCGTCGGAAAAAGATCCTTCCTTGGCACTCGCACTGGCAAAACTGCTGAAAGAGGCCGGGCTGCCGGACGGTGTATTCAACGTCGTGCAGGGCGATAAAGAGTCCGTTGACGTGCTGCTGACTGACCCGCGCGTGCAGGCGGTGAGTTTTGTCGGCTCAACGCCAATTGCGGAATACATTTACCAGACTGCATCCGCCCACGGTAAACGCTGTCAGGCGCTGGGTGGGGCGAAAAACCACTGCATTCTTATGCCAGACGCCGACATGGATATGGCGACGAATGCCATTATGGGCGCAGCCTATGGTGCGGCGGGTGAACGCTGTATGGCGCTCTCTGTGGTGCTGGCGGTCGGTGATAAAGCAGCAGATGACCTTTGTGCGCGGCTGGAAAAACAGATCGCCGTACTGCGCGTTGGGCCAGGTCTGGATCAGACGCCGGAAAACGAGATGGGGCCACTGATCTCCTCAGTACACCGTAGCAAAGTGCTGGGCTATATCGACAGCGGAGAATCACAGGGGGCGAACCTGCGCGTCGACGGGCGTGGTTTCAGTGTTAAAGGCCATGAGAAGGGTTACTTTGTCGGGCCGACCCTGTTCGATAACGTCACGCCAGAGATGACCATCTATAAAGAAGAGATTTTCGGGCCGGTGCTTTCTGTGGTGCGCGTAGCAGATTACAACAGCGCAGTGGAACTGATTAACCGTCATGAATATGGTAATGGCACGGCGATTTTCACCCGTGACGGCGGCTGCGCGCGGCGCTTCTGCGAAGAGGTACAGGCCGGTATGGTTGGTGTAAACGTGCCGATCCCGGTACCGATGGCGTTCCATAGCTTTGGCGGCTGGAAGCGTTCCATTTTTGGCGCACTTAACGTCCACGGCAATGACGGCGTGCGTTTCTACACCCGAATGAAAACCGTCACTGCGCGCTGGCCTGAAATGCAGCAAGACACCGGCGCTGCATTCTCCATGCCGACGCTGGGCTGACAGGAGGTGTTATGCAAACCGAACGTATGACTATGGCCCAGGCGCTGGTCAGGTTCCTGAATCAACAATATGTCTGTGTCGATGGACAAGAAACGCCCTTCGTGGAGGGCGTGGCGACCATCTTTGGTCATGGTAATGTGCTTGGCATCGGTCAGGCGCTGGAGCAGGATGCCGGCCATCTGAAAGTGATGCAGGGATGTAACGAGCAGGGCATTGCCCATATGGCGACAGGATTCGCCAAACAGCACCGTCGCCAGCGTATTTTTGCCGTGACGTCATCCGTCGGGCCGGGGGCGGCTAACATGGTGACGGCGGCAGCGACCGCCACGGCGAACCGCATCCCGCTGCTTCTGCTACCGGGTGATGTTTATGCCAGTCGCCAGCCAGACCCGGTGTTGCAGCAAATTGAGCAGTATCACGATCTCAGTATCAGCACCAATGATTGCTTCCGTCCGGTTTCCCGCTACTGGGATCGTATCAACCGGCCGGAACAGTTAATGAGTGCGATGTTAAGTGCGATGCGAACGCTGACTGACCCCGCAAACACGGGGGCGGTGACTATTTGCCTGCCGCAGGATGTGCAGGGCGAGGCGTGGGATTATCCGCTGAGCTTCTTTGCGCGTCGCGTGCATCACATAGAGCGTCGACCGCCTGACCCACAGCGTCTGGCACGGGCTCAGGATCTGATTGCCCGCAAACACCGTCCGCTGGTGGTATGCGGTGGTGGGGTGCGCTATTCCGGTGCGCATGATGCGTTTCGCGAGTTTGTCGAGACGCTGCAACTGCCGTTTGCCGAAACCCAGGCCGGAAAGGGGGCGCTGGTCAGCGATCACCCGCTGAACATGGGGGGGATTGGAGTGACGGGCGGGATGGCGGCGAATCAGCTCGCCCCGCAGGCCGATCTGGTGATTGGCATCGGGACACGCCTGACGGACTTTACGACGGGCTCAAAAGCGCTGTTTTCCCATCCGGATGTTGAGTTTCTGCTGCTGAACGTAGCGGAGTTTGATGCCCTGAAGCTGGACGCCACCGCGCTGATTGCCGATGCCCACACCGGGCTGACGGCATTAACCCAGGCGCTTAAGCATTACCGCAGCCGCTGGGGTGATGAGATCTCACTGGCGCGGGAAGCCTGGCACGACGAGTGCCGCCGTCTGTGGATGCGGGACTGGCACCCTGATGATGCGCCCGAAGTGGCGGGGCATCTTGATGCACAGCTGGCAGAGTACGGCGACACGCTCAACACCCGGTTGACCCAGACGCGGGTGCTGGGGCTTATTAACCAGCATATTGAAGATAACGCCATCGTGGTGGGGGCCGCCGGTTCGCTGCCGGGGGATCTACAGCGGCTCTGGCAGGTCAAAACGCCGGACAGCTACCATCTGGAGTACGGCTATTCCTGTATGGGATACGAGATTGCCGCCGCCATCGGGGCGAAGCTGGCGAAACCACAGCAGCCGGTTTACGCCGCAGTGGGAGACGGCTCATACATGATGCTGCACTCCGAGCTGCAAACGGCGGTGCAGGAGGGGATAAAAGTCACCATTCTGCTGTTTGATAACGCCAGCTTCGGCTGTATTAACAACCTGCAGATGGGGCACGGAATGGGCAGCTTTGGCACGGAAAACCGCCACCGCAACCCGCTTACCGGGCGGCTGGACGGGCCACTGGTGAAGGTCGATTTTGCCAAAAATGCCGAAAGCTATGGCTGTCGCGCATGGCGGGTGCATGATGAGCAAAGTCTTCTGACGGCGCTGGAAGCGTCCCGTGCGCATCCCGGGCCAACGCTACTGGATATCAAAGTGCTGCCGAAAACCATGACCCATGATTATGCGTCCTGGTGGCGAACCGGTGATGCGCAGGTGGCTGAATCACTTGCGGTTCGTCACGCGGCTGAGCAAACCCAGGAGATGCTGAAAAAAGCCCGTCAGTATTAAGTTTTCCCACCGTAACGAAATTTTCATTTCATTTTCTTTTTTCCCTCACCCGGACCCTCTCCCCACAGGGGAGAGGGAGAAAAGACGGCTCTGTACCGTTCCCTCTTCCCTTTGGGAAGAGGGTTATGGTGAGGGGCATATCGTCCACGATGTTGTGAGATTGATAACAAAATTTATCTCATTCATCTCAAAAGTGTTAACCCGCACTCAAAAACATAATTTTCACTATTTATAAAAATGAAATAAATGTTTTATTTATAGGGTCGTTAGTTCACAGCATTCACCAACACCGGGAGCCGTTATGTTTAACATTGCTTTACTGGGCGCTGGCCGAATTGGCCAGGTACATGCAGCTAACATCGCCAGCCACAACGCGACCACGCTCTGGTCCGTGGTCGACCCGAATCAGGAATTTGCCACTCGTCTCGCGACACACTATCAGGCGCGCCAACAGAGCCTGGATGAAGCGATGAACGACCCTAATGTTCATGCCGTGCTGATTGCCTCCGCCACGGATACCCACGCGGATCTGATTGAAATGGCTGCCCGTCATGGCAAAGCCATCTTCTGTGAAAAGCCCGTACACCTGGATCTTGCCCGCGTGCGCGACTGTCTGAAAGTGGTCAAAGAGTATGACGTACCGCTGTTCATCGGCTTTAACCGTCGTTTTGACCCGCAGTTTCGTCGTGTGAAAACCGACGTGCTGGCCGGGCGTATCGGTAAGCCGGAATCGCTGCTGATCATCTCGCGCGATCCGTCTCCTCCGCCTGCAGAATATGTGCGCGTTTCCGGCGGCATGTTCCGTGATATGACCATCCATGATTTTGATATGGCGCGCTTCATCATGGGTGAAGAGCCAGTGTCGGTGTTTGCCCAGGGCAGCAATCTGGTTGACCCGGCGATTGGTGAGGCGGGCGATATCGACACCGCGTTTATTGTCCTGAAATATGCCTCCGGCGCGATGGCAACCATCGTTAACAGCCGTCGCTCTGCCTACGGCTACGACCAGCGTCTTGAGCTGCACGGCTCTGAAGGGCTGCTGTGCGCGGGCAATATCCTTGAAAACCAGGTGCAGCATTACGGCAAACAGGGCTGCACCAGTGCGCTGCCGGAACACTTCTTCCTGCAACGCTACAAATCCGCCTATGCCGCGGAATGGGAACACTTCGTTGCGGTACTGCGCGGCGAAACGGTTCCTGATTGCAGCGGCGATGATGGTGAACGTGCGCTGTACCTTGCGGATAAAGCGCTGGAATCACTGCGTAGCCAGCGTGAGATCGTCCTCTAAACCACAACAACCCTACACAGAGAGACATAATAATGAAAAAACTGATCTTAGCCGCCCTCATCGCCATGACATCCGGGGCAGCAATGGCCGAAAGCGAGCAAATCGTATTCAGTACGCCAAACCTGGCCATGCCGTTTGAAGTCCACATGCAGCGCACGGCAGTGAAAGCGGCGAAAGAAATGGGGGTGAACCTGCAGGTGCTGGATGGTCAGGGAAGTTCGCCGAAGCAGGTGGCTGACCTGGAAAATGCCATCACCCGTGGGGCGCAGGGATTCATCGTCTCCCCGAATGACGTGAACGCCGTTTCCAGCGCGGTAGATGAAATTCAGGATGCGAAACTGCCTATCGTCACGCTCGACCGCTCCGTCGACAGCCAGAAGAAAGTGCCGCACTTTGGCGCTAACAACTATAAAGGGGGGCAGGCGATTGGCGACTTCGTCAAAACCAAATTCCCCAACGGGGCAGACATCATTCTGCTGACCGGTCAGCCAGGTTCCTCCTCTAACATCGAGCGCACCAAAGGCATTCGCGACAGCCTGAAAGCGGGGGGCGATAAGTACAAGATCGTCGCCGATCAGACCGGTAACTGGATGCGCTCTGAAGGCATGCGCATTGTGGAAAGCGTACTGCCGTCGCTGCCAAAACGCCCTCAGGTGATCCTCTCTGCGAACGACGATATGGCGCTGGGCGCGATTGAAGCCCTGCAAGGGCAGGGCGTGAAGCCGGGTGAAATTCTTGTCACCGGCTTTGATGCGGTGCCTGAAGCGCTGGCCCGCGTGCGCGACGGTTGGCTGGCGGTGACAGCCGATCAGCGTCCGGGTTTCGCGGTACAAACGGCGATGAGCCAGCTGGTGGCGAACGTGCGTGAGAAGAAAGCGATCACCGGTGCTGACTACCCACCAACGCTTATCACCAAAGAGAACCTGCAGCAGGCTGAGCGTATCGGTGAGGCCGGTAACTAACATATTCGGAGCCGCCCCAGCGGCGGCTCCTTATGAGGAGGAGCAGACTGATGTCGCAACCCTTACTGAAAGTGACCGACCTGGCAAAAAGCTTTTCCGGCGTCTGGGCGCTGAGCAGCGCTCAGTTGACCGTCGGCAGCGGAGAAATTCACGCTCTGCTGGGTGAAAACGGAGCGGGAAAGTCCACGCTGTTGAAAGCACTTGCGGGCGCACAGCCGCAAACGCGCGGGGATATCTGGTTCAACGGCGAAACGCTGCCAGTGGATGATTCTCCGGTGGCGCGGCAGAACAAGGGCATTATCACTATCTATCAGGAATTTAACCTGCTGCCCAATATGACCGTCGCGGAAAATATGTTCCTGGGCCGCGAGCCGCGCAAGCGTAACCTGATTGTCGACGAGAAGGCGGTAAATCAGGAAGCGCAGGTCATTCTCGATTACCTGCAGCTGAACGTTGCGCCGACTACGCCTGTTGCTCGTCTGAGCGTGGCCCAGCAGCAGATGGTGGAAATCGCCCGGGCGCTGACGCTGAACGCCAGACTGATCATTATGGACGAGCCTTCCGCAGCCCTGAGTGACAGCGAGGTGGAGAGCCTGCACCGCGTGGTGCGGGAGCTTAAAAGCCGTGGCGTGAGCATTATTTATGTCACTCACCGTCTGCACGAAGTCTTTCAGCTTTGCGATCGGTTTACCGTTTTCCAGGATGGCCGCTTCACTGGCTCCGGGGCGGTCGCGGATACCACCGTAGAGCAGTTGATCCGCCTGATGGTGGGACGCGACGTGGCCTTTAACCGTCGCCCTTCCAGCGAAACGCATCATGAAGACAAACCCATTCGTCTGGCGGTGAAGGGGCTGAGCCGTGAAAAGCCGCCGCTGGATCCACATGGCATTGCGCTGCATGACATCAGCTTCCACGTTCATGCTGGCGAAGTGCTGGGGATTGCCGGGCTGGTGGGGGCCGGGCGAACCGAAGTGGCGCGCTGCCTGTTTGGTGCCGACGCCTTTACCTCCGGTGTGTTTGAACTGGACGGCGTACCGTATCAGCCGCGCGACCCGCTTTACGCACTGGATCAGGGCGTGGCGCTGGTGCCGGAAGATCGTAAAAAAGAGGGCGCGGTGCTGGGCCTGTCAATTCGCGACAACCTGTCACTCTCCTGCCTCTCTTCATTGCTGCACTGGCGCTGGTTCGTCAACACCCGCAAAGAGGACGACCTGATTGAGTCTTACCGTCAGGCGTTGCAAATCAAGATGGTCAACAGCGAGCAGGAGGTACGTAAGCTCTCCGGCGGGAATCAACAAAAAGTGATCCTCGCACGCTGCATGGCGCTGAACCCGCGCGTGCTGATCGTTGATGAGCCGACGCGAGGCATTGACGTTGGCACCAAATCGGAAGTGCATCAGGTGCTGTTTGATATGGCAAAAAAAGGCGTGGCGGTGATCGTGATCTCCTCCGATCTGCCTGAGGTGATGGCGGTTTCTGACCGGATCATCACCCTGAGTGAAGGCCGGGTTACCGGCGAGATCCACGGCGACGACGCCAGTGAAGAGCGGCTTATGACGATGATGGCCATCAACCACAACGCCCTGAACGCGGCATAACGGAGTTTCTCATGACGCAAATGATTTCTAAAACGCAGGTTCCGGTTAAACGCGCCGGGCGCATCGATCCCATCGCCTTTTTTGAGCGCTTCGGGGTGTTGATTTTCATGATCCTGCTGCTGATTTTCTTTCAGTTGCAGAACAGCAATTTTCTCTCTGAACGCAATATTTTCAATATCCTGACCGAAGTGTCTATCTACGGGATCATGGCCGTGGGGATGACCTTCGTCATTCTGACCGCCGGGATTGACCTGTCCGTGGGGTCCATTCTGGCGGTCTGCGCCATGACTGCCGCGTATGTGATTAAGGGTGACAACTTCACCACCGTCGATCCCAACGCCTGGGGCGGCATGAGCTGGCTGATTGGGCTGGGGATTTGTCTGGCAATGGGGACTGCCATTGGCTTCCTGCACGGTCTTGGCGTGACGCGCCTGCGTCTGCCGCCGTTTATCGTCACTCTCGGCGGGATGACCATCTGGCGTGGTCTGACGCTGGTGATTAACGACGGCGCACCGATTGCCGGTTTCGACCCGGGCTACCGCTGGTGGGGGCGTGGCGAGCTGCTCGGCATTTCGATTCCAATCTGGATCTTTGCTCTGGTCGCCATTGGCGGTTATCTGGCACTGCATAAAACCCGCTGGGGGCGCTTTGTGTACGCCATCGGTGGCAACCCGGAGGCGGCGCGCCTGGCCGGGGTCAATGTGAAGCGGGTGTTGGTGAGCGTCTACGTGCTGATTGGCTGTCTGGCGGGGCTGGCGGGCTTTATCCTCAGCGCGCGTCTGGGGAGTGCGGAAGCGGTGGCCGGGATCTCATTTGAGCTGCGCGTCATTGCCTCGGTGGTGATCGGCGGGACTTCGCTGATGGGCGGCTACGGACGTATCGGCGGCACCATCATCGGCTCGATCATTATGGGCATTCTGATTAACGGCCTGGTACTGATGAACGTCTCGGCCTACTACCAGCAAATTATTACCGGGTTAATTATCGTTCTGGCTGTGGCATTTGATACCTATGCCAAGAGCCGTCGCGGCGCATTGTGAGGGATAAATAATGAAAGAAGTACGCATTGGACTCATCGGTACCGGGTATATCGGCAAGGCACATGCCATTGCCTATGCCCAGGCACCGACGGTGTTTAACCTGCGCGGCAAACTGGTACGCGAAATGGTGGCGGAAGTGACCCCGGAACTGGCGGCCGAACGGGCGCAGGCGTTTGGCTTTAACCGCTCTACCGGTGACTGGCGCGCGCTGGTGGCGGATCCGGCCATCGACGTGGTGGACATTTGCTCGCCCAACCATCTGCATAAGGAGATGGCGCTGGAAGCGATTCGCCACGGCAAACACGTTTATTCGGAAAAGCCGCTGGCGCTGAATGCCCACGATGCGCGTGAAATGGTCGAGGCCGCCGAACGGGCAGGGGTGAAAACGCTGGTGGGTTTCAACTACATGAAAAACCCGACGGCACAGCTGGCGAAAGAGATTATTGCGCGCGGAGAAATTGGCGAGGTGATCCACTTCTACGGCACGCACAACGAAGACTACATGGCCGACCCGCTTTCCCCCATTCACTGGCACTGTTTTAAAGAGACGGCAGGGCTGGGGGCGCTGGGCGATCTGGCGGCGCATATTGTCAACATGGCGCACTATCTGGTCGGTGATATTGAGCAGGTCTGTGGTGACCTGAAGATTGTGGTGCCGGAGCGCCCGGCGAAGGTCGGTTCGGCGGAAATGATCGCGGTGGAAAACGAGGATCAGGCTCATGCGATGGTGCGTTTCGCGGGCGGGGCGCAGGGGGTCATTGAAACCTCCCGTGTCGCCTGTGGCCGCAAGATGGGGCTGTCGTATGTGATCACCGGTACCAAAGGAGCCATCAGTTTTACCCAGGAGCGGATGGCGGAACTGAAACTTTACCTGCATGACGATCCGGTCAACCGCCAGGGGTTCCGCACGTTGCTCGTTGGCCCGTCGCACCCGGACTATGGCGCATTTTGTATGGGGGCAGGGCATGGTATCGGTTTTAACGATCAAAAAACCGTGGAAGTGCGTGACCTGGTGGACGGCATTGCCACCGGTACGCCGATGTGGCCGGACTTCGAAGAGGGCTGGAAGGTGTCACGCGTACTTGACGCCATTGCACTCTCACACCAGCAAGGCCGCTGGCTGAACGTGAACGACATTGTCTGAAGAGGTATCAACGTGGAAAAGCAGTTTGATGTGATATGCATGGGCCGCGTGGCGGTTGACCTCTACAGCCAGCAGATTGGCGCGCGGCTGGAGGATGTGTCGAGCTTTGCGAAATATCTCGGCGGTTCGTCCGGCAACGTGGCGTACGGCACGGCGCGCCAGGGCTTACGCTCGTCGATGCTGGCGCGCGTCGGCGATGAACATATGGGGCGCTTCCTGCGCGAAGAGTTAAACCAGGTGGGCTGCGATACCAGCCATCTGATTACCGATAAAGAACGCCTGACGGCGCTGGTGCTACTCGGCATTAAAGACCGGGACACCTTTCCACTGATTTTTTACCGCGATAACTGCGCGGATATGGCGATTACCGCCAGCGATGTAGATGAACAGTACATCGCTTCCGCACGTTGTCTTGCCATCACCGGGACGCATCTTTCTCATCCGCAAACGCGCGAAGCGGTACTGACGGCGCTGAACTACGCCCGTCGGCACGGTCTGCGCACGGTACTGGATATCGACTATCGCCCGGTACTGTGGGGGCTGACCTCATTAGGTGACGGCGAAACGCGCTTTATTGCTGCCGATAAGGTGACCCGCGAGCTGCAGGAGGTGCTGCATCTGTTTGACGTGATTGTCGGCACCGAAGAGGAGTTCCATATCGCGGGCGGCAGCACCGATACGTTGCAGGCGCTGGTACAGGTTCGCGCGGTAAGTAAGGCTACGCTGGTCTGCAAACGCGGCGCGCTGGGTTGCTCGGTTTATACCGATGCCATTCCGCCACGTCTGGATGATGGCCTGACGGTGACCGGCGTGCGCGTTGAAGTGCTGAATGTGCTCGGCGCGGGGGATGCATTTATGTCTGGCCTGCTGCGTGGTTATCTTAACGATGAGGGCTGGGAGCAGGCGTGCCGCTATGCTAACGCCTGTGGGGCGCTGGTGGTGTCGCGCCACGGTTGTGCCCCCGCAATGCCGGGCAAAATTGAGCTGGATGATTACCTTTCCCGTGCAGCGCAGGTACCGCGTCCCGACCTCGACCCGCATCTCAACCATCTGCACCGCGTCACGACCCGTCGGCGTCAATGGCCGGAGCTGTGCGTCATGGCCTTCGATCACCGTAGCCAGCTTGAAGAAATGGCGATGCAGTGCGGTGCGTCTCTGAAGCGTATTCCGGCGCTGAAGCAGCTGATCCTGCAGGCCAGCCGCGAGGCGGCAAACTGCGCCGGGCTGGAAGGTAAAGCCGGGTTGCTGTGTGACGGTACCTTTGGTCAGGACGCGCTGAATTCGATTACCGGTGAAGGCTGGTGGATTGGCCGTCCGATTGAGCTGCCAGGTTCCCGTCCACTGGAGATGGAGCACGGCAATATCGGTACCCAGCTCATCAGCTGGCCGCAGGAACATGTGGTGAAATGCCTGGTCTTTTTCCATCCGGAAGATGCGCATGGCCTGCGTCTGGAGCAGGAGCAGAAAATCGCCGAGGTGTACCACGCCTGCTGCCAGTCCGGGCATGAGCTGCTGCTGGAGGTGATCCTGCCTGCCAGCATGCCGCGCAGTGACGAGCTGTATCTGCGTGCCATTTCCCGCTTCTACAACCTGGGGATTTACCCCGACTGGTGGAAACTGCCGCCGCTCTCTTCCGCTGGCTGGACGGCGCTGGGCGAGATCATTGAACGCCGTGACCCGCACTGTCGCGGCGTGGTGATCCTCGGGCTTGATGCGCCGGCAGAGCAACTGCGTGCCGATTTCAAAGCCGCCGCCGGTCAGGCGCTGGTGAAAGGGTTTGCCGTGGGGCGCACGCTGTTTGGCGATGCCTCCCGCGCGTGGCTGAAACACGATATTGATGATGCGCAGCTGGTCGCGCGCATCCGGGACAACTACCTGCAGCTTATCGCCTGGTGGCGTGAGCGCGGACAAGCATAATTCAGGAGACAAAGATGACTGTGCAATTAGGCATTAACCCGCTGACATGGACCAACGACGATTTGCCTTCTCTTGGCGCGGAGACGCCACTGGATACCTGTCTGAGCGAAGGAAAAGAGGCCGGGTTTGCCGGTTTCGAACTGGGCAACAAATTCCCGCGTGAAGCGCGACTGCTTGGCCCCATTCTGCAGCGTCATGATTTACAACTGGTCTCCGGCTGGTATTCCGGTCGTTTACTGGAGCGCAGCGTGGAGGAGGAGATTGCCGCCGTGCAATCGCACCTCACGTTACTGCGTGAACTGGGCGCGAAGGTGCTGGTTTTCGCTGAAGTGAGCGGCTGCATTCATGGCGAGCAGCAGACCCCGGTTCACCTGCGTCCCCGCTTCCCGCAGGAACGCTGGAAAGAGTACGGAGAAAAGCTCACCGCGTTTGCCCGCTATACGCAACAGCAGGGCGTTCAGATTGCCTATCATCACCATATGGGGACGGTGATTGAGTCCGCTGAAGACGTGGATAACCTGATGATTCACACTGGTGAAGAGGTTGGGCTACTGCTGGATACCGGTCATCTGACCTTTGCCGGCGTCGATCCGCTGGTGGTCGCGCAGCGCTGGGCATCCCGCATTAATCATGTTCACTGCAAAGATGTCCGTGCCGACGTGCTGGCCGACGTCAAAAATCGCAAAACCAGCTTCCTGGATGCGGTGCTGAGCGGCGTTTTCACCGTGCCGGGCGACGGCAGCGTGAACTACCCGCCGATTATGGCATTGCTGAAAGCGAACCAGTATCAGGGCTGGCTGGTGGTGGAAGCTGAGCAGGATCCGGCTATCGCACACCCGCTCACGTATGCCCGTCTGGGATATAACAATCTGAGCCGCCTGGCGCGTGACGCCGGGCTTATCTGAGGAGGTGACATGTCACGTCTGTTATCACGCTGGCAGCAGCCCAACGCGGAAGGTTGTACGCAGTCAGTCACGCCGGAACGTGCAGGCTGGGGGCTCGTTGGCTTTGACGTTTATGAGCTGGAGGAGGGGCAGGCGCTGACGCTGCCCGCTGTCGGTGAAGAGCGCTGTCTGGTGCTGGTGGCCGGACGCGCTGCCATCAGCACTCCCACGGCGCAGTTTAGCGATATCGGTGAGCGGATGAGCCCGTTCGAGCGGATCAAACCCTGGGCGGTTTACGTTACGCCGAACGAAGCGGTGCAGGTGAAGGCGTTGACAAAGCTGGAGCTGGCGGTCTGTTCTGCACCGGGTAAAGGGACGTACCCGACGCGACTGATCGCGCCACAGGATATTGGCGGTGAAGCGCGCGGAAAAGGCCATAACCAGCGCTATGTGCATAATATTCTGCCGGAAGATAAGCCTGCCGACAGTTTGCTGGTGGTGGAGGTCTGGACCAACGAAGGCTGTACCAGTTCGTATCCGAGCCACAAGCACGACACGGATAATCCGCCAAACGAAACTTATCTGGAGGAGACGTACTATCATCGTCTCAACCCGGAGCAGGGTTTCTGCATGCAGCGCGTCTACACCGACGACAGAACGCTGGATGAGTGCATGGCGGTCTATAACCGTGACGTGGTCATGGTGCCGAAGGGCTATCACCCGGTGGCGACGATGGCCGGGTATGACAGCTATTATCTCAATGTGATGGCAGGCCCGGTGCGCAAATGGATGTTCACGTGGGAGGATGACCACGCGTGGATTAACAAGGATTATCCCGCGCACAACCGGTCCTGATACGTGTTAAACCCGCAAGATGGAGTGACCTGCTGTATGGGGCCTTTTCATCAATGCGGGTTTTTTTATGCCTGATCTACGGATTTTTGCGTTATCCACCAGAACAGTAGCGCGAGCAGGCTGACCGTTCCGCCGAGCAGGCACACACCCTGCCAGCCAACGGCGGCATAGGTTATTGTCGTGCCTATCGCCCCAAACCCGCTGCCGGTGGCATAGAAAAGCATATAAAGGCCAACCAGCCGGCTATGTGCCTCGGGGCGGGTGCGGAAGATCAGGCTTTGGTTGGTTACGTGCAGCGCTTGTCCTCCCAAATCGAGCAACACGATGCCGATGAGCAGGATGCCGAGCGAGCGGTCCATCAGCGACAATGGCCACCATGCTAACAGTAAGATGACCAGCGCTGCCGCGCTGGTGTTCCGGGCATATCCCCGATCGGCCCATTGCCCTGCACGGGTAGCGGCAAGTGCTCCCACCACGCCAGCCAGACCAAACGCCCCAATCGCGGTATGTGAGAAGTTATAGGGTGGCGAACTCAGTGGAAGCACCAGTGCGCTCCAGAAAATATTGAACGCAGCAAACATCAGCAAGGCCAGTATGCCGCGTACTTGCAGCACTTTTTCTTTCCGTAGCAGGGTCAGCATTGAGCCAATAAGTTGCGGATAGCTCATTACAGTGGGAACGTCTGGCAGACGGGGGAGTTTCCACCACAGTGGAAATGCGATGATGACCATAAGCACGGCGGCACAGAGATATACTCCGCGCCAGCCTGCTATGTCACTTATGCCGCCGGAGAACACTCTGGCGAGTAACAGGCCAATAAACACGCCACCTTGTGCCGCACCAATGACGCGCCCTTGTTCATGGGGCGACGCGGCGCTGGCGGCATAAGCAATTAACCCCTGCGTCATTGCGGTACCCAACATGCCGGTGGCGAGCATGCCTGCCAAAAGGGTTGAGGAAGTCTGCGCTATGCCGACGGATATCAGCGCGGCCACAAGAGCCAACAGTTGTATTGCCATCAGGCGTTTGCGATCCACGTTGTCCCCCAATGGAACAACGAACAGCAAAGCCAGCGCGCAGCCGAGTTGCGTGGCGGTAACAACGCCGCCAACAGCCGCGTGACTGATACCGAAGTCCCCGGCCAGCGCATCAAGCAAAGGCTGTGCGTAATAGACGTTAGCGACGCTTAATCCGCTGGCGATGGAAAACAGCCATATCAGGCTGCGGGGCATGTCAGTGGTGTTCTGTCTGTCTGACGGTAGTGGCGATGTTAGCGATGTTTTCACGATCCCGGCCTCATGCAACCTGGTTTCAAAATGAAACTGGTTGAATGCTAGGGTATGTGGTTTTAAAATGCAACTGGTTATCGCAATCTGACGCTAGCGAGGAAATCTATGTCGACCCGTAAACCGACAACAAATGAATTTTGTCCCGTGCTTCGCTGTGTCGATCTTATCGGAGATCGCTGGTCGCTGCTTATCGTGCGTGATGCCTTTGATGGAATGCGTCGGTTCGGCGATTTTCAGCGCAGCCTGGGCGTCGCGCGAAACATTCTGTCCGATCGACTGAAAAAGCTGGTTGATGCGGACATTCTGGCCATGCAGGGCGCTTCAGATGGTACGGCGTATCAGGAGTATGTCCTGACGACGAAGGGGGAAAGCCTGTTCCCCATCGTCGTGGCGCTGCGGCAATGGGGGGAACAACATTTGTTCGAACCAGGAGAACGCCATTCATTGTTGGTTGATAACCGTACCGGAAAGCCGGTTCCATTTATGGCCCTGACAGCGCAGGACGGCACGGTACTGACAGCGGTCGGTACCCGGGTGAAAAAGGTAGAGTGAAGCCCGGTTTCTCCTTTGTCATTCAGCTCCGCTGAATGCGGGCGTATGTTATCGTCTTTATGTTTGCTCCTGATGGTTTTTTGTATCGGGTTATCCGCGAGGCTGCCGGGATACGGTGGGATACATTTTGCTGACAGATTCTGGGCGGATGTGCCTGTTACGACGCACAATAACGACCGCCAGCGCAGCGATGACCAGCGTCAGGCTCAGGGAAAACCATTGCGCTCCGGCAATCCCGAGCATGTTATTCAGCCACGCATAGGCAAACGGAGATGCCGCCGCCATCAGCTGTCCCGGGATAAGCAATACCCCGGTGCGTCTGGCATAGCTTTCAGCGCTGAACAACTCCAGCGGCAGCGTGGCTTTGACTATTGTCACCAACCCGTTTATCGCACCATACCCCAGCACAAATCCGGCGGCGAGCCACACAAATTTCGACCCGCCCAGCCCGACCAGAAAACAGAGCGGCATGGCAAGCGAGGTCAGTAGCGTCAGCCTGAGCGGTGTCAGGCGCGTACCTGCCATCACTTCCATCAGCCTTGCGCCAGTTTGACCAAATCCCCATAGCATCCCGATGCCAACCGGAAGGCCAAAGCTGGCGATAAATTCCGGCAGATGTGTAGACGTACCGTTAGAGACAAAGGTGATGAGAGCGATAAATGCCGCATAGAGCCATCCGTTATGCGGGTCATCTTTCGATACAGACGCTTCTGTTTTTACAATGACGGGAGGCTTGTGGTGAGGCAGTTGGCAGATAAGCACAGCACTCAGCAGGCCAAAAAGGGCGTAAATCAGAAGCGCATCCTGCCAGTGCATCACCTTGAGTAACGCATCGCCCAATGGCCAAAATACGGCAGATGCCAGGCCACCTGCCAGCGTTACACGGGAAATCGTACGTCGGGCCTGTTGGCCGTAGAGATTTACCAGAGAGGCGAAAAGCGCGTCATACAGCGAAAGACGCATGCCAATGCCGGTGATGAGCCAGATGCCGTACCAGCCCGTTAACGTAGAGGTATACGTCATTACTACACAGCTTGCGGCAATCAGTAAGGTTCCGCCCATCACGACACGTTGCCCGCCAAAGCGAGCCAGCAAGCGGGCGACAAAAGGGGAGACGGCGGCCATCATCAGCATGGCGAGAGTCAGGCCGAGATAGATGTCGGGTGATGACCATCCCCGGTCGTGGGCAATTGCCTGTGCAAAGGTACCCGGCATGTAAAAAGAGATACCCCAGTTGATGAGCTGATTGCAACCGGCAGTCAGAGAGAGGCACCGGGGAAGTGCAGGTGTTTCCATTATTTTTCATTCCGTTAATGCAGTTGTCCTCAGCATAACGGGCGCGGTATTGTGCTGGCAGGCTCGTGACCTTATGACCTGTATAAGAGAAACTTTGAATGACGACGCTAAATCTGGGCAATCTGGCGACTTTTCGCCTGGTGGTACAGCGGGGCAGCTTTTCAGCCGCAGCGGATGTGCTTGGCCTTTCTCAGCCTGCGGTTAGCCTGCAAATCCGCCAGCTTGAGCAATTTCTTCAGACGCGATTGATTGAACGTACAGGGCGCGGCATTAAAGCCACCGCTGCCGGGCTGGCACTGTTAAGCCACGGGGAGCGTATTGAACAGGTAGTGGATGAGGCTATTCGTTCCGTCAGCGAGTTTAACCGCGAGGTCAGCGGCACAATCACGCTCGGGACGGGGGCAACAGCCTGTATCCATCTTTTGCCCCCGCTGTTGCAACAGCTACGAAACGATTACCCGTTATTAAAGGTGGGCGTCACGACCGGGAACACGCTCGATATTGTTCGGGCGATTGAAGAGAATCGTCTGGACATGGGGCTGGTCACGCTGCCTGTCAGCGGGCGCACGCTGGATGTCATGCCGGTGATGAATGAAGAGTTCGTCTTTATTGTTTCGCAGGAGCAGCCCGGCCCGTGGGATCTGCTGACGCCAGAGGTCTTGCACGCTCAGCCCTTGATTGCGTTCGAATCGGGAAGTGGCACGCGTGCGCTAATTGACGGCTGGTTTGAGGCCTGCGGGATCGCGATAGCGCCCGTGATGCAGCTTGGAAGCATTGAGGCTATCAAACGTATGGTGCGTGCAGGGCTTGGCTACAGCATCGTGCCGCGAATGGCGGTGGAAAACCTGGACGATCGTGAAGGGTTAAGTGTGCATTCACTGACACCGGTTTTGCAGCGCCAACTGGCTGTTGTAATGCGTCAGGACAAAATCCTGAGCAAAGGGATCTCTGCCATTATACGGATGCTGCAAAATACGCCGCTGGCTTAGCGATCGGCAGTGTCGACGGACAGACTGGTTTGCTGAGATTGCATTTTATCCTGGTGGTGATACCAGGCACCAATGGAGGAGTAAACAAAGCGGCCAAAGAAAAACAGGAAGCTGATGAGCAGTATGATGCGGGTCATCCGAGTGTTAAACCGATGTCGTTTGTGCATACGCGTGGCCTGACTCACTGTGTTTTCCTGGGCATACCCTTTTGGGCGATACGGTTATTAAGGCACAGTGGGAAGACGGGGTCAATTCTGTGATGTGTAAAAAACCGTCAACATTTACATTTGTTAATGTTATTGAACGTAACGTATGCATTTATTACGTTGATAACAACAAAGAAAGTAACCAAAAAAAACGTAAATAAGGGGTGTTCAGATTAAATAGTTTGATTTAAGTCAACGGGTTCCCGGCCCCGATAACTAAAATCCATCCTCCACGATATTCGCTCTGTACTCTTTCGGGCGGCATGTATGTCAGGTCGGATGCCTGTCTTCATTTTCCCTCTGGAGCGAAAGGGGTTTAACCGGGCATCTATGAAAATTATCCCCTTCCTGAATCACAATAAAGATCGCTGGTGGGCGCTCCCTCTTATTTTACCCGTCGTTCTGTTGCCCGCGATTAGCGTGGCGAATACCTTTACGCAAATGGGCGACGGTATTGTGGCACTGTATTATTTGCCGCTCTCGTTCCTGCTTTCACTGATGATGTTCTTTGGTCTGGAAGCGCTCCCCGGGATCGTGTTGTCGCTGTTGTTCCGCTACTACGCGTCGGTTGGGCTGTTTGAAACCGTCGCCAGCATATTTCATTTTATTGTCCCCTTAGTGCTCTGCTGGGGCGGCTACCGCGTGTTTGCTCCCGGACGCAATATGACCGCTTATGGCGATGTGCGCCTGATGGCTCAGCGTCTCTTCTGGCAGGTCTTTTGCCCGGCGACGCTGTTCCTGCTGTTGTTTCAGTTTGCGGCCTATCTTGGTATCTATGAGAGCCGTCAGAGCCTGGCGGGGCTGAACCCTCTCAATATTTGTACGCTCATTAACTATCAGGCGCTGTTAGTCAGTGGGCTTACCGGTGTGCCGCTGAGCTACTTGCTTATCCGGCTGATCCGTCATCCACGGTATATCAGGGGATTTATTTCCCAGATCCGTTTGCAGATAGACAAAAAAGTCACGGTTATCGAATCTCTGCTTTGGGTTACGGTGATGGGCGGGCTGCTTTCGCTGCTCCTGATCCCGATGAATGAAAACAGCTCTATTTTCAGTACCAACTACACCCTGTCGTTGCTGATGCCAGTGATGCTCTGGGGCGCGATGCGCTGTGGTTATAAGCTGATGTCAATAATCTGGACGCCGGTTCTGCTGGTGTCGATTCACTATTTCTACCGTTACATTCCGCTGCAGCAGGGGTATGACATTCAGCTGGCGATCACCTCATCCAGCTATCTGGTGTTTTCGTTTGTGGTGATTTACATGTCGATGCTGGCAACACGGCAGCGCGCCATTAATATGCGTTCCCGCAGGCTGGCGCTTCTCGACCCGGTGGTACACATGCCGAACCTGCGGGCGCTCTCGCGCGATCTGGCTAAATCACCGTGGTCAGCGCTCTGCTTATTACGTATTCCTGAGCTGGAAGTTCTGGGGCGGAACTACGGCGTGATGTTGCGTATTCAGTATAAACAGCAGCTGGCGCAATGGATTAACGGTACGCTCCAGCCCAATGAACGGGTTTATCACCTGACCGGTTATGATCTTGCTGTGCGGCTCAATGTGGAATCGCACCAGCAGCGCATTGATGCCCTGGATGCGCATATCAAGGAATTCCGCTTTATCTGGGATGGGATACCACTGCAGCCTCAGGTGGGGGTGAGCTATTGCTATGTACGCTCGCCGGTAAACCATCTCCACCTGATGCTGGGTGAGCTGAGCGTGATTGCCGATCTGTCGCTCTCGACCAACCACCCGGAGAACCTGCAGCAGCGTGGTGTCACCCATTTGCAGCGCACCCTGAAGGATAAAGTGGCGATGATGGGGCGTCTGCAAAGCGCGCTCGACCGAAATGCCTTTACCCTGATGGTTCAGCCTGTCCGGGGGCTGCGTGGCGATTGTTATCACGAAGTATTGCTGCGGATGCCGGATACGGACGGCACTTTGCTCTCTCCCGATCGGTTCCTGCCCGTAGCCCAGGAGTTTGGTTTGTCGTCGCGCGTTGACCTGTGGGTACTGGAGCGCACCTTACGCTTCCTGGCTGAACACCGTGACAGGCTGCCTGGTCAGCGTTTTGCCATTAATCTGGCACCGCCAACCGTGTGTCGGGCGCAGTTCCCGCTCGAGGTGAGCCGTCTGTTGGCAAAATATGGCGTGGAGGCCTGGCAACTGATATTCGAAGTGACCGAGTGCAGCTCGTTCGGGAGTGCGGAGCAGGCAATACAGACACTCAGGCAACTGCAAAAAATGGGCGTACGCATTGCGATCGATGATTTTGGTACCGGCTATGCGAGCTATGCCCGGCTGAAAAGCGTGGATGCCGATATTCTCAAGATAGACGGCAGCTTTATTCGCAATATCGTCAGTAACAGCCTGGATTATCAGATAGTCGCGTCCATTTGCCATCTGGCGCGCATGAAGAAAATGCTGGTGGTGGCAGAGTATGTGGAAACTGAAGAGATACATAGCGCGGTTCACGCGCTAGGTATCGACTATGTACAAGGATATTTGATAGGCAAACCGGTTGCCCTTGAGTCGCTGTCGCAAGCCGGGGCGTCGCAGGTGGACGCCTGAGCCATTACGCTGCGACGTCGGCGCTTTCTTCTTCGATTTTAAGCAGCCAGCCGGTGACCGCTTCCCAGTACTGTTGCTCTTTTTCCAGATCCAGCAATACCAGCGCATTCTGACTAAACCAGTCGTGCGGGAAGCTCAGCGTCCAGTGGTGATCATCCGTTTTGAGTTTCAGCGTCGGCGGCGTGGTGGTGGCCTGGCGCTGGTTATTGAGCAACACCCCCAGACGCAGCAGTTGAATCAGCGGCAGGAACTGCTTTTTCTTAAACAGCGTGAAGCGCGGCAAATCATCGAGCTTGATGACTTTACGATGGTAACGAACCAGCGTGGCCATCATGGTTTGCTGCTCCTGGTTGAAGCCAGGCAGGTCGCTGTTTTGCAGAATATAGGCCGAATGGCGATGCATTCCGCTGTGGTTAATATTCAGCCCCACTTCGTGTAGCATCGCCGCCCATTTCAGCAGGGCAGCAAGCTGCGGGTGCGCCAGCTTAGGATTCTGTTCCTGCCATTGATCGTATATCTGAATGGTCGTTTCCAGGACGCGCTTCGCCTGCTCGCGGTCGATGTTGTACTGATTTGCCAGACTTTGCGCGGTGCGGCTGCGAATATCCTGGTGGCGGAAGCGGCCTTCCATTTCATACAGCACGCCTTCACGCAGCGCACCGTCGGAGAGACGCAGTTCCTTAATGGCCAGCGAATCAAACACACCGCACAGGATCGCAAGACCCGGTACAAATACCGCTTTACGTTCTTCGGACAGACCCGGCAGGCTTAAGGCGTCAAAACTTTTATGCTTAATCACCTCGTCGGCCAGCAGCGTCAGGCGTTCAGGAGTGATAAAACCGTCTTTTTCACCCATTGCCAGCAGCACTTCATGCGCCGCCTTGATGGTACCCGATGCGCCCAGCGCCACGTTCCAGCCCTGAATGCGGTACTGCCAGGCCAGGTTTTCCAGTTTCTGGATCGCCGCCATGCGCGCCCGCTGGAAATTCTCGCGAGTGATGGTTCCACCCTGGAAATACATCTGCGCGAAGCTGACGCAGCCCATACGGCGGCTCTCCACCAGACGAGGCTCAAAGTCTTCGCCAATCACCAATTCCGTTGAGCCACCGCCGATATCAATGACCAGCTTGCGGCCTTTTTCTGGCTGCGTATGCTCCACGCCCATGAAAATCAGACGCGCTTCTTCATTGCCGGAGATTATCTCAATCGGGTAGGGGATGACTTTTTCCGCACGCTTGAGAAATTCAGGTGCGTTCAGCGCCTGGCGTAACGTATGCGTACCTACGATACAAACGCTGGACGGTGAGAATCCCTGCAGGCGTTCAGCAAACAGCGACAGGCAGTTCAGGCCGCGCTCCATTGCCTCTTCGCTGAGCATGCTGCGCTCGTCAAGACCATCCGCCAGGTGTACCCTCTGCTTCAGACGGCCGATGATCTGCATCGCGCCATCCACCTCACGGGCGATGACCATGTGGAAACTGTTAGAACCAAGATCGACTGCGGCGAATTCCTGCGGTCGTGGGGTCTTATCATTTATCGGCATAGGTTAATCGGGTTGCTCGAGTGATTTGATATAGTCGTAAATCGCCAGTTGCGACCGCACTTTGCGGCGGTTGCCGCGCGGTACATAGCGGTTACTGAGTTCTTTGTCGATATGGCGTGCTTTCACCGTATCGCTAAACAAAATCTCGATAATGTCGAGGATCTGCTGCTTCAGACGTGGATCAAGCAGCGGAGCCGCAACTTCAATGCGGTAATCAATATTGCGCGTCATCCAGTCCGCAGAGGAAAGATAAACCTGTTTATCACCCGCATTATCGAAAATATAGATCCTGTCGTGTTCCAGATAGCGGTCAACGATGCTAATAACGCGAATATTTTCGCTGATACCTTCCAGCTCCGGGATCAACGAACACATACCACGGATCAACAAATTGACCGGTACACCTGAACTGGATGCCGCATACAGCCTGTCTACCAGCCCTTTATCCACCAGGTTATTGAGCTTCAGCGTGATGCCGGACGACAATCCTTTCTGCGCGTTGGCGATCTCTTTGTCGATCATCTCGTACAGCAGGCGGCGCGAGTTCTGCGGTGACACCAGCAGATAGTCGAAGCTCACCGGACGGTACGGGTTCTCGATGAAGTTAAACACCCGACGCACTTCGTTGGTGATGCGCGCATCGGCGGTCAGCAGCGAGTAGTCAGTATAAATACGCGCGGTTTTCTCGTTAAAGTTACCGGTACCGATATGGGCATAACGCACCACATCGTCTCCCTCTTTACGGGATACGAGGAACAGCTTGGCGTGAATTTTCAGCCCCGGTGCGGAGAAGATAACGTGTACGCCCGCTTCCGTCAGACGGCGCGCCCAGTGAATGTTTGCCTCTTCGTCGAAACGCGCCTGCAGCTCAACCACCACGGTGACTTTCTTACCGTTGTGCGCCGCGTGGATCATCGCGTCGATGATGCGCGAATCTTTTGCCACACGGTAGATGTTGATTTTAATCGCCAGCACGCTGGGGTCGAAGGAGGCCTGACGCAGCAGTTCCAGCACGTGCTCAAAGGTGTGATACGGATAGTAAAGCAGGACATCGCGTTCGCGAATGGCGTCGAATCCGTTGCGGAATTTATCAAACCAGAGATGACGCAGGCGCGGCAGCGGTTTGTTCACCAGATTGGTTTTGCCGACGTTCGGGAAGCCAATAAAGTCTTTAAAGTTGTGGTAACGGCCACCCGGCACAATGGAGTCATAGCGCGAAATGGTCAACTTCTCGCGCAGCATTTCCACCATCGCGTCTGGCATATCGCGCTGATAGACAAAGCGCACTGGCTCTGCCGTCAGGCGTTGCTTGAGGCTGGAGGACATCAGCTCCATCAGACTGGCTTCCATCTCGTGTACCAGGTCATATTCGGCGTCACGGGTCATCTTCATTGAGTAGGCGTTTAACGCGTCATAATCGAAGAAGCCTTTAAAGATGTCGTCCAGACAGTAGCGCAGAATGTTGTCCAGCAGGATCATTGGCTTACGTCTGCGCGGGGTTTCCGGCGGCAGGTTCACAAAGCGTGGAACCTTATCGGACGGGATCTCCAGCAGTGCGTAGCGGATGGTGTCGCCGCGAATGATTTCCACCGCCAGATAGGTGTAATCATCTTTCAGGAACTGCACCAGGTCGGTTTCGCGGTTAATCAGAATCGGGGTAATGTGCTGGCGCAGATACTGTTTGAAGTAATGTCGCAGCCAGTTTTGTTGGTTAACAGAGAGCTGGCGTTCGTTAATCAGGAAGATTTGGTTGCGTGCCATTTCCAGCAGCAGTTCGTTATACAGGCTGTCAAATTCCTGATCGGCTTTCAACACGCGGGCCTGGATTTTTCCCAGCAGATGGCGCGAGTGAGAGTTTAAGCCCTGCTCTTCGCTGATGATGATTCGCCGTTTCAGCTCGGCAAAGCGAACCTTGTAGAACTCATCCAGGTTATTGGAATAAATACCCAAAAAACGCATACGCTCAATCAGCGGGTTACTTTTGTCTGCCGCTTCCTGGAGTACACGCTCGTTGAATGCTAACCAGCTTAGCTCTTTCTCGATATATAACTTTTCCTGACCCATTACAGCTCACACTCCAGTTCAATCACAGGACGTGGTAAATCCGTCTCGTCCTTATTATGGCGAGCATTTCCACGATATGTCCAACAGTGCCAGAAAAGTATGACAGTTATTTTTTTTCTGGGGGATTTTAGAGGGTTGGGGGAAGGGCGTGTCGGGGGGGGGGGCGATGTGTTGGTCGGGTAAGCGCAGCGCTACCCGACATAACAAACTACTCTTCGGCCGCATATCCCTGCGCAGGAAGCTGAACGCCATCCAGCCAGGCTGCGCCGTCGCGCATTTCCAGACGCCCGTCGACAAACCAGCTTACCACCAGTGGGTAAATGGCGTGTTCCTGGGTTTGCACGCGTTCGGTCACATCGTCTTCGTTGTCACCGTCAAAGACCGGCACTTTTGCCTGCAGGATCACCGGCCCACCGTCCAGCTCGTCGGTCACGAAATGCACAGAGGTACCGTGCTCTTCATCGCCGTTTTCCAGAACCTGGCGATGGGTGTGCAGGCCTGGGTATTTCGGCAGCAGAGAAGGGTGGATATTGAGCAGGCGACCGGCATAGTGGGACACGAATGCCGGGCTCAGGATACGCATATACCCCGCCAGCACCACGACATCGGGTGCGTAGGCGTCAATCTCTTGTACCAGTTCGCGGTCAAAGGCTTCGCGACCGGCAAACTGACTGGCTTCCAGCGCGTGCGCGGGGATGTTTTCCTCCCGGGCACGCTCAAGGCCGAACGCATCAGCCTTGTTACTGAAAACTGCCCGAATGGTGCCATTGATCTTCTTCTGTTTGCAGGCGTCTATGACGGCCTGCAAATTGCTTCCGTTGCCGGAAATGAGCACCACAATGTTTTTCATTCAATGACCACACGCTGTTCGGAATCGGATGCTTTGATAATACCGATTTTCCACGCGTTTTCACCTTTCTCATTCAGCAGCTTAACTGCTTTGTCCGCTTCGCTTGCAGGCAGGGCGATAACCATGCCCACGCCGCAGTTAAAGGTACGGTACATTTCGTGGGCGCTCACGTTGCCTGCGGTTTGCAGCCATTTAAAGACGGACGGCCACTGCCAGGAAGATTCGTCGATCACGGCCTGGGTGTTATCCGGCAGTACGCGCGGAATGTTTTCCCAGAAACCGCCGCCGGTCAGGTGGGCAATAGCGTGAACGTCGACGTTCTCGATCAGTTCCAGTACGTTTTTCACGTAGATGCGGGTTGGGGCCAGCAGGTGGTCTGCCAGTGGTTTGCCATCAAGTTCGGTGGTCTGTGGGTCACAGCCGCTGACTTCGAGGATTTTACGTACCAGAGAGTAGCCGTTAGAGTGCGGGCCGCTGGAGGCCAGCGCAACCAGCACATCGCCGTCAGCCACTTTGCTGCCGTCGATAATTTCTGATTTTTCTACCACACCGACGCAGAAACCTGCGACGTCATAATCTTCACCGTGGTACATGCCTGGCATTTCAGCGGTTTCACCGCCGACCAGCGCACAGCCTGACTGCAGACAGCCTTCGGCGATACCGTTAATCACGCTGGCTGCGGTATCCACGTCCAGTTTGCCAGTGGCGTAGTAATCGAGGAAGAACAGCGGCTCTGCGCCCTGAACCACCAGGTCATTCACACACATCGCCACCAGATCGATACCGATCGTGTCGTGACGCTTAAGATCCATCGCCAGGCGCAGTTTTGTACCTACACCGTCAGTACCCGAGACCAGAACAGGTTCACGATATTTTTGCGGCAGTGCGCACAGTGCGCCGAATCCACCCAGACCACCCATCACTTCCGGGCGGCGGGTTTTTTTCACCACACCTTTGATTCGGTCAACCAGCGCATTACCTGCGTCAATATCAACACCGGCATCTTTGTAGCTGAGAGAAGTTTTGTTGGTCACGGCTTAAATCCCCACGCGATTGCATAGCTAGTAAGAAAAATCGGCGCAATTCTAACAGTCCAGGCAAACGTTTGCGAGCCTATTCTCGGTGAGAGGATTTTTTTTTCTGTGCGGCCTGTGAATGCAGCCAAACTTGACTCTGTTCACGAAAATGAAACCGGTTTCGGTAATCTGCTTGCAACCCGGATCCGCTTTGCACATCATCGAACTGAAACCGGTTTCTGTAACTGTTTTTGCAGAAAATAACGCAGAATGAGGGAAAGAGAATGCCAGGATTTAAAGAAGGTTTTCTGTGGGGTGGTGCTGTTGCGGCGCACCAGCTTGAAGGTGGCTGGAAAGAGGGGGGCAAGGGGGTTAGCGTCGCCGACGTCATGACTGCCGGAGCCCACGGCGTGCCGCGTGAAATTACCAACGGCGTACTGCAGGGGAAAAATTATCCTAACCATGAGGCCATCGACTTCTACCATCGCTATAAAGAAGACATCAGACTCTTTGCCGAAATGGGGTTCAAATGCTTCCGTACCTCTATCGCCTGGACGCGCATTTTCCCGAAAGGGGACGAGCTGGAGCCAAACGAAGCTGGCCTGAAGTTCTACGACGACCTGTTTGATGAATGCCTGAAGTACGGCATTGAGCCGGTTATCACCCTGTCGCACTTCGAGATGCCTTTCCACCTGGTGACCGAATACGGTGGCTGGCGTAACCGTAAGCTGATCGACTTCTTTGTCCGCTTCTCGAAAGTCGTTTTCCAGCGCTATCAGCACAAAGTGAAGTACTGGATGACCTTTAACGAGATCAATAACCAGGCGAACTTCCACGAAGACTTTGCGCCATTTACTAACTCCGGGCTGAAATACGAGCCGGGTGAAGACCGCGAACCGGTGATGTTCCAGGCGGCACATTATGAGCTGGTGGCGAGTGCCCTGGCGGTGAAGGCGGGGCGTGAGATTAACCCGTCGCTGCAGATTGGCTGCATGATTGCCATGTGCCCAATCTATCCGCTGACCTGCGCGCCGGACGATATGATGATGGCGATGAACGCGATGCATCGTCGCTACTGGTTTACCGACGTTCACGTGCGCGGCAAGTACCCGCAGCATCTGCTTAACTACTTTGCCCGTCGTGGGTTTGCTCTGGATATTACCGAAGAGGACAACGCCGCGCTGAAGCAGGGCTGTGTGGATTACATCGGTTTCAGTTATTACATGTCGTTCGCTACCAAAGCGACGGCGGATAACCCAACGCTGGACTACGACGAAAGCAAGAGCCTGGTTTCCAACCCGTATGTGCAGAAATCTGACTGGGGCTGGCAGATTGATCCGGTGGGTCTGCGCTACTCCCTGAACTGGTTCTGGGATCATTACCAGCTGCCGCTGTTTATTGTGGAGAACGGTTTTGGCGCTATCGACGTGCAGGAGCGCGACGGTACGGTGAACGATCAGTACCGTATCGACTACCTCGCTGCGCACATCAGCGAGATGAAAAAAGCCGTCGTAGAAGATGGCGTTGACCTGATGGGGTATACCCCGTGGGGTTGTATTGACCTCGTTTCTGCCGGAACCGGCGAAATGAAAAAACGCTACGGCTTTATCTTTGTTGATAAAGATAACGAAGGAAATGGCACGCTGAACCGCAGTAAGAAGAAGTCGTTTGACTGGTATCAGAAGGTGATTTCGACGAACGGTGATAATCTTTAATCAGCGCCACTGGGCAAAATCTTGTATCGCAGCCGGAGCTTCCCTCCGGCTTTTTTTGTCTCTTAACCACTTTGCTTGATGTACGTCAAGCAAGTTGGGTATGGCGTAATCCGAAAAAAGCGGTATAATCCGGCGATTTTTTTTGTGGCTGCCACCCCCGAAGGAGAAAAAGTATGAAGATTGTTGAAGTGAAACACCCGCTGGTAAAACACAAGCTGGGCCTGATGCGTGAGCATGACATCAGCACGAAACGTTTTCGCGAACTGGCCTCTGAAGTTGGCAGCTTACTGACTTATGAAGCGACCTCTGATCTGGAAACGGAAAAAGTGACCATCGAAGGCTGGAACGGCCCGGTACAGGTTGAGCAGATCAAGGGTAAGAAAATTACCGTTGTGCCAATCCTGCGTGCTGGCCTCGGCATGATGGAAGGGGTGCTGGAGCACGTGCCTAGCGCGCGTATCAGCGTGGTCGGTATCTACCGTAACGAAGAAACTCTGGAGCCGGTTCCTTACTTCCAGAAGCTGGTGTCTAACATTGACGAGCGCATGGCGCTGGTGGTTGACCCGATGCTGGCAACCGGTGGTTCCATGATTGCCACCATCGACCTGCTGAAAAAAGCGGGCTGCAGCAGCATTAAGGTGCTGGTTCTGGTCGCTGCACCGGAAGGGCTCGCGGCGCTGGAAAAAGCACACCCGGACGTTGAGCTGTATACCGCGTCTATCGACCAGGGGCTGAACGAGCACGGGTACATTATCCCGGGGCTTGGTGATGCCGGCGATAAGATTTTTGGTACTAAATAATCGAATAACAAATGAAAAGCCGACTTTGATAGTCGGCTTTTTTTTGAATAAAACGACCCAACCGCTAACAACAAACAACACGTGAGGAAAACACTATGACGCGCCGTGCTATCGGGGTGAGTGAAAGACCGCCGCTTTTACAGACAATCCCGCTTAGTTTGCAGCACCTGTTCGCCATGTTTGGCGCAACCGTGCTGGTGCCAATCCTGTTTCACATTAACCCGGCTACTGTTCTGCTGTTTAATGGCGTCGGTACGCTGCTTTACCTCTTCATCTGTAAAGGTAAAATCCCGGCATATCTGGGGTCGAGCTTTGCTTTTATCTCTCCGGTTTTACTGTTGCTGCCGTTGGGTTATGAAGTCGCACTGGGCGGCTTTATCATGTGTGGTGTGCTGTTCTGTCTGGTTTCTTTCATTGTGAAGAAAGCCGGTACGGGCTGGCTGGACGTGATGTTCCCGCCTGCGGCAATGGGCGCAATCGTTGCCGTCATTGGTCTCGAACTGGCGGGTGTGGCGGCGAACATGGCCGGTCTGTTGCCTGCTGACGGTCAGTCACCGGACTCCAAAACCATTATCATCTCGCTGGTCACGCTGGGTGTGACGGTATTTGGTTCCGTGCTGTTCCGTGGTTTTATGGCGATTATCCCGATCCTGATCGGCGTGCTGGCGGGCTATGCGCTCTCCTTTGTAATGGGTGTCGTCGATACCACCCCAATAGCTCAGGCACACTGGTTCGCGCTGCCAACCTTCTACACTCCTCGCTTCGAATGGTTTGCTATCTTCACCATTCTGCCCGCTGCGCTGGTGGTCATTGCTGAACACGTGGGCCACCTGGTGGTCACGGCGAACATTGTGAAACGCGACCTGATCCGCGACCCGGGTCTGCACCGTTCCATGTTTGCTAATGGCCTGTCTACTATTATCTCCGGCTTCTTTGGCTCTACGCCAAACACCACCTATGGTGAGAATATCGGCGTAATGGCGATTACCCGCGTCTACAGTACCTGGGTTATTGGTGGCGCAGCTATTATTGCTATCCTGCTCTCTTGCGTTGGCAAGCTGGCAGCGGCTATCCAGATTATCCCGGTACCGGTGATGGGCGGTGTCTCTCTGCTGCTGTACGGGGTAATCGGTGCTTCCGGTATCCGCGTGCTGATCGAGTCCAAAGTGGATTACAGCAAAGCGCAAAACCTGATCCTGACCTCCGTTATCCTGATCATCGGCGTGAGCGGTGCGAAGGTACACATCGGTGCGGCAGAGCTGAAAGGGATGGCGCTGGCAACCATCGTGGGTGTGGCCCTGAGCCTGATCTTCAAGCTGATCTCCGTTCTGCGCCCGGAAGAAGTGGTGCTGGATGCTGACGACAGCGAAAAAGCATCACATTGATCGTATATGCACAAAATCTTTCAAGTTGCATCAAGGCGGCAAGCCTGAGGATCCCCAGGCGCTTACTCAAGTAAGTGACTGGGGTGAGCAGACGCTACCTTTGCCTCGGTAGCCTGAAGGATGACGTGTAAAACCGGGCGGACGATCCGCCCGGTTCTCACCTTGCAGGTTCCGTGCTAAACTCGTTGCCGATTTTATGTAAGATCTGGTTGAGGTACTTCTGAACGGACCGGCACAGCTTTCTCTGCCACTCTATTTACCTGACGATGAAACTTTCGCGAGTTTCTGGCCGGGTGATAACCCCTCTTTACTGGCTGCACTGCAAAACGTGCTGCGCCAGGAACACAGCGGATACATCTATATCTGGTCACGCGAAGGCGCGGGGCGCAGCCACCTGTTGCATGCCGCCTGTGCAGAACTTTCTGCGCGGGGTGATGCAGTAGGCTATGTGCCGCTGGATAAACGTACCTGGTTTGTGCCTGAAGTGCTGGAGGGAATGGAACATCTCTCACTGGTCTGCATCGATAATATCGAATGTATGGCGGGGGATGAACCGTGGGAAATGGCGATCTTCAACCTCTATAACCGTATTCTGGAATCGGGGAAAACCCGGTTGCTGATCACCGGCGATCGTCCGCCGCGCCAGCTCAATCTGGGGTTGCCGGATCTGGCTTCTCGTCTGGACTGGGGGCAAATTTATAAGCTGCAACCGCTGTCTGATGAAGACAAACTTCAGGCGCTACAGCTGCGGGCAAGACTGCGCGGGTTTGAACTGCCGGAAGACGTGGGGCGTTTCCTGCTGAAGCGTCTTGACCGGGAAATGCGCACGCTGTTTGATACGCTTGACCAACTCGATCGCGCCTCTATTACCGCCCAGCGTAAGCTGACCATTCCGTTTGTGAAAGACATTCTGAAGCTTTGATGTGCCTTTCTCCCTCAGCTTTTTGGGGGAGGGCCGGGGTGAGGGTACCCGCGTGCGCATAACCGTAGGCCGGGTAAGCGCAGCGCCACCCGGCAAAAAACTCAGGCAATATCCCCCAGTAAGTGCTCAATCAGCAGTGGAATCGGCCTGCCTGATGCCACGCTTCTGCCACTCTCGCGCCACAATGCCGTCCCGCTAATATCCAGATGCGCCCACGGAATGTCTGGTGGGCAGAAATGGTGGAGCAGCCAGGCCGCCGACGCGCTGATTGCCGCATTATTGGTCGGCGTGTTGCACAAATCGGCGATGGCGCTGTCGGTCTGCTTTTTTAGCCGTGCATCCAGTGGCAGGGACCACACTTCATCACCGCTCTGTTGACCTGCCGATGTTAGCGCCTGACGTAACGGTTCATCCTGCGTCATCAATCCGCTCAGCTCATACCCCAGCGCTTTCACTACTGCACCTGTCAGGGTCGCCATATCAATAATAAAATGTGCATCCGGGTGACGCTGACTGGCCCAGGCAATGGCGTCCGCCAGCACCAGTCGCCCTTCGGCATCAGTATTGTTGATTTCTACCGTCAGGCCGTTACAGGCGCGAGCAACCGTTCCCGGCTGCATGGCATCCGGCCCGATGGCATTTTCCGCCAGCGCCAGCACGCCCATTATGCGAACGGGCAGGCCCAGCTCTGCGACGGTAAGCATCAGCCCCAGCACGTTTGCCGCACCACACATGTCATATTTCATGGTGTACATGCCCGCACCCTCTTTCAGCCACAGACCGCCGGTATCAAAGGTAATGCCTTTGCCTACATAGCAGCGCACCGGGCCGTCATCCACGCCGTTGTAGTGAATGGCCAGCAGCCGCGGCGGGCTGGAGGCCCCTTTGCCAACGGCATGCAGTAACCCTAACCCCTGCGCGACGATCTGCTTCTCATCGAGGATTTCACATTGCAGAGCAGGGAAGGCTCCGCACAATTTTTTCGCCTCTTCCACCACAAACTGTGGAGTACACCGATCGGAAGGTGTATCTGCCAGACGCCGTGCGGCGACCATGCCACGGGCAATAACCTGCTGCTGGTGGAAGATTGTTTCCAGCTTTTGTTGCTGTTCCGGGCGGCAAAGGGCGGTAATGTGGCGCAGGCGCACTGCCGTTTCATCGCTTTTCTTTAGCTGCAGATCGCTGAGCCTGTGCGCCTGATTAAAGAGAAAACGCAGCACCTGTGTCAGAACAACGTCGTCGATTTCTGTGGCATCCAGCACGACGTTCGCACTCACGGGTGAGGCAAGCAGCGGACGCAGCGCGGTCAGTAAACCTTCGGTCAGGCTGTCCTGCCAGAGCGTATCCGGCAGCAGCGTGACTCGGGCAAAGGGGGCGCAGCCGAACCGGGTATCGGCGACGGTTTTCTGCTCCCGCATTTCAGCAATGAGTGCCGTCTCCGGCAGCAACGTGCTGGTGGTGCGGGCAATTAAATGACTTTGCGGTTGAGCATCTGAAAGTGTCGTGATGAGTTGCCAGGTAATCATGATTGTTCCTCAATCGGCGCGCGGATACGCTCGGCATAGGCCTGCATCCATTCATCATCGACGGCCTGATAATGGGTCTTCTCGCGCTGGCGCTCGGTGCGAAATACGGTGAGTGGCTGACGGGCCGTGGCTACCACAAACGAAAAGGTTTTGATGTTAGTCGCCGCCCCGAATTCGCCTTTGTTGTTCATGCATACCACCGAGAGATCGCCCGCGCGGCCAAAACGTGACATCAGCTTGTCTTCCAGTTCAAACACTACCGAGTCTGCTGCCTGCTGCGGTGACATGCCCTGAGCCATGCGGCGGACGATTTCGTAGCTGGTGCAGCCTTTCATCAGGTCTTCGCCAACGCCAGTGGCGGTGGCGGCACCGGTTTCGCTGTCGCAGTAAAACCCGGAGCCAATAATCGGTGAGTCGCCAATACGACCACGTTTTTTCATAAACAGGCCGCTGGTGGAGGTCGCCACGCTCATCGACCCCTGCTTGTCGAGGCCAATAATCCCGACCGTGTCGTGGCCATCGTACGGGCTTAAACCTTTATCCAGCGTTTCACGGCAGCGCTTGCGGTAATGTTGCATTGCGCGGTCGGTCAGCATGGTTTTGTCGGTAAAGCCCTGGCTCAGCGCCCATTCGCGTGCGCCCTGGCCAACCAGCAGGCTGTTATAGCGCTGGCGACTCAGCGCGTGGGCCACACGTACCGGGTTGGCAATATCCACCAGGTTGCCCACGGCACCAAAAGCCAGCGTGTCGCCATCCATGTAAGCTGCGTCCAGTTCGACTTCGCCATTCTCGGTAGGCAGCCCGCCGTAGCCGACGGATTTATAAAACGGGAAGTCCTCTACGGTAGCAACGGCATCGACCACTGCGGCGGCGACCGGTTTCCCCGCAGCCAGCGCAGACGCAGACTCTGTGACTCCCTCCAGCGCCATTCGCCAGGTTGCGATAATTCCCCACATGCTTTACTCCTGTTTTGCAAGTGTCGTGTCGGTTTGCGTAACGGTGGCAATTTCCGCTGCGCGGTATTGTTTATCCACAATACGCATGAAAGGCAGGTACAGCATGGCACCAATCAGCAGATTGATAAGCTGCATGACGCTGCCGCTAAGATGTCCCGTGACGATAAAGCCGCTGATGACAGGCGGCAGCGTCCAGGGGATAAAGACCCCGGTTGTGACGGCGACCGCACCAATTTTCATGGCGGCATATTGCACGGTGACCAGCACCAGCGGTACCAGGTTGAACGGGATGAGCATGATCGGGTTCATGATCACCGGCAGGCCAAACAGAATCGGTTCGTTGATGTTGAACACCGAAGCACCCGCACCCAGCCGCGCCACTTCACGCATGTTTTTACTGCGGGCAAAAATCAGCATCGCAATCACCAGCGACAGCGTTGCGCCCGCGCCGCCCATCCAGATCATGTCAAAAAACTGTTCGGTAATAATATGTGGCGGCGTGATACCGGCCTGAATGGCGGCAATATTGTCGGTCTGGTTCTCCATCCACAGCGGACGGATAATGCCGTTGATCATCGAACCGGAGTTAATACCCACTGACCACAGAATGGTGATGCTGAACACGGTCATCAGCGCGCCAAAGTAAGAGGTGCCGTAGTGGCGTACCGGCGTGGCGACCACTTCGTAAATAAATTGATGAATGGTGTTGTAGTGGGTGTTTTCAAAGACGATACGAATACCCAGCACCAGAATCATCACCAGCAGGGCAGGGATCAGTGCGGCGAAAGACTCCTGCACTGCAGGCGGTACACCGTCAGGCATTTTGATGACCAGATTCTTGCGCTTCAGCCAGCAGAACAGCTCCGTCCACAGTAGCGAACCGATCATGGCGACGAACAGTCCTTTACTGCCAATCCACTCTACGGGTATCACGGTAATGCCGCCGTTTTCGGCCACTTTGATAAACGGGGTCAGGATCAGAAACGCGACCAGCGCCAGAATGCCGCAGGAGATGCGGTCTTCCCCATAGTGTTCCGCCAGGCGGAACGCCACCAGGAAACTAATGAACAGAGACATGGTCGAGAACACCGCATTGAACGGAATTTCTATAATGGCGCTCCAGCTTTCACCAAAGGCCTGAGACATAAAGTGCTGATAGGTTTGGTTCGGGAAGGAGGAGATCACCAGCAGAATGGAGCCGACGATGATAAACGGCATGAATGAGACGTAGGCTCCGCGAATGGCACACAGATGGCGCTGCTGCGCCGTTTTGGCCGCCAGCGGCATCAGTTTTGCTTCAAGAAATCCCAGAACATTGTTCATTGTGAACTCCGTACAAGATTGAGTGGTGTTGTTTATGTTATGTCTGTGGATTATCAGTGAAGCGTGGCGAGCGAAAGGTGAAATCGGTCACAAAGCATTCGCCCGTTTAATATAAATCTCACAAGATTAGTTAATGGGATCATTGCGATGGAAATCAAACTGCATGCCAATGCCACCACCACGCCACGGATCCGGCGCTACCTCCAGCAGTCTGATAAAAGCGACAGAGAGCTGGCTATCGAACTTGGGATCTCCGTTACTACCGTCCGGCGCTGGCGCAACCGTGACCAGGTTTCGGATAACCAGACCACGCCAAAAGTGATACACAAAGCAATGAGACAAGAGCAGGTGGTTCTGGTGAATGTCCTGCGTGAGGCCATCGGTGCGCCGCTGGATGAGCTGTTGCTTCTGGTTAATGAAGGGCTGGGGATCGCCGTTTCCCGGGCGACCCTGAACCGCTATCTCAGACCCGCGCCTGCGAAACAAAAGGCGGTGCCATTGCAGGGGAAAAAGGCGCTGAAGGCAGGCGTCGTGCCGCATCAACTGGTGATGCACCATCTGCCGCTGTCGTTGCATATGGAGGATGGTGGAGAGCAACATCTGCTGTGGGCGCGTGAACCGGTGAGCGGCTGGTGCTACGCCCGACTCTATGCGGGGTTATCGCCTCAGTTGCTGGTTAACTGGACGCGTGAGCTGCTTGATGTCTGTCCGGCCTGTATACAATCTCTTGAGACTTTTGGTTTTGAGGTGGTATTGCCGGAGCGGAATATCGCTGTAAAAGCGCATCCGCAAAAACACAAAGCCGTTCAGGTGACCCTTCCGTTAGGGGAGATCATTCCGCGCGTGCAGCGTGAACCTGTTGGAAGGGTGCTGATCGAAATGTGTGAATTTTACAACCGGGGAAAAGCGCAGAAAAAACTGGGAGAGAGTACGCCGCAGGCCTTTCTTGAAGCGCTGCGGCGTCAGGATTAGAGGATCTCGAGTACGTCTTCCGGTGGCCGCCCGATGCGGGCCTGGCCATTTGCCACCACGATTGGACGTTCAATCAGCTTCGGATTTTCGACCATCGCCTGGATCAGCTCAGCCTCAGTGAGACGAGTGTCATCCAGGCTGAGCGACTTATAAAGGTCTTCTTTCTGGCGCATCAAGGCTCTTGCACTGCCCATGCCCAGCATGTGCAGCAGCTGGCGAAGGGTTTGTGCGTCTGGCGGAGTCTCCAGGTACAACACCACTTCCGGGTCAACACCGTTAGCCTTCAACAGGCTGAGGGTGTCACGGCTCTTGGAGCAGCGAGGGTTGTGATAAATTTTTACCGCGTCTGTCATGTCCTGAATTCTCCTGTATTACATCTTCGCGTACGGCTTGAAGCGCTGTTGCAGATCGCGCAGCTGATCGATGCGCGCATCGTAACGGGCCTGTTGCAGGCTGCCGAGCTTGACCTGCGAGCTGGCGTTACTGAGCATGGAAATGGCCTGATCAAGACGGCCTACCAGCGCAAAGCCTTCAGCACGCGCAGCCAGCTCCTGATCGCGGTTACCGAGCTGCGCTTCGGCCTGGGCGAGCAAGTCCCAGCCGTTTTGATCGTCTTTATTGTTAAAGGTGTAGCGGTTCAGAATGGTCGCCGCTTCACCCGGCTGACCGCCCTGTAAGTAAGCATTCGCCAGGTTAAGCTGCAGTACCGGGTTGGTACGTACATCTTTTGCTCCCTTCAGGCGGTTAATCGCATCGGTGGTTTTTTTCTGTCCCAGATCGATATCGGTCGCGAGATCGAGATACCATGGGTTGCCCGGTTCGGCGGCCAGCAGTGGTTGCAGCATTTTACGTGCGTCATCGTATTTGCTGGCTCCCATCGCCTGTAGTGCCTGACCATACTGCGCGGCATTTTTCTCGCGCACGTTGCCTTTTGCCAGGGCATCCAGCAGGTCGCTGGTGAGCTGGTTTCGCCCGGAGTTGTACATACCCAGCGTTCTGACTTTCGCCATGTAGAAGTCTTGTGAAGACTGTACGACCACCGGACGCATCTGGTTGGCGCGGTTACGCGCGTCCGACAGGCGGCTTTCTGGCAGCGGGTGAGTCAGCAGAATTTCAGGAGGACGCGTGGAATAGCGCGCCTGATCGAGCAGTTTTTCCAGGAAGGTTGGCATGGCCTGGGGATCAAAACCCGCACGCTGCAATACCTGAATCCCGATACGGTCTGCTTCCTGTTCGTTTTGCTGGGTGAAGCTGATCATCCCCTGACGCGTTCCCGCCAGCGTACCGGTTAACGCTGCCATCCCGGCCTGCGGGCTGGCCATGGCCAGCAGAATAGAACCCAGCGCGCCGACCCAGGTCAGCGGGGCGTTACGTTTCTGGTCTTCCATTGCACGCGCCAGATGGCGCTGGGTGACGTGTGAAATTTCGTGCGCCATGACCGAAGCCAGCTGGCTTTCGTTATCAGAGTAACGGAATAACGCCGAATGCAGCACCACGTTACCGCCAAAGAAGGCGAAGGCGTTGATTTCGTCGTTATTAATTAAATAGAAGTGGAAGGGGGTTTTGACTGAATTGGCATGTGCAACCAGGCGCATCCCCAGACCGTTGATGTACTGTACCAGTA
The DNA here is from genome assembly GCF_046622475.1 of Enterobacter sp. LM3. NCBI lineage: Bacteria > Pseudomonadati > Pseudomonadota > Gammaproteobacteria > Enterobacterales > Enterobacteriaceae > Enterobacter > Enterobacter sp. LM3. The sequence goes on along the minus strand of NZ_JBJURN010000004.1, from coordinate 230,923 downwards.
AAGGGTCATTAATCAGTGGGGCGCTGCCGCGAAGCTGGCGGACATAGTAATCACCCATTTGCATCTCCTGCCCAATGGAGAGCGTGCTTGCTGCTGAGGTGCCCATATCCGGCAATGAATCGGCCGAGTCAGCGAAAGCTGGCAACACCTGACCGACCGTCAGTGCGGCAATCAGTGTCGCAACCAGTGTTTTTCTCAACTGCCTGAACATAACCACTGTCCTGTATTTTGGATGTGCTAATTTGACCGATGAACCGGCATATCGTTCATCTCCACTGCCCTGCGAGTGTAGCCGTGTTGAAGCATGAAGAAAATCCCATTCATCAGGGTTTTGCAATTCGTGACAGTGCGTCAAAAAGGAAAGTCTTTTTTGTGGCAGTTAGATACAATTCACATTCTCACTCCCGCCATCCGATTCAGGGAAGGGTTGTATGCTCGAAATGTTAATGCAGTGGTATCGGCGTCGGTTTAGTGACCCGGAAGCCATTGCTTTGCTGGTTATCCTGGTTGCCGGGTTCGGTATTCTGTTCTTCTTTAGTGGTCTTCTGGCTCCGCTGCTGGTGGCGATTGTACTGGCGTACCTGCTGGAGTGGCCAACGGCGCGCCTGGAAAATATCGGCTGTTCGCGCCGCTGGGCGACCAGTATCGTGCTGGTACTGTTTGTCGGCATATTGCTGCTGATGTCATTTGTGGTAATGCCTGTTGCCTGGCAGCAGGGGATCAACCTTATCCGCGATATGCCCGGTATGTTGAATAAGCTTTCTGATTTCGCCGCCACGCTGCCGCGTCGTTATCCTGCGCTGATGGATGCCGGGATTATTGATGCGATGGCGGAAAACATGCGTGCCCGCATCATGACGATGGGGGATTCGGTGGTGAAGTACTCTCTGGCGTCGCTGGTGGGGCTGCTCACTCTGGCTGTATACCTTGTGCTCGTTCCGTTAATGGTTTTCTTCCTGGTCAAAGATAAGGACCAGATGCTGAATGCCGTTCGCCGTATTCTGCCGCGCAACCGTGGTCTGGCCGGGCAGGTCTGGGAGGAGATGAACCAACAAATCACCAACTACATTCGCGGCAAGGTACTGGAGATGATTGTCGTGGGCGTCGCGACCTGGATTGGATTCCTGATCTTTGGTCTGAACTACTCCTTGCTGTTAGCCGTGCTGGTGGGGTTTTCAGTACTGATTCCGTACATCGGTGCGTTTGTGGTGACTATCCCGGTGGTGGGTGTCGCGCTGTTCCAGTTTGGCCTGGGTACCGAGTTCTGGAGTTGCTTCGCGGTGTACCTGATCATTCAGGGGCTGGATGGAAACCTGCTGGTGCCGGTGCTGTTCTCGGAAGCGGTGAACCTGCATCCGCTGGTGATTATTTTATCCGTGGTGATTTTCGGTGGTCTGTGGGGATTCTGGGGCGTGTTCTTTGCTATTCCGCTGGCAACGCTGATTAAAGCCGTAGTCCATGCGTGGCCGGATGCGCCTGCGGTTGACAAAACGTAGAGATAGTGGGGCCTGATACCCTCGCCCCAACCCTCTCCGACGGGAGAGGGCGTAAACACTAAAAACGGCAACCGGGGTTACCGTTTTACTGTTTATCAGGCGCTCGCTTTCAGCCAGTTCAACACCACGTCGTGGTGATTGCTGGTTTTGAAGTCATCGAACACGTGTTCAACTTTACCGTCGGCATCAATCAGGAAGCTGATGCGGTGAATACCGTCGTAAGTTTTGCCCATAAAGGACTTCTCACCCCAGACGCCAAACTGCTCGCATGTCTGGTGGTCTTCGTCGGAAAGCAGCGTGAAGTTCAGCAGCTCTTTTTCCGCAAAACGTGACAGCTTCTCTGGTTTATCGGTGCTGATGCCCAGCACTTCCACGCCGACTTTTTTCAACTCATCCATGTTGTCGCGTAACCCACAAGCCTGCACGGTACAGCCAGGCGTCATGGCTTTCGGGTAAAAATAGACCAGAACACGCTGTCCCTGGAAGTCGGTCAAATTTACTTGCTCACCGTCTTGATCCGGTAAGCTAAATTTCGGTGCGATGTCACCGGCTTTCAGTGGATTCATTACTCAACTCCATCCTGTTCATGCTGCGAATAATTGACGACGCTTATACTGCCTTGCGCGTTTAACTCTGTACAGAGGGCTTTGAACGCTTGCTCGATATTTGACGCATCCTGCGAGGCAGGGCTATGCGCGGTAATTTGAATAAAGAGCGTGGGAACGGCACTGTCATCCCCTGGCTGTGTGCGGGAGACCAGTTCAGCAATGTTCATCTGATGGCTGTCAAAAAGCGCTGTAAAACGTTCAATCAGATGCGGTGAATCAGGGACTTCAACCTGCACCCAGACGGTTGCAGGCATTGCCGGACGTGGACGTGCGGTGGTGCGTTTCATCACGATCAGCAAATCCAGCTCTGCGCCTTTGAGCGGCAGGGTCGATTCGATAAGCGTAATGGCATTCCATGTCCCGGAAAGCAGCATAATAAATGTGAACTCTTCGCCCAGCATCGCCAGACGACTGTCTTCGATATTACAGCCGCAGCTGCTTACGTGGCGGGTGATGGTATTCACTATCCCCGGCCTGTCAGCACCCAGCGCAGTGATAACCAGGTAATGTTGTGATGAGGTTGTCAAACCCGTTCTTCCTTTGCTTGGTTAAGTCTTCCTAAGGAAAGCATAAAAAAAACATGCATACAACCGCCTGAAGGCCTCAGGTCGCTTGCTTTTATTACAGTTCCAAACGTACCATTGAGACTCTTGTTCGCACAGAGGATGGCCCATGTTCACGGGAAGTATTGTCGCGCTTGTTACACCGATGGATGAAAAAGGTAATGTCTGCCGGTCAAGCATGAAGAAGCTCATTGATTACCATGTCGCCAATGGAACCTCGGCGATCGTTTCGGTAGGGACTACCGGTGAATCTGCAACGCTGAGCCACGAAGAGCACGGCGATGTGGTTATGCTGACCCTTGAACTGGCTGATGGGCGTATTCCGGTCATCGCAGGTACGGGAGCCAATGCAACCGCAGAGGCAATTAGCCTGACCAAACGTTTTAACGACAGTGGCATCGTGGGTTGTCTGACGGTGACACCATACTACAACCGTCCTACTCAGGAAGGTTTGTTCCAGCATTTCAGCGCCATCGCTGAACATACTGACTTGCCACAAATTCTGTATAATGTGCCGTCCCGTACTGGCTGCGATATGCTGCCGGAAACCGTTGGTCGTCTCGCGGAAGTAAAAAATATTATCGGGATTAAAGAGGCCACAGGGAACTTAAGCCGCGTTCATCAGATCAAAGAGCTGGTTTCAGATGACTTTATCCTGTTGAGCGGTGATGATGCGACCGCGCTGGACTTTATGCAGCTCGGTGGTCACGGCGTGATTTCCGTAACGGCGAACGTTGCGGCGCGTGATATGGCTGAAATGTGCAAGCTGGCGGCAGCGGGTCACTTTAATGAAGCTCGCGTGATCAATCATCGTCTGATGCCATTGCACAATAAATTATTTGTCGAACCCAATCCGATCCCAGTGAAATGGGCCTGTAAGGAGTTGGGACTTGTAGCAACCGATACGCTGCGTCTGCCAATGACACCGATTACCGACCACGGTCGTGAAATCGTCACTGCTGCGCTGAAGCATGCCGGTTTGCTGTAAAGTTTAGGGAGATTTGATGGCTTATTCAGTACAGAAGTCGCGCCTGGCGAAGGTTGCGAGTGTTTCGCTTGTTATGCTGCTCGCTGCCTGTAGTTCAGACTCGCGCTACAAGCGCCAGGTGAGCGGTGATGAATCCTATCTGGATGCGACACCGCTTGCTGAACTTCACGCACCGGCTGGCATGATCCTGCCGATTCAGAACGGCGATTATAATATCCCCGTGGCTAACGGCAGCGGTCTGGTTGGTAAAGCACTTGATATTCGTCCACCAGCTCAGCCCCTGGCTCTGGTGAACGGGGCGCGTACCCAGTTTACCGGTGATACGGCGTCTCTGATGGTTGAAAACAGTCGTAACAGTACGCTGTGGCCGCAGGTTGTTAGCGTTATTCAGTCGAAGAATTACACGATTGCAAAACGCGATGACGCCAGCCAGAGCTTAACCACCGACTGGGTTGAGTGGAACCGTCTGGATGAAGATCAGCAGTACCGTGGTCGTTATCAAGTCTCCGTTAAACCACAGGGTTATCAGCAGGCGGTTACCGTTAAGCTGTTAAACCTGGAGCAGGCGGGTAAACCGGTTGCTGACCCAGCCTCCATGCAGCGTTACAGCACCGAAATGCTGAACGTGATTGCCGCAGGTCTTGATAAGAACGCGACCGACGCGGCGAACTCTGCACAGGGCCGCAACGGTGTGACCTTCGATGTCCAGAGCGCTGCAGACGAAACCGGTCTGCCAATGCTGGTGGTACGTGCGCCGTTTAACCAGACCTGGCAGCGCCTGCCAGCGACGCTGGAAAAAGTGGGAATGAAAGTGACCGACAGCACGCGTTCAACGGGTAGCGTCACGGCAACATATAAACCGCTGTCTGACAGCGCATGGCAGGAACTGGGTGCGCATGATCCGCAACTGGCCTCCGGCGACTACAAGATTCAGGTAGGCGACCTCGATAACCGCAGTAGCCTGCAGTTTATCGATCCGAAAGGTCATACGCTGACCCAGTCGCAGAACGATGCGCTGGTCGCGGTCTTCCAGGCTGCATTCAGCAAATAAATATGAGGGCTGGTTAATCCAGCCCTTTTTATTTTAGTGCTACGCAAACGTGTGCGTGGCATAATATCCCCAGTTTTGAACACAAATCATCACACCAGGAGTAATGAAGATGCAGAAGCAAGCTGAGTTGTATCGTGGCAAAGCGAAGACCGTATACAGCACGGAAAACCCGGATCTGTTGGTGCTCGAGTTCCGCAATGATACGTCAGCAGGGGATGGCGCGCGCATTGAGCAGTTCGATCGTAAGGGCATGGTGAACAACAAGTTCAACCACTTCATTATGACCAAACTGGCCGAAGCGGGTATCCCGACCCAGATGGAAGCGTTGCTGTCCGATACGGAATGTCTGGTGAAAAAACTGGATATGGTTCCGGTTGAGTGTGTCGTTCGTAACCGTGCCGCGGGCTCCCTGGTGAAGCGTCTTGGCATTGAAGAAGGTATTGAACTGAACCCACCGCTGTTCGACCTGTTCCTGAAAAACGACGCCATGCACGATCCAATGGTCAACGACTCTTACTGTGAAACCTTTGGCTGGGTGAACAAAGAGAACCTGGCGCGCATGAAAGAGCTGACCTACAAAGCCAACGACGTGCTGAAAAAACTGTTTGATGATGCGGGTCTGATCCTGGTCGACTTCAAGCTGGAGTTTGGTCTGTTCAAAGGCGAAGTGGTGCTGGGTGATGAATTCTCACCGGATGGCAGCCGTCTGTGGGACAAAGAAACTCTGGATAAAATGGACAAAGACCGTTTCCGTCAGAGCCTGGGTGGCCTGATTGAAGCCTATGAAGCGGTTGCCCACCGCTTAGGCGTTAAGCTCGACTAACCCCTCTGTCGCCAAAGGATGTTCGCATCCTTTGGCTTCTTACCGTTGTTTCCTATGGTAATCTTGCCGCTAACCGCCTACGATCATAACTATTATAAATGGAATAGTTCGAGGTAGTTATGCGCTGGCAAGGGCGTCGTGAAAGTGACAATGTAGAAGACAGACGCAGCAATGATGGCGGTGGCCCTTCAATGGGCGGCCCCGGCTTCCGGCTACCCAGCGGAAAGGGCGGTATCATTCTGCTTATTGTGGTTCTGGTTGCGGGTTACTACGGTGTCGATCTTACCGGTTTAATGACCGGACAACCTCTTCAACAGCAGCAACACTCTCAGCGCTCCATCAGCCCGAATGAAGATGAAGCGGCTAAATTTACCTCCGTTATCCTCGCCACCACAGAAGACACGTGGGGTCAGCTGTTCGATAAAATGGGGCGAACCTACCAACAGCCGAAGCTGGTGATGTACCGTGGCGCGACCCGTACCGGATGCGGAACCGGGCAGTCGGTGATGGGGCCGTTCTACTGCCCGGCTGACAGCACTGTCTATATCGATCTCTCTTTTTACGATGATATGAAACGCAAACTGGGTGCCGACGGCGATTTTGCCCAGGGGTATGTGATTGCGCATGAAGTCGGACATCACGTGCAAAAATTGCTGGGTATTGAGCCTAAAGTACGTCAGCTGCAGCAAAATGCCTCTCAGGCAGAGGTGAATCGTCTTTCTGTGCGTATGGAGCTACAGGCAGACTGCTTTGCGGGGGTCTGGGGCCATACCATGCAGAAGCAGGGCGTTCTTGAATCAGGTGACCTGGAAGAGGCGTTAAATGCCGCGCAGGCCATTGGGGACGATCGCCTTCAGCAGCAGAGCCAGGGGAGGGTGGTACCGGACAGTTTCACACACGGTACGTCTGAACAACGTTACAGCTGGTTCAAGCGCGGTTTCGACAGCGGCAACCCGGCGCAGTGCAATACCTTTGGCAAAGCCATGTGATGTTGCCGTTTGAACGTCTGATTAACCAGCTCCAGCGTAAAGGGCATCGTCGGCTGGTGGTGCTCAGCGGCGATGCGCCGTGGGCACAGGCACAGGCCGTTGCTCTGCGAGATACCCTGCCTGGCGACTGGCTGTGGCTGGATGAAAACCACTCACAAGCCATCAGTGGGCTGTTGGGACGCGAGTTTCTGCACGCGGTTTTTGATGCCCGTACCGGGTTTGATGTTTCAGCCTTTGCAGCACTGAGCGGGACGCTGCGTGCCGGGAGCCTGCTGGTGTTGCTGGTTCCTCCTCTCTCTGGCTGGGCGAGGACGCCGGACAGCGATTCCCTTCGCTGGAGCGACACCGCCGAACCGATTGCCACTCCGCATTTTGTGTACCATTTTTGCCGGACGATTATCGCCGATCCTGATGCGATCGTGTGGCAACAAGAGCAGCCTTTATCACTTCCTCCATTTTCTGATGAACCTGACTGGCTGCCTGCCAGCGGTGCGCCGCAGCGCGAGCAGGCCGATATTCTGGCGGTACTCCTGGCAATGAAAAACGGCGTGGTGGCCGTCACGGCTGCGCGCGGGCGCGGAAAGTCGGCGCTGGCGGGGATGCTATTAAATCGCATACCGGGCCGGGCCGTTGTCACCGCTCCGACAAAAGGGGCCACGGATGTGATAGCCCGTTTTGCCGGGGAACATTTTTACTTTATGGCTCCGGATGCGCTGCTGGCGTCCACGCTGGAGGCTGACTGGCTTGTTGTTGATGAGGCGGCGGCTATTCCTGGCCCGCTTCTGGAGAAACTGGCCGCGCGTTTTCCTCGCGTACTGCTGACGACGACGGTTCAGGGCTATGAAGGTACGGGGCGAGGATTTTTGCTGAAATTCTGCACCCGCTTCAGCGACTTGCAACGCTATAGCTTATCAACACCGGTTCGCTGGGCTGCCGGGTGTCCACTTGAACGGGTGGTCGCCCGCGCGCTGTTGTTTGACGATGCGCTCATCGACCAAAAACCGGAAGGTGAAGTATGTTTAACCTCACTGGAGCCACAGGCGTGGGAAAGCAACCCGGCGCTTGTGGCGAGCGTTTATGAACTGCTGTGTGCCGCGCATTACCGCACATCACCGCTGGATTTACGCCGCATGATGGATGCGCCCGGCCAACACTTTGCTGTCGCACAAACCGGCTCTGCCATTGCTGGCGCGCTCTGGCTGGTGGATGAGGGCGGTTTAAGCCCTGAACTGAGCCGCGCGGTGTGGGCGGGTTTTCGTCGGCCTCGTGGGAACCTTGTGGCGCAGTCGCTGGCGGCACATGGCTGCTCTCCTCTGGCGGCGACGCTTAAGGGGCGGCGGATAACCCGCATTGCCGTTCATCCCTGGCGTCAACGGGAAGGTATCGGACAGGCGCTGATCCACAATGCAAGGGGTCAGGATTATCTGTCGGTCAGTTTTGGTTATACCGACGAGCTGTGGCGTTTCTGGCAACGATGTGGTTTTGTGCTGGTGCGAATGGGCAGCCATCGCGAAGCCAGCAGTGGCTGCTACACCGCAATGGCGTTACTGCCACAGAGCGAAGCGGGGCATCGGCTGTGTGAACAGGCGCAACAACGCCTGCGTCGCGATGCGCGGATCCTGTCGTTCTGGAATGACGAAAAGATCCCGGTGGAGGATGGCTGGGAAGCTACCCTTAATAATGACGACTGGCTGGAACTGGCGGGGTTTGCCTTTGCCCACCGGGCGTTTTCTACCTCTGTTGCCGCGTTAACACGCTTGCTGCTCGCCGTGGAGATGCCGCTCCCGGCCCTGCGCGGTAAAATTGAGGGGAAAAAAGACGACGCACAACTCAGTGCTGAACTGGCGCTCTCCGGGCGAAAAGCGCTGCTGGCAAGGCTTCGCAGCGAAGCGATACAGGCGCTTGAATGTCTTGATAATCCGCGCTGTCAGACGCTGAAGAACACGGTTTTGCAATGGCAATTTTTTCAATGACTTCTTCAGTAAAGTGGCATGGTCATTCACTCCGGGAGGTGTAGGATCCAGGTCATCAATTAAGGAGACCGCCATGAAACACGACCATTTTGTTGTTCAAAGTCCCGACAAACCGGCTAAACAGTTACTGCTTCTGTTTCATGGTGTTGGCGATAACGCCGTCAATATGGGGCAGATTGGCAGCTGGTTTGCACCTGTTTTTCCCCAGGCGCTGATTGTCAGCATTGGTGGTGTGGAGCCGTGTGGCCCGAACGGGCGACAGTGGTTCTCCGTGCAGGGCGTGACGGAAGAAAATCGTCAGGCGCGGATTGATGCCATCATGCCGACCTTTATCGAAACGGTACGCTACTGGCAGCAGCAAAGCGGCGTAGGCGCGGATGCCACGGCGCTGATTGGCTTCTCGCAAGGGGCCATCATGTCGCTGGAGAGTGTAAAAGCGCAGCCGGGTCTGGTCTCACGTGTTATTGCCTTTAACGGCCGTTTTGCGACGCTACCGCAAAGCGCAACAACGCAGACCACAATCCATTTGATCCACGGTGGTGACGACCGGGTGATTGAGCTTTCGCATGCGGTTGCCGCGCAGGAAGCCCTGATCCGCGAAGGCGGGGATGTCACGCTGGATATCGTTGACGATTTGGGTCACGCGATTGACGATCGCAGCATGCAGTTTGCACTCGACCATCTGCGTTATACCGTACCGAAGCACTACTTTGATGAAGCGCTCAGCGGCGGTAAGCCGGATAACGATGATATTGTAGAGTTTATGTGAGAAAAGACCCTCTCCCCTTGTGGGGAGAGGGTTAGTGCGAGGGGGATGAACGAATTACTTCTTCTGGTCTTTCTTCGGCCAGTTGTCGTCATCGTCCCACTTGTCGTTAAAATCACGATGTGGCGGAAGGTCAGGCTTGTTGGCGAGGAATTTTTTGTGGTCAACGCGCTTAAGATCTTTAATTACGTTAAGCACCACGCCAACCAGAAACACCAACACCAGAATCCACCAGTACTTTGAAAGCCAATCCATTTGCTATTCCTTCTCAGAACAGTCGTCAGGCGACGAGCTGCTCCATGATGCGTTGATACATACGGGCCAGTAGTTGTAAATCTGCCGCATTTACACATTCATTTATTTTGTGAATGGTTGCGTTCACCGGCCCCAGTTCGACAACCTGAGCGCCCATCCGGGCGATAAAGCGTCCGTCTGAGGTACCGCCCGTCGTCAGCAGTTGTGGCTTAATTTCATTATAGTGTGCGATGGCACTCACTACCGCATCCACCAGTTTCCCGCGCTGCGTCAGGAACGGCTGGCCGGAAAGCCACCACTCCACGGTATAGCGCAGTTGATATTTTTCCAGCAGCGCGATCACGCGCGCTTTGATCATCTCGTCGGTCAGTTCCGTACTGAAGCGGAAGTTAAACTGGACGAAGAAATCACCCGGGATCACGTTGTTGCTGCCGGTACCGGCCTTCACATTGGCAATTTGCATGCTGGTAGGCGGGAAGAACTCATTGCCTTTGTCCCACTCAATGCCTACCAGCTCGTTCAGCATCGGTGCTGCGCGATGCACGGGGTTATCGGCCAGGTGAGGATAAGCTACGTGCCCCTGGACCCCATGAATGGTCAGGTTACAGGTCAGCGATCCGCGACGACCGTTTTTCACCACATCGCCCACCACTTCGGTACTGGACGGTTCGCCGACCAGGCAGTAGTCCAGACGTTCGTTGCGCGCCATCAGCGCCTCTACCACCTTCACGGTGCCGTGATGAGCGCTGGCTTCTTCGTCGGAGGTGATCAGAAACGCGAGGCGGTTTTTATGGTTCGGGTGCTGGGCAACAAAGCGTTCCGCCGCCACGACCATCGCCGCCAGCGAGCCTTTCATATCTGCCGCACCGCGGCCGAATAGCATGCCATCGCGGATGGTGGGTTCAAACGGTGGGTTGATCCAGCGGTCCGCATCACCTGCGGGAACCACATCGGTATGACCAGCAAAGGCCAGCGTTTCACCCTGGCCGCGCCATGCCCAGAAGTTCTGCGTGTCGCCAAAATCCATACGTTCAACGGTAAACCCGATGGCACGCAGGCGCTCAATCATTAATGCCTGACAACCTGCGTCGTCCGGGCTAAGGGAAGGACGGCGAATAAGCTGCTGAGTCAGCTCAATGACCGGGCATGACATAAACTACACCTCAACGAAAAAAGTCAGAATAAAGGGTTTCACTGAAACCCAGCAGCATAGGCTGCCCGGGCGCGCAGAGCAATGGGCGTTTGATAATTGCTGGCATTTCGAGCATCAGACTGGCTGCGCTGTCGGCGTTGTTGATGCTGGCACGCAGTGATTCGTCCAGTTTACGCCAGGTGGTTCCACGGGTATTGAGCAGCGCTTCCCAGCCCAGTTCGCTGATGGCAGTATGCAGAAATTCTGCATCAAGCCCATCGGCGCGGTAGTCGTGGAAGCGATACTGCACATTGTGTGCTTCCAGCCAGCGGCGAGCCTTTTTGATGGTGTCACAATTTTTAATGCCGTACATCACAATCATGGTGAATCCTTTTGTTCTTATGATGATTAAATGTTCAGTAATTTCGAATTTTTATCCTTAAGTGGAATATAACACATTCGGGAATTCTATTAATTTACAATTCTTCTTAATTCAACTCACACCTGTAAGCTGAATATTCTTTCATCATTTAAGCATAGATGTTCATAAGGGTTAAATTTCTAATAAACTCAGTCAGTAATTTAGAATTTACCTGCCTGTAAGGTTATTTCAAAATATTGCTATACGTCACACAAAATTTACGACCCTGCGTTCATATTTATCATAAATCCAGGACGGTAGCGGGGTACAATCGGTGCATCTGGTTAGATTGTCTTCACAATGATGGTACGTTTTCGTAGAATACGCATAATAATAAGAGAGGTTGTTATGATTGAACGTGAACTGGGGAACTGGAAAGATTTTATCGAAGGCATGCTTCGTAAATGACATTCAGGAAGAATTGCAAGAGCACTAAAATAAGTAAAATAACCATAGTGTGAGTTAATCACACAGTAAAAAGGCGGCTATAAGAGCCGCCTTTTTTTATACCCTAAATAATTCATTGGGTTATTCAGAACGTTCCCTGAGAGGGAAGCGGCGACGCACCAGCACAAAGAACAGAGGAACAAAATAAATGGCCAGGATTGTGGCTGAAATCATGCCACCCATGACGCCCGTACCCACCGCGTGCTGGCTACTGGAGCCTGCGCCTGAACTGGTTGCCATAGGTAATACGCCAAAGACAAACGCCAGAGAGGTCATCAGGATCGGGCGTAAGCGCTGACGGCAGGCGTGTAGCGTGGCAGCCATTAGCTCATGCCCTTTGGCATTCATCTCGTTGGCAAATTCGACGATCAGAATGGCGTTTTTTGCCGACAAACCGATAACGGTGAGCAGCCCTACCTGGAAGTAAACGTCGTTTTCCAGACCGCGCATCCAGGTTGCCAGCAGTGCGCCGATCACACCAAGCGGTACCACCAGCATGACCGAGAACGGCACTGACCAGCTCTCATAGAGCGCGGCAAGGCAAAGGAATACCACCAGCAGCGACAGCGCATACAGTGCAGGAGCCTGAGCCCCGGAGAGACGCTCCTGGTAAGACATTGCCGTCCACTCCAGACCAAACCCGGTGGGTAACTGTTGCACCAGTTTTTCCATCGTGTCCATTGCGGTACCGGTACTGACGCCCGGGGAGGCCTCACCGATGATTTCAACAGCAGAATAGCCGTTATAGCGTTCCAGACGTGGTGAACCGCTCTCCCAGTGCGAAGAGGCAAAGGCTGAGAACGGCACCATGCCGCCTGAATTATTACGCACAAACCAGCGGTTGATATCGTCCGGTAACATACGGAACGGTGCGGCAGACTGAACATACACCTTTTTCACGCGGCCACGATCCATAAAATCATTCACATAGCTGGAGCCCCACGCCGTCTGCAGGGTGTCGTTAATATCGGCGATGGACACCCCCAGTGCCTGCGCTTTGCGCTGTTCGATATCAACCTGCAGCTGCGGGCTGTCATCCAGACCGTTATGTCGGACGCGGGTCAGGTCAGGATTTTTTCCCGCCAGCTCTAACAGTTTATCGCGCGCCGCCATCAGTGCCGTGTGGCCAGCGCCCGCGTGATCCTGCAGTTCCATATCAAACCCGGCGGAGCTGCCGAGGCCGCTGATGGCCGGAGGGCTGCTGGCAAAGACGCGCGCTTCCTTGATGTGTGCAAAGGCTTTTGTCGCGCGCTCGATAATGGCAAACGACGTGCCCGTTTTTGTGTCGCGCTCGTTCCAGTCCTTCAGGCGTACAAACATACGGGCGACGTTCTGCCCGTTACCCCCCGGGCCTGAGCCGACGGTCGAAAATACCGAAATGATGTTATCTTTCTCTTTGGTGAAGAAGTACTGTTCCACCTTTTCGACCACTTTCAGAGTCTGCTGTTGCGTTGCGCCGCTCGGTAGTTGCACCGAGGTGGTGAACATGCCGCGGTCTTCCATCGGCAGGAATGAGGTGGGGAGGTGCAGGAACAGCCAGACCATTCCGCCCAACAGCACAACGTAAATCATCATCCAGCGCAGGCTGCGGTGCAGCACCTTACCGACGCCCATTTCATAACGTGCGGCATTGCGGTTGAACATACGGTTAAACCAGCCGAAAAAGCCTTTCTGGCCGTGGTGTTCACCTTTATTCAGCGGCTTAAGGAGGGTGGAACAGAGGGCAGGGGTGAGGATCAACGCCACCAGCACGGAAAGCACCATTGCGGAGACGATGGTTATCGAGAACTGACGGTAAATGGCACCGGTTGTGCCGCCAAAGAAGGCCATCGGAATAAAGACCGCCGAGAGCACCATCGCGATGCCGACTAATGCTCCCTGAATTTGCCCCATTGATTTACGCGTCGCCTCGCGCGGCGAAAGCCCCTCTTCGCTCATGATACGCTCGACGTTTTCAACCACCACGATGGCGTCATCCACCAGAAGGCCGATAGCCAGTACCATTGCGAACATGGTCAGGGTGTTGATGCTGTAACCAAACGCGTAAAGCACCGCAAAGGTGCCAAGCAGCACTACTGGCACGGCAATGGTTGGGATCAGCGTGGCGCGGAAGTTTTGCAGGAACAGGTACATCACCAGGAACACCAGCGCGATGGCTTCCAGCAGGGTCTTCACCACATCCTCAATCGAGGCTTTAACGAAGGAGGTGGTTTCATAGGCGACTTTGTACTCCAGACCGTGCGGGAAATACTGCGACAGCTCATCCAGTCGGTCTAACACCAGCTTCGCCGTAGCCATTTCATTTGCACCGGAGGCCAGCTTAATGCCCAGACCGGAGGCCTGATTACCGTTAAAGCGGCTCAGGTAGTCATACTTCTCCGCCCCCATTTCCACCGTGGCGACATCGCCCAGGCGGACTTCAGAACCGTCCTGATTCACGCGCAGGGTAATATCGCGGAACTGATCGGGTGTCTGGAGCAGCGACTGCGAGTTAATGGTGGCATTCAGCGCTTGTTTATCGACGGAAGGCGTTCCCCCCAGTTGCCCTACGGCTATCTGAGCATTCTGGGATTTAATGGCATTCGTGACGTCGGTTGCCGTCATCTGGAAGCTGTTCAGCTTGTTGGGATCAAGCCAGATACGCATGGAGTACTGTGAGCCGTAGGCGTCGATATCGCCGACGCCGTTAATACGGCTGATCGGATCCTGAATATTACTGGCAACGTAGTCCGCAATATCCTGCTTATCCATTGAGCCGTCGGTAGAGACAAAAGCGATGGTCAAAATGTTAGTGTCACCGGTTTTACGCACGGTAACGCCCTGGTTCTGAACCGCCTGAGGCAGTTTGCGCATGGCCGACTGTAACTGGTTTTGCACCTGTTGCACCGCTTCGTCCGGGTTGCTACCCGCCGTGAAGCTCAGGGTGACCGTGGCCTGGCCCGTGGCGCTGCTTTGTGAGGACATGTACATCAGGTTATCCAGACCTGTCATGTTCTGCTCGATAACCTGCGTCACGGTATTTTCCAGCGTCTGCGCCGAAGCACCAGGGTAGTTAGCCGTGATGCGCACGTTTGGCGGAGCCAGATCGGGGTATTGCTCAACAGGAAGTGAAGTAATGGCCAGGACACCTGTCAGACACAACAGAATGGCAAGTACCCAGGCAAAAATGGGGCGATCGATGAAAAAATTCGCCATGAAAGTGTGACCTCGTTTTGCTGCACGTCATTATTGTATATTGCCTGCAACACTGTAACGGCAAGACAAAGGCCAAACGTGGAGAAATAAAGGAGATAGTGTAAATTATCATTCCCTTTTTACCTTCTCCCCCACGCAGGCTCGGGTGAAAATATCACGTATCCGTAAGACGGGCTGTTGATATAGCGCCTTACTTTGCCGTTATTTATCCGCAAGCGGGGAGGGAGAACGGAATGTTACACTCACCTGCGTTCCACCGTTTTGCGGCTGTGAAAAGTGCAGCGCTCCTCCGAGCCGCCCCGCGCGTTCGCGCATAATGTTTAGCCCGTAATGTCCCGGCGGTTCGCTGGCCTCGCCAATGCCGATACCGTTATCGCGAATGTTCACGATGTGAGTGCCATCCGCAGAGGTCACGCAGCTCACGGTGATCTCGCTGGCCTGGGCGTGCTTAATGGCATTCAGCACGGCTTCACGCACGATCTGTAATAAATGCACCTGCTTTTGTGCGTCCAGTGCCAGGGAAGAGAGACGACAGTCAAGATACAGCTTCGCCTGTGTTTGACTCTGCAACCCGTCCAGCGACTCCTGGAGTGCGGCGGGAAGATTGGCGTGGTTAAGCGTCAGACGGAACGTCGTGAGCAGTTCACGTAGCTGATGCCAGGCGTTGTTTAATTCGCGGGAGAAGTCCGTGATGATGGTTTGCGCCGGGGTGTTCTCCTCCGGTATGGCATGACGGAGGAGCGTAAGCTGGATGCGTAAATACGACAGCACCTGCGCCAGCGAATCATGCAGCTCGCGGGCAATCGTCGCGCGCTCTTCCATCAACAGCAATTGCTGGTAATGCTTTTGTGCCTGGTTGAAATAAAGCCCGCGCCCCAGCATTGTCGCCACGCTTTGCATCAGCGTTTGGGGCACCGTGTCCGTTTCGCTTTGCCAGCGCAACTCACCATACAGGGTATCCTGCATCAGCACTGGCAGGCTTTGCAGTGGGGCACTTTTCGACGCATTCCCTTCGCATAGCCGCCAGTCGTCGCTGGTTCGTAGCTCCAGGTAATTCATCTGCGTGTATTCGTGCACAATCTGCAAAATATGTCTGAAACTGTGGCTGTCTATCTGGCCGGTATTCAGTGCCTGAGAACATTTGAACAACATTTCGAGCTGTTGATGGGCTTCATTCAGATGCTGCGTCTTTTCCGCAACGGAGTGCTCAAGCGAGCGATAAAGCGTGTGTAGCTCGGCCGACATATGGTTGAACGCGTGGGAAAGTTGACCCAGTTCATTCGGCAAAGCGGTATCTGGTGCGGGGGTATCAAATTGTCCCTGCTCAATGCGTTCACTTGCTGCCACCAGATTGTTCAGCGGCAAAACCACCTGGCGACGGATCCGTCGCAGGGTTAACGCCGTCAGCAGCAGGATGCCAAGACCGCCAGCCAGCGATATCAGGATGACCAGCTGTATTTTATGTTCGGTGTAATGCTGGAGCGTGAGCACAAAGGTATCGATGTGGCCGACAAAATCTTCAATGTGATCCTGATACCACGCGGTATCTCCGCTGGCGATACGCTTATCCATCTCCTGCCAGGCAAGATGCAGTTGCTGATAGCGCTGTTTGACATCGTCCGGTACGTACCAGCGGTTCAATTTCTGCAGGGCAGGCGCGCTCAGGGTTTGTTGCCAGATCTCGCGATGCGCCACCAGCGAGGGGCTGTGTCGCTGCATCTCGTAGCCCAGTCGGTAACTCTGCATGCGCAGTGAACCGGCAATATTGATGGCTTCGGCGTCACGCTGGCTACTGGCGAGCGTCAGCAGGGCGATGGTGCTGGTCAGAACCGACAGCACAATAATCGAAAAGAAAGCCCGGGCCAGGCTTCCGGAAACGGGTCGTTTAACGGTCACAGAACAGCTTCCTGAATAAAATTGATCTGCCACAGGTTCACTGGAAATAGTTTGGCTTCCGGGCATGTGAATATTGCCTGATCGCGCCACCGTGGGTAAATACAGTACTTATATAAAGAATAAGGTTATTGAACCAAAAACAGGTGTTGTTATGAATCGTTTTATTATGGCCAACAGCCAGCACTGTATTGGATGTCGTGCCTGCGAAGTCGCCTGCGTGATGGCGCACAACGGTGAAGAGCACGTCCTGAGCGAGCGCCATTTTCATCCCCGCATTACGGTGCTCAGGTCAGGCGAAAAGAAAACCCCCGTCACCTGCCACCACTGCGAAAATGCGCCCTGTGCACAAAGCTGTCCGAACGGGGCCATCAGCAAACACGACCACAGCGTACAGGTGAATCAACAAAAATGCATTGGTTGCAAAGCCTGTGTGGTCGCCTGCCCATTTGGCACGATGGAGATTATCGTCACGCCGCTCGACAACGACAGCGTGAAGGCCGAAGCACACAAATGTGACCTCTGCCTGACGCGCCCGCAAGGCCCGGCCTGTATCGAAAATTGCCCGGCGGATGTCCTGACGCTGGCGACACCCGCCGTCCTCGACAATCTGGCAAAATCGCGTCGTCAGCGCACTGCTCGTCTGGAAGCGCAACCCTGGCATGGCGAAGCGGTTGGTCATGACGTGGTGCAAACTAAACTGCAGCAGATGCAAAACACGCCGCAACGCGGTGAGCCGGATAAGCTCAGCCCGCAGGAACGCGCCGGCCATTTTAATGAAATCACCCTGCCGTTTCGGGCAGAACAGGCTCAACGTGAAGCCTCGCGCTGCCTGAAATGCGGGGAACACAGTATTTGCGAATGGACGTGCCCACTGCACAACCACATCCCGCAGTGGATTGAACGTGTCAACGCAGGAGATATCGCCGGTGCCGTGGCGCTCTCTCACCAGACCAACTGTTTACCTGAAATTACCGGCCGCGTCTGTCCGCAGGACAGATTATGTGAAGGGGCCTGCACAGTGCGTGATGAATCAGGTTCAGTGACCATTGGTAACATCGAGCGCTATATCTCTGACCAGGCGCTGGCGATGGGCTGGAAACCGGATATGAGTAATGTTTCCCCGGTGGGGAAACGGGTGGCCGTTATCGGAGCAGGGCCTGCCGGGCTCGCCTGCGCTGATGTGCTGGTGCGCAGCGGTGTGAGCGTCACCGTCTATGATCGTCACCCGGAAATTGGCGGTCTGCTGACGTTTGGCATTCCGGCCTTCAAGCTGGATAAATCGTTGCTCGCGCGGCGCAGAGAGATATTTACTGCGATGGGGATCCATTTTGAACTGAACTGTGAAGTGGGCCAGGACGTGTCGATGTCTCAGCTACGAAGCGATTACGATGCCCTGTTTATTGGTGTCGGCACCTACCGTTCCATGAAGGCCGGTATACCGCACGAGGACGCACCGGGCGTGTATGACGCGCTGCCTTTCCTGGTGGCGAACACGCGCCATGTGATGGGGCTGGAATCGACGGTCAAAGAACCGTTTATCGACACCCGGGGTCTGAACGTGGTGGTGCTCGGTGGGGGAGATACCGCGATGGACTGCGTGCGTACCGCGTTACGTCACGGTGCGGCGAAGGTCACCTGCGCCTACCGTCGGGATGAAACCAACATGCCTGGCTCGAAAAAAGAGGTGAAGAACGCAAAAGAAGAGGGCGCTGAATTTGAATTTAACGTCCAGCCCGTTGAGCTAGTGCTTGCCGCTGACGGGCAGGTTAACGGCATTCGGATGCTGCGCACCGAACTGGGTGACGCGGATGCCCAGGGACGCCGTCGGCCTGTTCCGGTGGCGGGCAGTGAGTTTGTTATGCCTGCTGATGCGGTGATCATGGCGTTTGGTTTTAATCCGCACGCGATGCCGTGGCTGCAGGCGCAGGGTGTCGAGACGGATGACTGGGGGCGTATCATTGCCTCCGTAGAGGGGCGCTATCGCTACCAGACCACCAACCCGCAAATTTTTGCCGGGGGTGATGCGGTACGCGGTGCGGATCTGGTGGTGACTGCGATGGCAGAAGGACGTCATGCCGCGCAGGGCATTCTCGACTGGCTTGAAGTAAACGCGCCAAAAATGCACTAAATCCGGCGAGCGACAAAGCGGGGTTCACGGCGTAGTATAAATGCACTTATTATGCCGTGGAGCCCGTATGACCCTGAAAATCGACGTTATCAAAGACAAAATCCTATCTGAAAATTACTTTGTCCTGCGTAACATCACCTATGATTTAACGCGTAATAACGGTGAAGTTATCCGCCATAAACGCGAGGTCTACGACCGTGGCAACGGGGCAACCATTCTGCTCTACAACCGTGAAAAGCAAAGTGTGGTGTTGATTCGCCAGTTTCGGGTGGCGACATGGGTCAATGGCAACCCGGATGGACGGTTGATTGAAACCTGCGCGGGTCTTCTTGACGACGATGAGCCAGAAGTGTGTATCCGCAAAGAGGCCATCGAAGAGACGGGCTTTGAAGTGGGGAACGTTAAAAAAGTCTTCGAGCTGTTTATGTCGCCAGGCGGCGTGACGGAACTCATCCATTTCTTCATTGCGGAATACAGCGATGCCCAGCGAACGCACCGGGGCGGCGGCGTAGACGATGAAGATATTGAAGTGCTGGAACTTCCCTTTTCCCGGGCGCTGGCGATGGTCCATTCAGGGGAGGTTAAAGACGGTAAGGCTGTGATATTGCTGCAGTATTTACAAACATCCGGCTTAATGGGCGATGTTTCGGACAACTCTATCTGATAAATCCGATTGAGCACGCCAGGCTTGAACACGAAGATATTATCCAGATATGCGTTTTTGTTTCCGGGATTGTGCCATTCATGCGCCACTGCGTTTTTGTTCTCTGTTTATTTTGCGTACTCCCCACGCCGTGGGTGTGGGCTGCGCCTTCTCAGCAATCGTTCTCTGACTGGCAGGTCACCTGCAATAACCAGAATTTTTGCGTTGCGCGCAATACCGGTGAACATCGCGGTCTGGTGATGACGCTCAGCCGCAGCGCCGGGGCGAAAACCGATGCCACGCTGCGTATCGATCTTGGCGGCCTTTCTGCCCCCTCCGTAAAA
This sequence comes from Enterobacter sp. LM3, assembly GCF_046622475.1. Taxonomy (NCBI): domain Bacteria; kingdom Pseudomonadati; phylum Pseudomonadota; class Gammaproteobacteria; order Enterobacterales; family Enterobacteriaceae; genus Enterobacter; species Enterobacter sp. LM3. Next base: position 211,205 of record NZ_JBJURN010000004.1, on the reverse strand, counting down.
GAGCCCGACATTGCGCCACGCCTGCTGCTGGATAATGCCCCGCTTAAATTTGAACCGCTGCACTGGCAGTTAACCCCCTGGCATCTGAAAACGGATGTCGCCGCTACCATCACGGCATTTTTGAAAAGCATTCAGGAAGGGAAGGCGCTGACCCTGCGTGGCGGCAACCAGGTTATCTCGCTGGTCGGTCTGAAAGCTGCCTTGCTGTTTATTGACGCCCAGCAAAAACGCGTTGGCAGCGAAACGGCCTGGATTAAAAAAGGGGGCGAGCCGTCGTTAAGCGTGCCGCCTGCGCCGGCCTTAAAAGAGGTGGCGGTGGTGAACCCGACACCCACGCCGCTGTCTCACGGTGAACTGAACGACCTGCTGGATTACGGTACCTGGCGGATGAATAACAGCCAGTGCTCGCTTGATCCAAACCGCCGGGAAGTGCGCGTGACTGCGCTAACCGACGACAAAGCGCTGCTGATCATCAGCTGTGAAGCAGGGGCATACAATACCGTCGATTTGGCGTGGCTGGTGTCGCGCAAAAAACCGTTTTCCGCCCGCAGCGTGAGGCTGCGTCTGCCGTTTACCCCTGTAAGCGACAGCAGTGAAATGGAGCTGATGAATGCCCGCTTTGATGAAAAAACGCGTGAACTGACCACGCTCGCATTAGGGCGTGGTATTGCGGATTGCGGGATCCAGACTCGCTGGCGTTTTGACGGTCAGCACTTCCGTCTGGTGCGTTATGCCGAAGAACCCAGCTGTGATAACTGGAATGGGCCAGATGCCTGGCCCACGTTGTGGATCACGAGGTAGCGTTTTGCCGGGTGGCAACTACGCTTGCACGGGCGAAAGCCCGACCCGTTAGTTTTTGCGGAAAAAGTCGTTATACAGCATGTACAGATGTGCCGCGCTCCAGGAGAAGTTAGGTGCGCCTTGCTGCGCGCCGGTCAGCGGGTTGTAGTTTTCCTGAATTGGGCCATCGGACGTTAACCCCTTCGCATGCTTAAAGAAGGTTTCCGCCAGAGTTTGTGCCTGTTCACGGTAGCCATAGCGTTCCATCCCTTTTAATCCAAACCAGAACTGGTCGACCCAGACGCGGCCACGCCAGTAGATATCCGGGCCAAACGCCGGGTTGGTCAACGCGGCCGTGCCGAGCGGCACGTATGTGTTGAACTCTTGCGGATCCAGCATCACCTTCACCACGGCGTCAGCATGTTCCTGCGTTGCTGCACCATTAAACAACGGCGACCAGCCTTCCGGCCCCTTACCGCGTTCGACGATAGGTTTGCCCGCGCAGCCGTTCTCCAGCGGCTTATCCTCAATGCGAATGTCGTAGTAAAAACCGCTTTTCGCATCGAACATACAGGTATTGATATAGGTCGCGAGCTTATCCGCCAGCTGGCGATAGTGGCTGGCTTCCTGCTCTTTCCCAAGCAGGCTCGCCATTTGCGCCAGATAGTGATTGTCGCTGTACATATAGCTCGCCTGGTCGACGGACTCCTGCAGTAACGAATAGCCCAGCAAGTTGCCCTCTTTGCTGCGGTTTTCCGCGAATTTTACCGTCCAGTCGCTGCGTTTCCCGCCGTTTTCGACGTATTTATCCAGCTGTGCTTTATCAATAAACCCGAACACGGCGGCATCGTCACGTCCGGATTCCCACGAGGCGGCAACCTGCGCCGGGATCTCCAGACTGTCATAATGCCCTTTGTCGATCACCCTGGCGTAGTTGTTCAGACCAGAGAGTGATTCCGCGTTATCGCCTTTCTTAACGGTAAACAGCATTTCACCGTCAGGGGTGTTATGGGCTTTGTCACGTGTCGCACCGTACTCCGGCACGCCGTTGCCGTTATGGTCCCGGTTACGTAGCCACCAGTCATGATAGGCAACCAGTTTTGGATACATCTCTGCCAGCCAGGCCTTATCGTGCGTGGTGTTGTAGACCTCCATCACTGACCAGGCCGCCAGGCTCGGTTTGGTATTGCGCTCGTTCCAGTTGCCACCGTCGCCACCGCGTTCCGGGCTCAGGTTCCAGGCGATAAGATCCGGTACAAAACCGGCATCCTGCGGGCGCAGAGGATCGTCGGCTTTGATTTGCCACGAGAAGACCGCGCGGATGTTCTCTTTGGCGATATCCGGGTTGAAATGCGACATTGCAAACGCCTGTTTCCAGGTATCCCACGGCCAGGTCTGGTTACCGGAGAACCAGCGTCCGGTTACGGATGGTGTTACCGTGTTGTAACGTACCGCGCCGCCAGGCGAGCGCCAGTTACCGTTCAGCGTTTCAATCGCTTTCACCGCCACGCGGGTTTGTTCCGGTGTTGCATTCGGGTTGGTTAGCCCTTTCTGCAGATAGCCCTCCCAGCGTTGTTGTGAGGCGGCAATGTAGGAGGCGGGACGCGCCAGGATATCGCGGATTTGCGGCTGTTCGCGTTTGACCTCATCTGCATTCAGCAAATGTGAATAGGTGGTATACAGCGTGGTGCTGCCTGTAATGTGCGCCCGGCTGGTAAAACGATGCCCGTCGACCGTGGTTTCGACGGGTAATGATTTATGCACCTGATATTCAGAACTGCCGGAGGTCAGCAGATCCCACGTCGAACGCACTTTGCCAAAGGTGACCTTCAGGCCATCGCGGGTGGTGACAATTTTGCGCTGATAATCGGGAAATGCTCCGTCGATGGTTTTATCCGAAAGCGGTTTACCTTCTTTGGCCTCCAGCTTTTCCAGCAGTTCGCCGTCCCACACCAGATCGAGCGGTGTCTTGCTGGTGATACGGGTTTCCAGCAGTGACGTGCGGGAGGAGGCAAAGCGTAACGTCATCTCTATTTGTACATCTTTCGCGCTCAGTTTCTGCACCAGCGCACCGGGAACACTCCAGGCCTCAAGGGTGAAATCCACTTTTTTGCCGTTCTGGTACACGCTCAGGCGGTCAAAATTGGTCGCCATAAAGTTGATGTACTCTTCGGTAAGTAGCGCTACGCCGGGAAACCCTCCCTGAGTGTGTGGCCCGTCTGGCAGCAGATGACCATGCCAGGCACCCAAATCGAAAAAGGGATTAAAGCGCTGGTGGTCGTCATAGTCGAAATCGTGCATATACTCCGGCGCACCGGTGCGGTTGACGACGTTTTTAAAGTCGTTTGCGGTTGCCGCATGGGCCGAAAAACTCAGCGCCAGAGCACAGGCCAGTGGCGTAAGTGCGGATGTAAATTTCATGGTGGAAGATCCCTTTTTTACCAGTAGAAGTATTGCATCAGGAAGACCTGGTCACTGGGGTCGCCGGAGGCATTTTTCATGTAGAAGCGGCTGTCGGCAGCAGTGGCAAAGCGTCCACCGCCGTACTCGTACCAGATACCAAACTGCATAAACGACGTGGTTTCATCGGTGGCATTGTCCGGACGATGCTTTGCATAGCTGTAGGCGGTGGAGAGATACACGCCTTTTAACGCCTCAATCATGGCGCTGAGCATATAGCCGGTTTCGGTGCCGGAGACATGCTGGCCTCTGGCGCGTCCGGTATGATGCCAGGCGCGTGCGGCCAGGTTTGGTGACAAAACACCGGTTAAAAAGAGCTGGCCGGTACCATCGGTGACTTCAAGGCCGTTCATCCAGGTGACACCTTTCACAATGTCATACTGGATATAGCCATTCGCCATTGCCGGATAAGTGTACTTATCGTCATAGCGATCGTATTTGCCAAAGTGCAGCCATGCCTTGCTCTCGTCATGGTGCCCGGCAGGCGTGGCGGTGATGCTATAGCGCAGGTCGCCGGAGAGATTTTGCACCTTGAGCGCGTACATAATGTCGCGGGTATTGGGGATCACATAACCCAGGTCGGGGGTGAAATCCCCCCACCATTGCAGGTCATCCAGGGAGGAATCCTGCCGCAGACTGAGCATGATCTCGGTACTGTTATCGGTTTTATAACCGCCGTAAAAGCGGTTGAGCCCGCCTTCAAAACCGCCCCAGCTGTGGTCAGGCACCCAGGCGTTGCCCTGATGGTCAGCCTGAACGGTCCAGCCTTCACCGTAAATCAGGCCGAACCAGTTCCCCTGTTTCATCTCCAGACCGCCCTCAATATAGGTGCCGTCGCTGTATTTATGTTTATCTTTACCTTCTAAATCCATATATCCGCCGACACCCAGTTCGCCATAAAAACGGAATGACGAAGAGGTGATTTCCGGCGTTTTGGTATCGTCGTGTTCGGCAGGTCGTGCCTCCTCTGCGGCAAATGACGGGCAGCAAAAAGAGAGGGCAGCGAGTGCCCCAAATGTTTTTACTTTAATTTTCATGCACTCATCCCAATGAGAAAAAATCCATGCCTTCAGTGTTAGTTAATATTCGAGGCCGGTGATGCTTCAATTTCTTGTTGTTCTTTTGATAATCCTTTTACGTATTTGCTGTATTTCCACCAGGCAAATCCGAGGAATAAAACAATGCCGCCGACGTTATAGAAAATAATCGTCAGAATATTGCCACCGGTCGGGAAGGTTGAGGCCACAAAACCGATGGTAAAAATCACAATCAGCATCGATACCACTACCATGCCCGTGGTGCGTGAGCCCATTTTGAAATCGCGTGGCAGATGATCGAGCTTACGGCGCAGGTTCAGGTACGCCAGCATGATGAACAGCGGCGGCAGCATTGATGCGGCGGCGGTCATGTTGATGACGGTGTTCATCAGCTCCTGCGCGGTATTCGACCCCATTGTCGGGATAATCATTAACGGGATCACAATCAGATACTGGATCCACGCCGCGCGTGCCGGTACGCCGTTTTCGTTCAGCGCCACGGTTTTGGGGCCAAAAATGCCGGTCGGGATTTCAGAGAAGAAAATTTTGACCGGGGTTGCCGTCCACATCAGCAGGGAGCCGAACATCGCGGTAAAGGAAACCAGCCCGACAAAGCGGTTCATCAGCACTTCCGGCAGGCCAAACCATACCGCCAGACCGTGGAACACCTGCACCGAGCCGCCGGTAAATTTCAGCTCTTTGCTGCTGATAAAGACGTTAATCAGCACCGAGGAGATGGAGTACAGCACGCCGATGAATATCCCCGCCAGAATGATCACTTTAACGAAGGATTTGGAGCCGCCCTTAACGTCATTGACGTATACCGCAACGGATTCCGCACCACCGGCAGCCATAAATATCCAGGTGGTAATACCGAGGAATGCCCAGTTGAAGTTCGGGATCATCGCATCCACGGTGATAGGGTCGGCAGGCTGAACGCCACCCATCAGAGCCGCGCCCGCCAGCAGAATATAAGAGAGGGTCAGCAATAGCATCAGCGTGGAGGTGACGGAGGTAATCGGCCCCAGCATTTTCGCCCCGTTGGTAGACACCCAGGTGGAGAAGGCGAACAGCACCATACTCAGTACTGTGGTGGCAAACGGCGTAAGAATGTACTCATAACCCAAAAAGGCGTAAGAGGCGTAGGCGATGACGCGCGGTAATAACGAGGTAAAGAAGAACAGGTTAACAAACCAGTAGGTGTAGGCGGTAATAAACGCCCAGCGTCCACCCAGCGAACTTTTCACCCAGGCGTAAACCCCGGCTTCGGAGTTTTTATTCAGTGAAACAAACTCTGCAATGATTAAGCAGAACGGAATGAAATAGAACAGGGTGGCTAAAAAGAACATCGGCGCTGAGGCGAGGCCCAGCTCGATATTGTTGTTGATGACGTTATTAAAACTAAACACGGCGGCAAACGTCAGCGACAGCAGGCCGAATTTGCCGATGGTATTACGCTTAGTGACTTCAGACATAACATATCTCCGGGTACGAGGAGGATAGCGGTGCTTCATTGGCACCGCTGGCTTTTTTATTTGTTATGAAAATAACCGTCTTCGATGGTCACATTGAGGACGACTTTTTTTGCAGGCGTATCACTGATGAAGCGATACGCCTCGTGGTTCTCACAAATGACGATTTGCCCCTCGCGCACCTGTTCGGTGTGACCCACACCTTTCAGGTATTCGCGGTCGGTTTCATCGCGATAACACGCCACAAGCTGAAGGGTTTCTTTTGCGGCGAATTCAATTTTTTGCATTCCCTGCAGGTAGTAATGCACCTCGAAGTAGCGGCGATGGCCGACGAACAATGCGTCGGTACTGGCATCACCGGTCACACGGTAGGCCAGCGAGTCGCCAATCGAGTGGGCAACGCCGGGCTGGATATTGTCGATGTTGTTTATGGCCTCTACGCAGCGCTGCCACTTGCGGCCCGTGCGATAAAGCTGCTGGAACTGTTCCAGGCTGTCGAGAACGATCATTTGTCTGCCTCGCTGTGCGAATTCATGGAGAAGAAACCGGTGCCAAACTGATGGTGCGCCAGCGCCTGCGAGGCGGCTTGTCCACCGTCCAGTGGGAGCAGGGTGAACCCGTAGCGGAACGGTCTGAACCAGACGCGCCAGGAGTCGAGCACTTCGCTTCCCCAGGAGTTGGAGCCTAAACCCAGTACCTGATGGTCAAGGTTGAGGGTAATGTCATCGCAACGATGCAGTTCATTGCAGTGCTGTGCCGCGTGGATGTTCTCTGCCGTGTAGTGCCATGCGCTAAAGTGGATTGGTTGCTCAGGCACCACCAGAAGTCCGCTGCCGTGACGGTTGGCAAGCGTTGCCCAGCGCACCTGCTGGCGGTTGCCGTTGTTCTGCGGGAAGGGGTAATTTTCGAACATCTTATCCACCGTGGTGTGCCACAGATCGATGGTGCTGGCCTGCTGGCTGTCGGGGTAGTTTTCCCCTGGCCCGCGTCCGTAGTAGCTCACCTGGTCAAATTCGCCGTTGATGCCGAGCGTAAAGCCGATGCACGGAATGATGTGCGGGTAATCGCCGTAGCGTTCACCGCTCAGCTCAACGTTGATTTGCCCGTCGGCGGTGATGCGCCAGCGATAGGTGCAGCGCATTCCAAAATCAAACACCGGCGGGGCAATCAGCGTGCGGGTGGTAATGAAAACCGCGTCGTCATGCTGCTCAACGTCGAAACTACGCAGATGCTCCTGCATGATCTGCAGATGGTTGGGTTGCCACAGCCCTTCATACTCCTGCTTGTGGTTATCAATCATCGGCTTGAAGAAGTTAATCTTCGGTTCGCGGGTAATCTTTTCCTCGCCGTTAACCTGCCAGACACTGAGTTTTCCCGTTACTTTAGAGAAGATCGCGCGGAAGTTATGCCCGGTCACGGTGTAACTCAGGCGGTCTTCTTCCCGTTTCAGCGGCGTGGCGTTGGTGTTGATCAGCGGCGTCGCATGCGCAGTGCGCGCTTTTAACGGGAACTGGTATACCGCAATGTTGTGTCCCGCTTCGCTATAGCGGGTACGGCTATTTTTGCTGACGCGCACGGTCAGGAACGCTTCGCGCTCATCGAGTTCAGGCAAGTCCAGACTCACGCTGCGCGAACTGTCTGGTGCCAGCCCGGTCACAACCAGCGGCTGGCTGTGCAGCGTTTCACCTTCAGCACGCACTTCGGCAAGCAGGGTGTAATCATCCAGCGTGGTGAACCAGAAGCGGTTTTCAATGTTCAGCTCACCGTTCTGCCAGCGCAGTTTGACCGGAGCGATAACCTGTTTGTATTCGCGCAGTCCCGGGCCTGGCGTTTGATCGGAGTAAATGAGTCCGTCGAGACAGAAGTTGTAGTTATTCGGGTAATCGCCAAAGTCGCCGCCGTAGGCGTAATACGTGTTACCGCTGGCATCAGCCGTCTGAATGCCGTGGTCACACCACTCCCAGACATAGTGACCCTGAATGCAGTCGTGGCGGTCGAATACGTTCTGATACTCGGTTAACCCGCCGGGGCCGTTACCCATTGCATGGGCGTATTCGCAGATAATGCGCGGTTTGGCATGCGGATATTCACCGAATAAATTCATCAGCGGCACGCGGGTATACATGGTGGAGATGATATCCACCACCTCAGCGTCGCGATCTTCTTCGTAGTGCAGCAGGCGCGTGTCATCCAGCGCTTTTGCCGCCCGGGCCATCGCGCGGATATTGCAGCCGTAGCCAGACTCATTTCCGAGCGACCAGATGATGATTGACGGGTGGTTTTTCTGCGCATGAATGTGGCGTTCGATACGCTCAACGTAGACATGCTCCCACGCCGGATCGTCGGTGATGCGGCTCAGGTCACCGACGTTGGCAAAACCGTGAGACTCCACATCCGTTTCCGCCATCACGAACAGGCCGTAGATGTCGCACAGTTCATAAAAGCGTGGGTCGTTCGGGTAGTGGGCGGTACGAACCGAATTAATGTTGTGTTGCTTCATCAGGATCAGATCGCGCTCAACGCGATCCATTCCCACGGCCCGGCCTTTCTGATGATCGTTATCGTGACGGTTAACGCCGTGCAGCTTCAGGTAGTGGTTATTGACGTAAAACAGGCCGTCACGCACCTTGATGTCACGAAAACCGATACGCTGCGGGATCACTTCCAGCGTCTGTCCGTGCTCATCTTTTAATGTTATGACCAGGTGGTAGAGATACGGTGATTCTGCAGACCACTGCTGCGGCTGCCTGACCTCCATGCTAAAGGATGTCTCACCGCTGCGGCCGATGGTCAGGCTGCCGGTCACGCCCTGATGGAGCACCGTCTCACCGTCATAGAGGGTATAGTCCAGCGATACGCTGGCAGGTTGCGGAGCAAGATTTTCCAACTCAAGCTGGCAGAAGAGAGTGGCGTTCTGGTACGCCTCGTCGAAGGTGGTTTTGACCGTCACATCACGCACGTGGGTCGGTTTTTTACCCACCAGATAGACGTCGCGGAAAATACCCGCTGTCCACCACATGTCCTGGTCTTCAATATAGGTGGAATCTGCCCACTGCATGACCCGCACGCACAGCAGGTTTTGCCCGCCATGAACCGCGTCACTGATATCAAACTCAGCGGTCAGTCGGCTACCCTTGCTAAAGCCAATGTAGCGGCCATTCACGTAGACTTCGAAGTAGGTTTCGACACCGTCAAATTTGATAATGGTCTGCTTGTCTTGCCAGTTGTCTGACAGGGTGAACCAGCGCTGATATGCCCCGGTTGGGTTATCCGTTGGTACCCACGGTACATCTACCGGGAAGGGGAAGCCTTCATCGGTATACTGCAGCTGGCCGTGGCCTTCCATTTGCCACATACCGGGCACGGTAATATCACCCCAGTCCGCCATGTAGTGTGAGGTGAAGTTTTCGGGCACCAGCAGTGGATGAGTGAAAAAGCGAAAATTCCACTGGCCGCTTAATGACAGAAAGTGGCTACTGGCTTCGCGGGCAAATGTGCGAGCCTGGGCAACGGTATCGTAAGCGAAGAAGTACGCACGCGGCGGGAGCCGGTTCTCGTGCGTGAGTTGAATATTTTCCCAGCGATTCATGTGATCTCCCTGTGGGGTAAAACATCATTGCTGAGTATTTTAGTAAAAATTTTACTAAATAAAATCAGTAAAGCCGATTTGCTTTAACCCGATCACGAAATAAAAAAATGCCGGGCGTGCCCGGCAAACTGTTTGAAGGGAGAGAATTAGCGTGTAGTGCCGCGCAGTTTCAGTACGCTCGGTACGAAAACCTGCAGCGGCAGCGCCCGGCCATCGCGGGATTTTTCCAGCAACAGGTTAACGCCCTGGCTGCCCATCATTTCAGAGTGAATACGCACGGTGGAGAGTGGCGGGAAGGTGAAGCGAGCGGTCGGGATATCGTTCACGCTAATCAGCGAGATATCCTCCGGGATCGCCAGCCCTTTCTCATGGATGGCGCGCAATACGCCGATGGCAATGGAGTCGGAGGCCACAAACAGCGCGGAGGGCCAGGTTTTCTGTGACAGCATCATTGTTGCCAGCCCGTAGCCGGAGGAGCTGGAAAAACCACCGCGCCAGATGTCCTGTTCCGATACGACCCCTTTCAGGCGGCCATATTCCACAAAGGCAACTTCACGGATATCGGCTTTGCCTGGTTCATCTTCACCACCGATAAAACCAATGCGCTTAACACCCTGAGCAATAAAGAAATCGATGATCTGTTTGCTGATGCGTGAGAGGTCGATATCTACGGCATCGTACTCGCTGCCCGGTTCGTGAAAGTCGATAAAGCAGACGTTGTCAGTCAACGCGGTTGCCGCACTCCGGATGGCCGGGGACGGTTTGCCGACAATCAACACGCCGGTGAGCTTTTTAATGTCTGGCAGAGTAGCAAAGGCATAGCAGTTACTTAGCTCAACACCCAGTTTTTCACACTGCGTCTCGATACCGTGGCGGATGGCAAGGTAGTACGGGTCGTTAATTTCCAGCTCTTGCTGGTAGCTGTACAGCGCCAGGATATGTTGCTGACCGGTGGTACCTGCCTGCATTTTTCGGGATGTGCTGCTCTTGTACTCCAGCTTCTCGGCAATCTCCAGAATGCGGTGTTTGGTCTCTTCTTTTACATTCAGCGTTGGGTCGTCATTGAGAACCCGGGACACCGTTGCCAGTGAGACGCCAGCCTCCGTCGCAATGTCTTTGAGCGTTGCCATGTTTTTCCTTATTCCCCACGTTTTATCCCATTGTAAAGGATGCGTTCGGACATGCATCTGTTTTTAGTAAATTTCCCGGCGGTTGCCTTGGGCAAATGGTGTGCTAGTATTTAGTAAAATTTTACTAAGGAGTGATAATGGAAACGATAGCCTACGATGACTTTGCAAAGCTGGAGATCCGTGTAGGGACGATTGTGGACGTCAAACGCCATGCTAATGCCGACAAGCTCTATATCGCGCAGATAGAGGTGGGTGGTAAAACGCTGCAAACCGTCACCAGCCTGGTACCCTACTACCGGGAAGAGGAGTTGAAGGGGAAAACCGTGGTGGTGTTATGCAATCTGGCCAAGGCCAAAATGCGCGGCGAAACCTCCGAATGCATGCTGCTCTGTGCTGAAACCGATGATGCCAGTGAAAGCGTATTGTTAACGCCGGAGCGGGTGATGCCGGCTGGTGTACGGGTGGTATAAAAAAAGCCGGGTGGAGGCTACGCCTTACCCGGCCTGCAAAACGACAGTTCCGGTGTTACATAATGCTCAATGCTTGCTCAACCACGTTCTCAACGGTAAAGCCAAAATACGGGAACAATTTATCGGCAGGAGCCGATTCACCGTAACCCCGCATCCCGACAATCGCGCCTTTCAGCCCGACATATTTATACCAGTAGTCGGCAATACCGGCCTCAACCGCCACGCGAGCCGCGACGTTTGCGGGTAAAACCGATTCACGGTAGGCCTCGTCCTGGGCGTCAAAAATATCGGTTGAAGGCAGGGAAACCACGCGCACGGTGTGACCTTCGGCGGTCAGTTTCTCCGCCGCTTTCACCGTGATTTCCACTTCAGAACCGGTGGCAATCAGAATGACGTCCGGTTTGCCGCCGCTGTCTTTCAGGATGTACCCGCCACGGGCGATGTTTTTGACCTGCTCCGGCGTGCGTTCCATCTGCGTCAGGTTCTGACGCGACAGGATCAGCGCCGTTGGCCCGCTGTGGCGCTCAACCGCCAGTTTCCAGCCCACTGCCGCTTCGACCTGATCGCACGGACGCCAGGTGCTGAAATTAGGCGTCAGACGCAGGCTTGCCAGCTGCTCGACCGCCTGGTGCGTCGGGCCATCTTCGCCCAGACCAATCGAATCGTGGGTGTAGACCATAATTTGCCGCGCTTTCATTAACGCCGCCATACGCGCTGCGTTACGGGCATACTCCACAAACATCAGGAAGGTGGCGGTATAAGGTACAAAACCACCGTGGTGGGCGATACCGTTGGCAATGGCGGTCATCCCAAACTCACGCACGCCGTAATGGATATAATTCCCGGCACTATTTTCCGTCAGGGATTTCGAGCCAGACCAGATAGTCAGGTTGCTGGGAGCCAGATCTGCCGAGCCGCCCAGCAGTTCGGGCAGGATTGGCCCGATGGCGTTCAGCGTGTTTTGTGACGCCTTACGGGTGGCAATTTTTGCCGGGCTGGACTGCAGATTTTCAATCAGCGCCTGGGTTTTCGCTGCCCAGTCCTCCGGCAACCCTCCGCTCATGCGGCGGGAAAATTCGGCGGCCAAATCCGGGTGTGCTTTTTTGTAGGCGGCAAATTTCTCGTTCCAGGCGTGCTGAACCTTTTCACCTTCTTCACGGGCATCCCACGCTCTGTAGATCTCTTTTGGGATCTCAAAAGCGGGATATTTCCAGCCCAGTTTCAGCCGGGTCAGCGCCACTTCCTCTTCACCCAGCGCTGCGCCGTGCGCTTCTTCTTTACCCGCCTTGTTCGGTGAGCCGAAACCAATTACCGTGCGGCAGATAATCAGCGACGGTTTGTCCTTCACGCTTTGTGCCTCAAGAATCGCTTTTTTCACCGCGTCAGGATCGTGACCATCAATGTCATGCACCACGTGCCAGTGATACGCCTCAAACCGTTTTGCTGTATCGTCGGTAAACCAGCCTTCGGTTTCCCCGTCGATGGAGATGCCATTGTGATCGTAAAAACCGATCAGCTTGCCCAGCCCCAGCGTGCCCGCAAGAGAACATACCTCGTGCGAAATCCCCTCCATCAGACAGCCGTCGCCCATAAACACGTACGTGTAGTGATCGACAATGTCGTGCCCTGGCTGGTTGAACTGTGCGCCCAGCGTGCGTTCGGCAATCGCCATTCCAACCGCATTCGCTAACCCCTGGCCGAGCGGTCCGGTGGTCGTTTCAACGCCCGGCGTATAGCCGATCTCCGGGTGGCCTGGTGTTTTCGAATGTAGCTGGCGGAAGTTTTTTAGCTCTTCAAGAGGAAGGTCATAACCGGACAGGTGTAGCAGGCTGTAGAGCAGCATTGACGCGTGACCATTGGAGAGAATAAAACGGTCACGGTCGTACCAGGTGGGATCGTTCGGGTTGTGCTTCAGAAAGTCGTTCCACAACACTTCGGCAATATCTGCCATGCCCATCGGTGCGCCAGGATGGCCGGAATTGGCTTTTTGCACGGCATCCATGCTGAGGGCGCGAATGGCATTGGCAAGCTCTTTACGGGACATAGTTCACTCCGTGGCAAGGTTAAAGTTTGGCGGCGAGAAGATCTTCCAGTTTGCGCTGGTCGACGGCGAACAGGCGGATGCCTTCCGCCAGTTTATCCACGGCCATCGCGTCCTGATTGTGCTCCCAGCGGAACTCCGCTTCGGTCATGGCTTTGGGTTTCGGGAGCACGGTTGAGGAGGGCACCAGCTTGCGCACCACCGTCTCTTCTTTTTCCTGCAACTCTTTGAGCAGGTTAGGGGAGATAGTCAGGCGGTCACAGCCTGCCAGCGCCAGGATTTGCTCGGTACGACGGAAGCTGGCTCCCATTACGATGGTGTTATAGCGGTGCAGTTTGAAGTAGTCGTAGATATTGCGAACCGATTTTACGCCGGGGTCTTCATCCACCACATACGGATCCATAGGCTGTTTAGCCTGATACCAGTCGTAGATACGTCCGACAAAAGGTGAGACGAGGAACACGCCCGCTTCCGCGCAGGCGCGAGCCTGAGCAAACGAGAACAGCAGCGTCAGGTTGCAGTGGATACCCTCTTTTTCCAGGATTTCTGCGGCGCGAATTCCTTCCCAGGTTGAGGCGAGCTTAATCAGAATGCGTGACTTATCAATACCCTGCTCCTGGTAGAGTTCGACAAGATGACGGGCTTTGCTGATGCTCTTTTCTTTATCAAAGGAGAGGCGAGCATCGACTTCAGTCGACACGCGTCCCGGAATGCTTTTCAGAATTTCGGTACCGAAATTAACGGCCAGTTTGTCGCTGGCCTCGATGACCTTCTGCTCCTGTGTTTTCCCGCGCTGTTTACCGTAGGCAATGGCGTCATCAATCAGATGACTAAAATGAGCAAGCCCTGCCGCTTTGAGCAGCAGCGAGGGGTTCGTGGTCGCATCTTCAGGCTGATAGTGACGAATCGACTCAATATCGCCGCTGTCGGCGACCACGGTGGTGAATTGTTTGATGCCATCTAGTTGGTTCATAAGTAATTACTCCATGGAAATAAAAGACTTACCCGAGTGCGTTAGTTCACACTTCTGAAAAATGCATGATGGACTTAACAAAAAAAGCATAGCAGACGGGGGAGGCATTGCGCCCTGAGACGGGTAACATGCCAGTTATAAATTGATAACAATTTTTGTGCTGCAATGGTGAGAGTTTGGCGGCCTTCAAAGTTTGTGAGGCTGCCTGCGGCGATACTATGTGGCACCCCAGGGTGTGGCATCAGGATCGTAAACATCACCCTTTTTGACCGAAACGTGAAAGGAATAACAAGATGGATGAGCAGTTGAAGCAAAGTGCCCTCGATTTTCACGAGTTTCCTGTCCCGGGCAAAATTCAGGTTTCCCCAACTAAACCGCTGGCAACCCAGCGCGATCTGGCGCTGGCCTATTCGCCAGGCGTGGCGGCTCCTTGCCTTGAAATCGAAAAAGATCCGCTGGCAGCCTACAAATACACCGCGCGCGGCAACCTGGTGGCGGTTATTTCTAACGGCACGGCGGTGCTGGGCTTAGGTAACATCGGCGCACTGGCCGGTAAGCCGGTTATGGAAGGGAAGGGCGTTCTGTTCAAAAAATTCGCCGGTATTGACGTGTTTGATATCGAGGTGGATGAGCTCAATCCCGACAAATTCATCGACGTGGTGGCCGCTCTGGAGCCAACGTTTGGCGGTATTAACCTCGAAGACATCAAAGCGCCGGAATGTTTTTACATTGAGCAGAAACTGCGTGAACGTATGAACATTCCCGTGTTCCATGATGACCAGCACGGTACGGCGATTATCAGCACGGCGGCCATTCTGAACGGCCTGCGGGTGGTGGAGAAAAATCTCTCTGACGTGCGCATGGTGGTGTCCGGTGCGGGTGCGGCGGCTATCGCCTGTATGAACCTGCTGGTGGCGCTTGGGATGCAGAAACACAATATTGTGGTCTGTGACTCCAAAGGCGTTATTTATAAAGGCCGCGAGCCGAACATGGCGGAAACCAAAGCGGCCTACGCGGTGGAAGACGACGGCAAGCGTACGCTGGACGACGTGATTGACGGCGCGGACATCTTCCTCGGCTGTTCTGGCCCGAAAGTGTTGACTCAGTCAATGGTGCAGAAAATGGCGCGTGCGCCAATGATTCTGGCACTGGCTAACCCTGAACCGGAAATTCTGCCGCCGCTGGCTAAAGCGGTGCGTGAAGATGCCATTATCTGTACTGGTCGTTCGGACTACCCGAACCAGGTGAACAACGTGCTCTGCTTCCCGTTCATCTTCCGCGGTGCGCTGGACGTTGGTGCGACGGCTATCAACGAAGAGATGAAGCTGGCAGCCGTTCGTGCTATTGCTGAACTGGCCCACGCCGAGCAGAGCGAAGTGGTCGCCTCGGCGTATGGCGATCAGGATCTGAGCTTCGGCCCGGATTACATCATTCCAAAACCGTTCGACCCGCGTCTGATCGTAAAAATTGCGCCAGCGGTCGCTAAAGCGGCGATGGATTCCGGCGTGGCAACACGTCCAATTCAGGATTTCGACGCCTACGTCGATAAGCTCACCGAGTTTGTCTACAAAACCAACCTGTTTATGAAGCCGATCTTCTCTCAGGCACGTACCGACGCGAAGCGTGTGGTACTGGCAGAAGGGGAAGAGGCGCGTGTGCTGCATGCCACTCAGGAGCTGATTACTCTGGGGCTGGCGAAGCCGATCCTGATTGGTCGTCCGAGCGTCATCGAGATGCGTATCCAGAAGCTGGGGCTGCAAATCAAGCCGGGCGTTGATTTTGAGATCGTGAACAACGAATCCGATCCACGCTTCAAAGAGTACTGGAGTGAGTACTACACCATCATGAAACGCCGCGGGATCACCCAGGAGCAGGCTCAGCGGGCTGTGATCAGCAACACTACGGTGATCGGCGCGATCATGGTTCACCGCGGTGAAGCGGATGCCCTGATCTGCGGTACCGTTGGTGACTATCACGAACATTTCAGCGTGGTGCAGGAGATCTTCGGCTATCGCGAAGGTGTGCATACCGCCGGTGCGATGAACGCGCTGCTGCTGCCAAGCGGTAACACCTTTATTGCTGATACCTACGTTAACGACGATCCCTCACCGGAAGAGCTGGCGGAGATCACCGTGATGGCGGCGGAAACTGTGCGTCGCTTTGGTATCGAGCCGAAAGTGGCGTTGCTGTCGCACTCGAACTTTGGTTCATCTAAATCACCGGCGGCCTGTAAAATGCGTCAGACGCTGGAGCTGGTGCGTGAGCGTGCGCCGGAGCTGATGATTGACGGTGAGATGCACGGCGATGCTGCGCTGGTAGAAAGTATTCGTAATGAACGTATGCCGGACAGCCCGCTGCGAGGCTCAGCGAACGTGCTGATTATGCCGAACGTGGAAGCCGCGCGTATCAGCTATAACCTGCTGCGCGTTTCCAGCTCTGAAGGGGTCACCGTTGGGCCGGTACTGATGGGTGTGGCAAAACCGGTTCACGTGTTAACGCCGATTGCTTCCGTGCGCCGTATCGTGAACATGGTGGCACTGGCAGTGGTTGAGGCGCAGACGCAGCCGCTGTAACTTCGTTACCCCTCTCCCAAAAGGGGTGAGGGGTAACGTGTGTTTAAACCCAGTCCCGAACCTTTATAAACTCACTTAAGGCAGCCTCCGGGCTGCCTTCTTTTGGCTCGAAATTATACTCCCAGCGTACCAGCGGCGGCATCGACATCAGAATCGATTCCGTGCGTCCGCCCGTTTGCAGGCCGAATAACGTGCCGCGATCCCACACCAGATTGAACTCGACATAGCGTCCGCGACGGTAGAGCTGGAACTCGCGCTCACGTACGCCGTAGTCGGTGTTTTTACGGCGCTCGACGACAGGCAGATAAGCGTCGGTATACCCCTGACCGACGGCCTGCATAAAGCGGAATGCGGTATCAAAATCCGGCGTATTCAGATCGTCAAAGAACAGCCCGCCAATACCACGTTGCTCGTCACGGTGCTTCAAATAGAAATAATCATCGCACCACTTTTTATATTTTGGGTAAACGTCTTCACCAAACGGCAGACAGAGGTCGCGCGCGGTGGTGTGCCAGTGTACGGCGTCCTCTTCAAAGCCATAGTAGGGTGTTAAGTCAAAACCACCACCAAACCACCACACCGGATCGGCTCCCGGTTTTTCCGCAATGAAAAAGCGCACGTTGGCGTGGCTGGTCGGGACAAACGGGTTATGCGGATGTACGACCAGAGAAACGCCCATCGCTTCGAAACTGCGGCCTGCCAGCTCAGGACGGTGCGCCGTGGCGGAGGCGGGCATGGCATCGCCGTGAACGTGGGAGAAATTGACCCCTGCCTGCTCAAAGATGCCGCCGTTACGCAGCACGCGGCTACGTCCGCCACCACCTGCTTCACGCTGCCAGTTATCTTCCTGGAATTCAGCGCCGTCTGCGGCGGCCAGTTTCTGGCAAATCTCATCCTGCAACTGCAGCAGGAATGTTTTGACCAGTTGTGCATTGGGTTTCATCAACGTTTCCTGGAGTGCGCTTTCTGGTTATCGAACCAGTTGAAATAACTGATTATCCCGGAGGCGATGGCGTTGGCGATCTTCTGGCGAAATGCCGTGGTACCGAGCAGACGCTCTTCTTCCGGGTTAGTAATAAAAGAAGTTTCGACCAGCACCGACGGAATCGACGGCGATTTCAGTACCACAAACGCGGCCTGTTCGGTGCCTTTACTGTGCAGTCGGTGCACCGGCTTAATCTTCTTCAGAATGTGCGAACCGAGCGTCAGGCTGTTTTTAATGGTGTCCGTCTGAACGAGGTCAAACAGTACCTGTTGTAACAGGTGATCTTTATCAGTGGCTTTTTTCCCGGCCACTTCATCTGCCCGGTTTTCGCGATCGGAGAGATATTTTGCCATCGCGCTACTGGCCCCGCGGTTGGAGAGTGCAAACACCGATGCACCCGCCGCCGATGGGTTGGTAAAGCCGTCTGCGTGAATCGACATAAACAGGTCTGCACCGTGCTGGTGGGCAATTTCCACGCGGTCATACAGCGGAATGAAGGTGTCGCCAGAGCGTGTCAGACGGGCGTCAATGCCGTTGCTGCGTAAAATTGCGCGCACATTTTTTGCAATTGCCAGTACGACATGTTTTTCTTTAGCGCCGTTTTTGCCAATCGCACCGGTATCAATGCCGCCGTGGCCCGGATCGAGCATGACAACGCGTTTCGCACCGGGTTTTTTCGCCTTCGGTTTGCTGTGTCCATTACTGGTTTTAAGCGTGCTCTCTTCTTTTGCCTGAGCCTGCTTTGCGATGCCTGTTAACGTTAAGGCCGCCAGCCCCGCTTTGAGAACCTGACGACGCGATGTGAGTGCTTTTAATGGTTTGAATGTGCTCATGCGGCCTGAATTGAAAAAATTGGGATCCTGGTGTTATATCGTATCTCGATTAACGTTACGACAATCCTTACCTGGGAATTGTTTTACTTTTCATTTCAATACGTGACAAAGTGACATTATGCCAAATTTTGGCGAGATTTTCCCCGATTATTGGATAAACGTGGCGTTCGCGTCATAATCACTGTTTTTAAACCCGAAAAGGCGGTTAATACCATGGAGATACGCGTTTTTCGCCAGGAAGATTTCGAAGAGGTGATCACCCTTTGGGAGCGCTGCGATCTGCTGCGTCCGTGGAACGACCCGGAAATGGACATCGAGCGTAAGGTTAATCACGACGTCAGTCTGTTCCTGGTTGCGGAAGTCAACGGTGAGGTGGTCGGTACCGTGATGGGTGGTTATGACGGTCATCGTGGCTCGGCCTATTATCTGGGTGTCCACCCGGAATACCGGGGGCGCGGTATCGCCAATGCGCTGCTCAATCGTCTGGAAAAGAAACTGATTGCCCGTGGTTGCCCGAAAATTCAGATCATGGTGCGGGAAGATAACGATGTGGTGCTGGGCATGTATGAACGCCTGGGCTATGAGCATTCTGACGTGCTGAGCCTGGGCAAGCGTTTGATCGAAGATGAAGAATACTGATATCCATCCGGCAGACTATGACGCGCAGGGGCGTGTCAGGCTGCCTTTTTTATTCTGGTGCGTGCTGCTGTTGCAGGCACGAACCTGGGTGTTGTTTGTGATGGCGGGGGCGTCGCGCGGGCAGGGTGATACATTACTGACGCTCTTCTATCCCGATCACAATGCGTTCTGGTGGGGGTTATTGCCGGGTGTGCCTGCGGTACTGGCATTTTTGTGCAGCGGGCGACGGCATATGATCCCCCGTCTGTGGGGGGCGCTGCGTGGGTTGCTTATTCTCGCGCAAATTGCGCTGCTGTGCTGGCAGCCCGTGCTCTGGCTGTCCGGCGAGCCCCTCACGGGAATGGGTATTGCGCTGGTGGTGGCGGATATTGTGGCGCTGATGTGGCTACTCACTAACCCGCGTCTGCGCGCCTGTTTTACACCAGAGTCAGATTAAGCGGCACTTTTTGTCGATGCCGTACTCCAACAAGCGTTGATTTAACAAGAAAGGACGTTTCAATGAAATCGCTGCGTTTACTTTTATGCGCTCTTCCGCTGGTATTAACCGGCTGTTCAACGCTTTCGTCGATCAACTGGTCGGCGGCTTATCCGTGGAACTGGTTTGGCTCTTCAATGGAAGTGACCGAGCAGGGTGTGGGTAAAATTACCGCCACGACGGCGCTGGATCAGGACGCCATACAGGATGCCCTGAGCAGCGACTACCGTCTGCGAAGCGGCATGAAAACCGAAAATGGCAACATCGTGCGCTATTTCGAAGCGATGAAGGGCGACAAGCTGGCGCTGGTGATTAACGGTGACAAAGGCATGGTAAACCGCATTGCGGTACTGGATGAAAATATCCCGACGGCAGGCGGCGTGAAAGTGGGCACACCGTTTAGCGATCTCTATAAACAGGCCTTCGGCAACTGCACCAGTGCCCCTTCTGACAACAAGGTTGCGGTGGAATGTAAGGCCGAAGGTAGTCAGCATATCAGCTACCTTTTCACCGGAACCTGGAGCGGCCCGGAAGGGTTGATGCCGTCTGACGATACGCTGAAGAACTGGAAAATCAGTAAAATTATCTGGAAGCAGTAATTTGCGCCTGAGCAAGCCGCCTTGTTGAAATCAGGGTATAATGACCGCCATCAATGCCACGTTGTCGTGGCATCTTTATTTCAGGAGGAGCGATGTCTCAGGTTCAGAGTGGCATTTTGCCAGAACATTGCCGCGCGGCGATTTGGATTGAAGCCAATGTCAAAGGGGACGTGGATGCCCTGCGTGCGGCCAGTAAAGTGTTTATTGATAAACTGGCTTCCTTCCAGGCCAAATTCCCTGACGCCCAACTGGGGGCCGTTGTTGCCTTTGGCAATACTGTCTGGCACCAGCTGAGCGGTGGTGAAGGGGCGGAAGAGCTGAAAGATTTTATCCCTTACGGGAAAGGTCTGGCTCCGGCAACCCAGTACGACGTGCTGATCCATATTCTCTCTTTGCGTCATGACGTGAACTTCTCTGTTGCTCAGGCGGCGGTTTCAGCCTTTGGCGACAGCATTGAGGTGCAGGAAGAGGTCCACGGCTTCCGTTGGGTAGAAGAGCGCGATCTGAGCGGTTTCGTCGACGGGACTGAAAACCCGGCAGGTATTGAGACACGCCGTGAAGTGGCGGTTATTAAAGACGGTGTGGATGCGGGCGGCAGCTACGTGTTCGTCCAGCGCTGGGAGCACAACCTCAATCAGCTTAGCCGCATGAGCGTGCACGACCAGGAGATGATGATCGGCCGAACCAAAGAAGCCAACGAAGAGATCGACGGCGACGAGCGTCCGGCAACCTCTCACCTGACCCGCGTTGACCTCAAGGAAAACGGCAAAGGGCTGAAGATTGTCCGCCAGAGCCTGCCGTATGGCACGGCAAGCGGTACTCATGGCCTCTATTTCTGCGCCTACTGCGCGCGTCTGTATAACATTGAACAACAGCTGCTGAGCATGTTCGGTGATACCGACGGCAAGCGTGATGCGATGCTGCGCTTCACCAAACCGGTGACCGGTGGTTACTACTTCGCTCCGTCCGTTGAGCGTCTGCTGACGCTGTAATTGCCTTTCTCCCTCTCCCGGTGGGAGAGGGTTGGGGTGCGGGCAACAGGCCGCACCCTTATTCTCTTTTCTGCTTCTAAATCACCAAACGGTATATAAAACCGTTACTCCTTTCGTCCTCGTTATAAATATTATGACTATAAGATAGTCATCACATTTATAAGGGTGCGCAATGGCCGTTACTGTACTGAAAAAAGGATCTCTGGCGCTGGCGGGTTTACTGCTGGTAGCACAGGCGCAGGCAACTGAGCTGCTGAACAGTTCCTATGATGTATCCCGCGAGCTGTTTGCCGCCCTCAACCCGCCGTTTGAACAGCAGTGGGCAAAAGAGAACAATGGCGACACGCTGACCATCAAACAGTCTCACGCCGGGTCGTCTAAGCAAGCGCTGGCAATCCTTCAGGGGCTGAAGGCGGATGTGGTGACCTATAACCAGGTAACCGATGTGCAGATCCTGCACGACAAAGGCAAGCTGCTCCCTGCTGACTGGCAGAGCCGTCTGCCGAACAACAGTTCGCCGTTCTACTCCACGATGGGCTTCCTGGTACGTAAGGGCAACCCGAAAAATATTCACGACTGGAACGACCTCGTGCGTTCTGACGTGAAGCTGATTTTCCCGAACCCGAAAACCTCCGGTAACGCGCGCTATACCTATTTAGCTGCGTGGGGCGCGGCAGACAAAGCTGACGGTAACGACAAAGCGAAAACTGAACAGTTTATGACTCAGTTCCTGAAAAACGTCGAAGTGTTTGATACCGGTGGTCGCGGTGCGACGACGACTTTCGCAGAACGGGGTCTGGGCGATGTGCTGATTAGCTTTGAATCGGAAGTGAATAACATCCGCAAACAGTATGAAGCGCAGGGCTTTGAGGTTGTGATCCCGAAAACCAACATTCTGGCCGAGTTCCCGGTGGCATGGGTAGATAAAAATGTCCAGGCCAACGGTACAGAGAAGGCGGCGAAAGCCTACCTCAACTATCTGTACAGCCCGCAGGCGCAGACCGTGATCACTGATTACTACTACCGCGTGAACAACCCGGACGTCATGAACAAACTGAAAGATAAATTCCCGCCGACCGGGCTGTTTCGCGTGGAAGACCATTTCGGCTCCTGGCCTGATGTGATGAAAACGCATTTTGCCAGCGGCGGCGAGTTAGACAAATTGCTGGCGGCGGGGCGTAAGTAATGTTTGCAGTATCCACACGACGCGTGCTGCCGGGCTTTACCTTAAGCCTCGGAACCAGCCTGCTGTTTGTCTGCCTGATTTTGCTGTTACCGCTCAGTGCGCTGGTGATGCAGCTCGCGCAGATGAGCTGGTCGCAGTACTGGGAAGTCGTTACCAACCCACAGGTGGTGGCGGCCTATAAAGTGACGCTACTGTCGGCGTTTGTGGCCTCGGTTTTCAACGGTGTGTTCGGCCTGCTGATGGCGTGGATCTTAACCCGCTATCGCTTCCCTGGCCGTACGCTGCTCGACGCGTTAATGGATCTGCCGTTTGCTCTGCCCACTGCCGTCGCCGGTTTAACGCTGGCCTCGCTCTTCTCCGTGAACGGGTTTTACGGCGAGTGGCTGGCGAAGTTTGATATCAAAGTGACTTATACCTGGCTCGGTATCGCGGTGGCGATGGCCTTTACCAGCATCCCGTTTGTGGTTCGTACCGTACAACCGGTGCTGGAAGAGTTAGGCCCGGAATATGAAGAAGCCGCGGAAACGCTGGGTGCCACGCGCTGGCAGAGCTTCCGCAAGGTCGTGCTGCCGGAACTGTCTCCGGCACTGCTGGCGGGCGTGGCGCTGTCGTTTACCCGTAGCCTCGGTGAGTTCGGCGCAATTATCTTTATCGCCGGGAATATCGCGTGGAAAACAGAAGTGACCTCGCTGATGATTTTTGTGCGTTTGCAGGAGTTTGATTATCCGGCGGCGAGTGCCATCGCTTCGGTGATCCTCGCTGCATCGCTGCTGCTGTTGTTCTCGATTAACACTCTGCAAAGTCGCTTTGGTCGACGCGTGGTAGGTCACTGATGGCGGAAGTTACTCAATTGAAGCGCTATGACGCTCCCCGCATTAACTGGGGAAAATGGGTTCTGATTGGTACGGGCGTGCTGGTATCCGCCTTCATCCTTGTCGTGCCAATGGTTTACATCTTTGTTCAGGCGTTCAGCAAAGGGCTGATGCCGGCGCTGGAAAATCTCGCCAACCCGGACATGCTGCACGCCATCTGGCTGACGGTACTGATTGCGCTGATTACCGTCCCGGTCAACCTGGTGTTCGGGACGCTGCTGGCCTGGCTGGTGACGCGCTTTAACTTCCCTGGCCGCCAGCTGTTGTTGACCCTGCTGGATATTCCGTTTGCCGTGTCACCGGTGGTTGCCGGTCTGGTTTACCTGCTGTTTTACGGATCCAACGGCCCGCTGGGTGGCTGGCTGGATGAGCACAACCTGCAGATTATGTTCGCCTGGCCGGGGATGGTGCTGGTGACGGTGTTTGTCACCTGTCCGTTTGTGGTGCGCGAACTGGTGCCGGTGATGTTAAGCCAGGGTAGCAACGAAGACGAGGCGGCGGTTCTGCTGGGGGCGTCCGGCTGGCAGATGTTCCGCCGCGTGACGCTGCCGAACATTCGCTGGGCACTGCTCTACGGCGTGGTCTTGACCAACGCCCGTGCGATTGGTGAATTCGGCGCGGTGTCGGTGGTCTCTGGCTCGATTCGCGGCGAGACGTTGTCGCTGCCGTTACAGATTGAATTACTGGAACAGGACTACAACACCGTCGGTTCCTTTACTGCCGCTGCGTTACTGACGCTGATGGCGATTTTGACCCTGTTTTTAAAGAGTGTGGTGCAGTGGCGTTTAGAGAATCAGGAAAAACGTCAGCACCAGGAGGGAAATCATGAGCATTGAGATTGCCAATATTAAGAAGTCTTTTGGTCGCACCCAGGTGCTGAATGATATCTCGCTGGATATCCCCTCCGGACAAATGGTGGCGCTGCTGGGGCCGTCTGGCTCCGGTAAAACCACGCTGTTGCGTATTATCGCCGGGCTTGAGCATCAGACCAGCGGGCACATCCGTTTTCACGGTACCGACGTCAGTCGTCTTCATGCCCGCGATCGTAAGGTGGGCTTTGTGTTCCAGCATTACGCACTGTTCCGCCATATGACCGTGTTCGATAACATCGCGTTTGGCCTGACCGTGCTGCCGCGCCGTGAGCGTCCGGATACTGCCACTATTAAAGCGAAGGTGACCAAACTGCTGGAGATGGTGCAGCTTGCTCACCTGGCTGACCGCTTCCCGGCGCAGCTTTCCGGCGGGCAGAAGCAGCGCGTTGCGCTGGCGCGTGCCCTGGCCGTTGAGCCGCAAATCCTGCTGCTGGATGAGCCGTTTGGCGCGCTGGATGCGCAGGTGCGTAAAGAGCTGCGCCGCTGGCTGCGTCAGCTCCATGAAGAACTGCAGTTCACCAGCGTTTTCGTAACCCACGATCAGGAAGAGGCAATGGAAGTCGCTGACCGCGTGGTGGTGATGAGCCAGGGAAATATTGAGCAGGTTGATGAGCCAGAACAGCTCTGGCGCGAACCGGCGACCCGCTTTGTACTGGAGTTTATGGGGGAAGTGAACCGTCTGCAGGGCACCATTCGCGGTGGACAATTCCACGTGGGCGCGCACCGCTGGCCGCTGGGCTACACCTCCGCGCACCAGGGGGCTGTCGATCTGTTCCTGCGTCCGTGGGAAGTGGACGTCAGCCGTCGCACCAGCCTGGATTCACCGTTGCCGGTTCAGGTGCTGGAAGCTAGCCCTAAAGGTCACTACACCCAATTGGTGGTACAACCGCTGGGCTGGTATACCGAGCCGCTGACCGTGGTTATGCGCGACGAAGAGGCCCCGTACCGCGGTGAGCGCCTGTTTGTTGGCCTGCAGCACGCCCGTATTTACCACGGCAATGAGCGTATCGAGACGCGTGAGGATATTGCTCTGGCAGAGTCAGCCTGATAGGTTATTGCGTAGTTTATCGCCCGGTGACGCTGCGCTTACCGGGCCTACAGTTATTACAGTGTCTTGTAGGCCGGGATCGCTGCGCGTCACCCGGCTTTTTTATTGAGTAAAAATCGTGAATACACTCGAACATACCATTGGTAATACCCCTCTGGTCAAACTGCAGCGCATGGGGCCGGACAACGGCAGCGAAATCTGGGTGAAGCTCGAAGGCAATAACCCTGCGGGGTCGGTGAAGGACAGGGCGGCGTTGTCCATGATTGTCCAGGCAGAAAAACGTGGTGAGATTAAGCCCGGCGATGTGCTGATTGAAGCCACCAGTGGCAATACCGGTATTGCGCTGGCAATGATTGCCGCCCTGAAAGGCTACCGTATGAAGCTACTGATGCCGGACAACATGAGCCAGGAGCGTCGGGCCGCGATGCGCGCTTACGGTGCGGAGCTGATTCTGGTGACCAAAGAGCAGGGGATGGAAGGGGCGCGCGACTTAGCGCTGGAGATGGCTGAGCGTGGCGAAGGTAAACTGCTCGATCAATTCAACAACCCGGATAACCCGTATGCGCACTATACCACCACCGGCCCGGAAATCTGGCAGCAGACTGGCGGGCGCATCACCCATTTTGTTTCCAGCATGGGAACCACGGGAACCATTACCGGCGTGTCACGTTTTCTGCGCGAGCAGGAAAAAGCGGTAACCATTGTTGGCCTGCAACCGGAAGAGGGGAGCAGTATCCCCGGTATCCGTCGCTGGCCTGCGGAATATATGCCCGGCATTTTTAATGCCCGGCTTGTGGACCAGGTGCTGGATATTCACCAGCGCGAGGCGGAGAATACCATGCGAGAACTGGCCGTGCGCGAAGGTATCTTCTGCGGCGTCAGTTCAGGTGGCGCGGTGGCGGGGGCTATCCGGGTAGCCCAGGCTCATCCGGGGGCGGTGGTGGTGGCGATTATCTGCGATCGCGGCGATCGTTATCTTTCTACTGGCGTCTTTGGTGAAGAGAGTTATTCGCAGGGGGCGGGGATTTAAGCGTCATGGAGATGATTTTATTCCGGGACAAAACCCGGGCGCAGCAAACCGATATTGTCGCGGTGCAGTCACAGGTGGTGTATGGCAGCGTGGGTAACAGCATTGCTGTGCCCAATATCAGAACGCACCAGCTGAACGTTACGGCGGTACCAACGGTCCTGTTCAGCAATACGCCTCATTACGATACCTTCTACGGTGGTGTGATCCCCGATGAGTGGTTTAGTGGTTATCTGAAGGCGCTGGAAGAGCGCGAGATTTTACGCGAGCTGAAGGCGGTGACCACCGGTTATATGGGCAGCGCCAGCCAGATCCAGCTTCTGGCCCACTGGCTGAAGGCCATCAGGGTGCAGCACCCCGATCTGCTGGTGCTGGTCGACCCGGTCATCGGTGATGTTGACAGCGGGATGTACGTGAAGCCCGGTATTCCGGAAGCTTACTGCGAGCATCTGCTGCCGCTGGCGCAGGGCATTACGCCAAACGTATTTGAACTGGAAGTGCTAAGCGGCAAGCCGTGTCGTTCGCCTGAAAGCGCTATTGCAGCGGCACAGGGGCTTTTGTCTGATACGCTGAAATGGGTGGCTATCACCAGCGCACCGGTTGCCGGTGACCCGGAAAACATTCATGTGGTGCTGGTGACCAAAGAGAGTGTGACCGTGAGTGCGCACCCACGTGTAGAGACGGATCTGAAAGGAACGGGCGATCTGTTCTGTTCGGAGCTGGTCAGTGGGATTGTGCAGGGTAAAACCGTTGCCGATGCTATCCGCAGGGCGGGCGACCGTGTAACTGACGTGATGGTCTTTACGCAGGAAAAAGGCTACGACGAGCTTATCCTCCCCGCATAAACAAAAATGGCACCCGAAGGTGCCATTTTGCTGTGCGGCAAGAATTACTTCTTGATGCGGATAACCGGGGTTTCACCCACGGTGACGCTGCCAGACAGTTTGATCAGTTCTTTGATTTCGTCCATGTTGGAGATAACAACCGGAGTCAGGGTAGACTTGGCTTTTTCTTCCAGCAGTGGCAGATCAAATTCAATCACCGGGTCGCCAACTTTCACACGCTGGCCTTCTTCCGCGATACGTTTGAAGCCTTCGCCTTTCAGTTCAACAGTGTCGATACCGAAGTGAACGAACAGTTCAATACCGCTATCAGATTCGATAGAGAACGCATGGTTGGTTTCAAAAATTTTACCGATGGTGCCGTCAACTGGAGCAACCATTTTGTTGCCAGTTGGTTTGATAGCAATGCCATCACCAACGATTTTCTCAGCAAACACTACATCCGGCACGTCTTCGATGTTGACGATCTCGCCGGAGAGCGGAGCAACAATCTCAATAGTTCCGGAGTCTTTCTTATCATCAGAAACCAGAGATTTCAGTTTATCGAACAAACCCATGATCTTCTCCTAAGCAGTAAATTGGGCCGCATCTCGTGGATTAGCAGATTGTTTTTTCTTCAATGAACTTGTTAACCAGCGTCATTAACTCGTCCGTTGTCGGTTGAGCAAGAGCCTGCTCTGCTAACACCTTCGCATCTTCGAAGTTCGTGTTACGGATAATCTTCTTAATGCGTGGGATGGAAATGGCGCTCATAGAGAATTCGTCCAGACCCATACCCAGCAACAGAAGTGTAGCACGTTCGTCGCCTGCAAGCTCACCACACATGCCAGTCCATTTACCTTCTGCATGAGAAGCATCAATAACTTGCTTAATAAGCGTCAGTACGGACGGTGACATTGGCTGGTAGAGATGTGAAATCATATCATTACCACGGTCAACTGCCAGGGTGTACTGCGTTAAATCATTGGTACCGATACTAAAGAAATCAACTTCTTTGGCTAAATGACGCGCAATGGTCGCCGCAGCTGGTGTTTCCACCATCACGCCTACCTCGATTGCTTCATCAAATGCTTTACCTTCGTCACGCAGTTCCTGCTTGTAGATTTCGATCTCTTTCTTCAGTGCACGCACTTCTTCAACAGAGATGATCATCGGGAACATGATGCGCAGTTTACCGAAAGCGGAAGCACGCAGGATAGCGCGAACCTGGTCACGCAGGATCTCTTTACGATCCATGGCGATACGCACTGCACGCCAGCCCAGGAACGGGTTTTCTTCTTTCGGGAAGTTCATGTACGGCAGCTCTTTGTCGCCACCGATGTCCATAGTACGGACGATAACCGCCTGAGAGCCACAGGCTTCAGCAACAGCCTTGTACGCAGCAAACTGTTCTTCTTCAGTTGGCAGCGCGTCACGGTCCATGAACAGGAATTCAGTACGATACAGACCAACACCTTCCGCACCGTTGCGCTCAGCGCCATCAACGTCACGTACGGTACCGATGTTCGCGCACACTTCTACCTGATGGCCGTCCAGCGTGATTGCCGGCAGGTCTTTCAGTTTAGCGAGTTCCGCTTTCTCGGTAGCAACTTGCTCCTGAACGGCGCGCAGCTGCTCGATCTCTTCGTTAGTGGGGTTGACGTAAACCACGTTGTTTACGGCATCCAGAATCAGATAGTCGTCGTTTTTCACCTGAGCGGTGACGCTACCGGTACCCACGATGGCAGGCAGTTCCAGAGAACGCGCCATGATTGAGGTGTGGGAAGTACGGCCACCTGCATCAGTGATGAAACCCAGCACCTTTTTCAGGTTCAGCTGTGCGGTTTCAGACGGGGTCAGGTCAGCGGCAACCAGGATAACTTCGTCCTGAATCGCGCTCAGGTCGATAATGGCCAGACCCAGGATGTTGCGCAGCAGGCGCTTACCGATGTCACGTACGTCAGCCGCACGTTCTTTCAGGTATTCGTCATCCAGTTCTTCCAGGGCAGTCGCCTGACCTTCGATAACTTCATGAGCCGCCGCATCGGCAGTCATGCCCTTATCTTTAATCAGGGCTATGATTTCCTGCTCCAGCTCCTCATCTTCAAGCAGCATGATGTGCCCTTCGAAGATGGCTTCTTTTTCTTCACCGAAAGTTTCGCCAGCTTTAGTTTTGATCGCTTCCAGTTGCGAAGATGCCTTGGCACGACCGCTCAGAAAACGTTCAACTTCCTGATCAACCTTGTCGGCAGAAATTTTTTTCCGGTCAATGACGATTTCGTCTTCTTTCAGCAGCAGTGCTTTGCCGAAAGCGATACCCGGGGATGCTAAAATGCCTGAAATCATAACCCTACCTTACTTGTGACTGATATTGAAAAGAACCCGGAAACTTACTCGAGCTCAGCCATCAGTTTTACCAGATGCTCAACAGCTTTCTGCTCATCTTCACCTTCAGCAGAGATGGTGACGACGGTGCCCTGAGTCAGACCCAGAGTCTGCAGTTTGAACAGGCTTTTTGCGCTAGCGCTTTTGCCGTTAGAAGTCACAGTGATTTCAGAAGTGAAGCCTTTCGCTTCTTTGACAAACTGAGCAGCAGGGCGGGTGTGCAGACCGTTCGGAGCGGTAATGGTAACTTCTTGCTGGAACATTGTATTTCCCCAACTTATAGGTTTAGTGTTGTGGAACTAAAGTCTAGCCTGGCGACTGAACTTTAGCCTGTATTGTTAGCGCTGACGTTTCGATCGTCATTAAACATTATGCAGTGAAAGCAAGACTTGAACCAAATCATAAAATCGATTCAGCAAGGTCATTTCATTCACCGATTAATTTCACGCATCAAAATAATTGCTGGTTTAAATACCAGACCCAACGGGGTGAATCAATGCCAGGAGGGGTAAAACTTTGAAGCAGGCCACAAAAAAGCACCCGGAAAGGTGCTTTTTTACGCGTTTTTAACATACTGGCATCACTGTTGCAGTTCTTTCTCAGTGAAGAGATCGGCAAACAGTGCAGTGCTTAAGTAACGCTCACCCGAGGATGGCAGGATAACCACAATATTCTTATTGGTAAAGGTTTCATCTTCCAGAAGTTTGATCGCGGCCGCAACGGCAGCGCCGGAAGAGATCCCTGCCAGAATACCTTCTTCGTCCATCAGACGACGCGCAGTGGAGATAGCCTCTTCGTTGGTGATGGTCACCACTTTGTCGATCAGCTTCAGATCCAGGTTGCCCGGGATGAAGCCTGCGCCGATCCCCTGAATTTTGTGCGGGCCAGGTTTTAGCTCTTCGCCTGCCAGGGCCTGAGTGATCACCGGAGAATCCGTGGGTTCTACGGCAACGGTAATCAGATCTTTTTTGCCTTTTGTGCCTTTTATATAGCGAGTCACGCCGGTCAGCGTTCCGCCGGTTCCTACGCCGGAGATAAACACGTCAACCTGACCGTCTGTATCTTCCCAGATTTCCGGGCCAGTGGTTTTTTCGTGGATTTCCGGGTTCGCCGGGTTGCTGAACTGCTGCAGCAGCAGGTATTTAGCCGGGTCGCTGGCCACAATTTCTTCGGCTTTCTGAATGGCACCTTTCATGCCTTTCGCGCCTTCGGTCAGTACCAGGTTTGCACCCAGCGCTTTCAGCAGTTTGCGACGCTCGATGCTCATGGTTTCAGGCATGGTCAGCGTCAGTTTGTAGCCGCGTGCGGCAGCAACATAAGCCAGCGCGATACCGGTGTTACCGCTGGTGGGTTCAACCAGTTCGACGCCAGGCTTCAGAACGCCACGTTTTTCAGCATCCCAAATCATGTTTGCACCGATACGGCATTTTACGCTGAAGCTTGGGTTACGTGACTCGACCTTCGCCAGAATGCGTCCATTACCGATACGGTTCAGTCGAACCAGCGGCGTATGACCGATAGTCAGCGAGTTGTCTTCATAAATCTTACTCATGGCCTGTCCTTAACTGTATGAAATTGGGATACCGACCCAGCATACCTGTTGAATAAGTATGGGGAAGTAAGGAATTCGCATATCTATATGCTGCAAGGAAATAATGGGGATCAGTATGGAATAAGGGATAGCATAAGCTACCCCTGATTTACACATTTTTGCATTACTTCCATAACGCGTGCTTAGCACGGTAGCAGTCCACCCACATTGCTGTCGCGCCGCAAACCGCCACCGGCATGATAAACAGGTTCAGGAAGGGGATCATGGTGAACAGGCTGGTGAGTGCGCCAAACTGCATATTGGCAACTTTCTGCGTACGCAGGGCAGTGCGCATCTCTTTAAACGGTACCTTGTGGTTATCGAACGGGTAGTCGCAATACTGGATCGCCAGCATCCAGGCGCTAAACAGGAACCACAGCACCGGGGCGACCGTCTGACCAACACCCGGAATGAAATAAAGTATAAGCAGCACAATCGCGCGTGGCAGATACCAGGCAAATTTCTGCCACTCGCGTTTCATGATCCGCGGGATATCTTTCATGATCCCCAGCACGCCAGTATCGGGCGGTGTGGCACCGGTAAGACGCGCTTCTAATTGTTCCGCCAGCAGGCCGTTAAACGGCGCGGCTATCCAGTTGGCAATGGTTGAGAAGAAATAGCCAAACACCAGCAGGACGGAGATCACCACAATTGGCCACAGCAGGTAGCTCAGCCACTGCAGCCAGTCTGGTACATGACCCATGATGGCAGGCACCCAGCTTTCCAGCTTTGTGAATAACCACCAGAAGGCACCTCCCATCAGGATGATGTTGATAAGCAATGGCAGAATAACGAAACGGCGAATGCCTGGCAGGGAGACCAGTTTCCAGCCCTGAGAAAAATACCAGACGCCGCTGCGTGGGGTAGAAGATGATGTTGAAACCATAACCAGGCTGTACTCCTTTTTACACAACCAGTGGAATTGCCCGCCTATATTATCCAGTTATGGATTAATGACCAGTTCGGAAATGTTCGAAAAAACAGCAAAAAGCACAATTTAGTTCATCTTTATGCTGTGAATGCTCTGCACACACTTGCACTTGACGTAAACGGCAAATACTCTTAGTGAGTAAATGTTTGCCGTGGTGGCAAGGTGTTAGAACAACAGAGAATATAATGATGCAGGATTTGCGTCTGATATTAATCATTGTTGGCGCGATCGCCATAATCGCTTTACTGGTACATGGTTTCTGGACCAGCCGTAAAGAGCGTTCTTCTATGTTTCGCGATCGCCCACTGAAGCGCATGAAGTCCAGTCGTGATGACGATGACGGTGAAAACGACATCGATGAGAACGACGATGACGGCGTGGGCGAAGTTCGTGTTCATCGGGTCAATACTGCGCCCGGCGCAGCTCATGGGGAGCATGAAGCCCCTCGTCAGCCTCCGCAGCACCAGTATCAACCACCGTATGCCTCTGCTCAGCCGCGCCCACAGGCGTCGCAGCCTGCGGAAGAACCGGTGCGTCAGCCGCCGCAACAGCCGGTACATCATCAGCCTGCCGTGCAGCAGCCTGTGCAGCCACAACCTGTGCAGCCACAACCTGTACAGCCGCAGCAGCCTGTTCACCAGCCTCAGCCTGTGCAAGTGCAGCCAGCACCACAGCCTGCGCCAGTCGTTGAGCCAGAGCCGGTTGTTGAACCTGAACCGGTGGTTGAAAAACCGCAGCGCAAAGAAGCGGTGATCATCATGAACGTGGCCGCGCATCATGGCAGCCATCTGAATGGTGACGTTCTGCTTAACAGTATTCAGCAGGCCGGCTTCAAGTTTGGCGATATGAATATCTTCCATCGCCATCTGAGCCCGGACGGTAGCGGCCCGGCGCTGTTCAGTCTCGCCAATATGGTGAACCCTGGCACGTTTGATCCGGAAATGACCGGCGATTTCGTGACGCCGGGCGTAACTATCTTTATGCAGGTGCCGTCCTACGGTGACGAACTGCAAAACTTCAAGCTGATGCTGCAGTCCGCTCAGCACATTGCCGACGAAGTGGGTGGTGTGGTGCTGGATGACCAGCGTCGTATGATGACGCCGCAGAAATTGCGTGAGTATCAGGACCGCATCCGCGAAGTTAAGGAAGCCAACGCGTAATCGTCGCGTTTTCTTCAACTCCTCCTCAACCCCCGCATGTCGGGGGTTTTTTCTCATTGATGGTGCGATATGGACTCAATCGAACAACAACTGACTCAACTGCGAACCACGCTTCGCCATCATGAATATCTCTATCATGTTATGGACGCGCCGGAAGTGCCGGATGCGGAGTATGACCGTCTGATGCGTGAACTGCGCGAGCTGGAAATGCTGCACCCGGAGTTCATTACCCCAGACTCCCCGACCCAGCGCGTAGGGGCTGAACCGCTTGGTGCGTTCAGCCAGATCAGCCACGAAGTACCAATGCTGTCGCTGGATAACGTCTTTGATGAAGAGAGTTTTCTGGCGTTTAACAAGCGCGTACAGGATCGCCTGAAAAGCAGCGATACCCTGAGCTGGTGCTGCGAGCTGAAGCTGGACGGTCTGGCGGTCAGTATTCTTTATGAAAACGGTGTGCTGGTCAGTGCGGCTACCCGTGGCGATGGCACCACCGGTGAAGATATCACCAGCAACGTGCGTACTATTCGGGCAATTCCACTGAAGCTGCGTGGTGAAAACATTCCTGCACGTCTGGAAGTGCGTGGTGAAGTGTTCATGCCGCAGGCGGGCTTCGAAAAAATCAACGAAGAAGCGCGTCGCACGGGGGGGAAAGTGTTTGCTAACCCGCGTAATGCGGCAGCGGGCTCACTGCGCCAACTGGATCCGCGTATTACCGCGAAGCGACCGCTGACGTTCTTTTGCTATGGCGTCGGTATTCTGGAAGGTGGTGAACTGCCGGATACGCACCTGGGGCGCTTACTGCAGTTCAAAGAGTGGGGCTTACCGGTAAGCAACCGCGTACAGATTTGTAATTCTCCGGAAGCCGTACTGGCGTTCTACCACAAGGTCGAAGAAGACCGTCCGACGCTCGGTTTTGATATCGACGGTGTGGTGATCAAGGTTAACTCACTTGAGTTACAGGAACAGTTAGGTTTTGTGGCTCGTGCACCGCGCTGGGCTGTGGCTTTCAAATTCCCGGCGCAGGAACAGATGACTTTCGTTCGCGACGTGGAGTTCCAGGTGGGGCGTACGGGCGCGATTACCCCGGTTGCGCGTCTGGAACCGGTACAGGTTGCCGGTGTGCTGGTCAGTAACGCCACGCTGCACAACGCCGATGAAATTGAACGTCTCGGCCTTCGTATTGGTGACAAAGTCGTGATTCGTCGTGCGGGCGATGTGATCCCGCAGGTCGTTAACGTCGTTGAGTCAGAACGCCCTGAAGATACCCGGGCCATTGAATTCCCGACGCACTGCCCGGTTTGTGGATCGGACGTTGAACGTGTTGAAGGCGAAGCGGTCGCCCGCTGTACGGGCGGGCTCATCTGCGGGGCACAGCGTAAAGAGTCACTGAAGCACTTTGTGTCCCGTCGGGCGATGGACGTGGACGGCATGGGCGACAAAATTATCGATCAACTGGTGGAGAAGGAGTACGTCCACACGCCTGCCGATCTGTTCAGACTGACTGCCGGGAAACTGACCGGTCTTGATCGCATGGGGCCAAAATCGGCACAAAATGTGGTTAACGCTCTGGAAGCGGCTAAGCAGACTACCTTTGCCCGGTTCCTCTATGCGCTGGGCATTCGTGAAGTGGGCGAAGCCACGGCGGCGGGACTGGCGGCTCACTTTGGTACGCTGGAAGCCCTGGAGAGCGCGAGTATTGAAGAGCTGCAGAAAGTCCCGGATGTGGGCATTGTGGTCGCGACGCACACCTTTAACTTCTTTGCCGAAGAGAGCAACCGTGAGGTGATTGGTCAACTGCTGGAAGAGGGTATCCACTGGCCTGCACCGGTTGTCGTCAATGCGGAAGAGATCGACAGCCCGTTCGCCGGTAAAACGGTGGTGCTGACCGGTAGTCTGAGCCAGCTTTCACGTGATGACGCCAAAGCGCGTCTGGTCGCGCTGGGGGCAAAAGTGGCAGGCAGCGTGTCGAAGAAAACGGACCTGGTGATCGCCGGGGAAGCCGCCGGTTCGAAGCTTGCCAAAGCGCAGGAGCTGGGCATTGAGGTTATCGATGAAGCGGAAATGCTGCGTCTGTTAGGAGAGTAACGTGGAGAAAGAACAGCTCGTTGAGATAGCCAATACGGAGATGCCATTTGGCAAATATAAAGGCCGCAGGCTGATCGATTTGCCGGAAGAGTATCTGCTGTGGTTCGCCCGTAAGGATGAGTTTCCTGCCGGGCGGCTGGGCGAGCTGATGGCCATCACGTTACTGATCAAAACGGAGGGGCTGACGCAACTGGTTCAGCCCCTGAAACGTCCTTAAGCCTTCGCGGCGTGGGTCTCTTCCTGCGCCCGTTTTTCCGTCTGGCGCTTGTAACGACGCGCCAGCACCGCGCAGACCATCAGCTGGATCTGATGGAAAATCATCAGCGGCAGTACCATCATCCCAATCATTGAGGTCGGGAACAGGATATTGGCCATCGGGATACCGTTGGCCAGGCTCTTTTTCGACCCGCAGAAGACAATCGTGATTTCATCCGCTTTATTGAAACCACACTTGCGCGCGACAAAAACGTTTACCGTAATCACCATCGCCAGCAGGATAATGCTGACCACCACGATAAACAGCAATGAGCCAGCACCGACCTTATGCCAGATGCCATTCACCACCGCTTCACTGAAGGCGGAATAGACCACTAACAGAATCGACGTCTGGTCGGTTTTTGAGATCCACTTCTTGTGCTTCGCAACAAAAGCCCCCGTCCACGGACGAGAAAGATGCCCAAGGACAAACGGCAGCAGCAGTTGCAGACAGATTTTACCGACCTGCTCCAGGTTGCCTTCCGCACCGTGCATATTCATCAGCAGGCCAACCAGCAGCGGCGAGATGAAAATCCCTAACAGGCTGGAGGCCGAAGCCGAACAGACTGCCGCAGCAACGTTACCGCCCGCCAGTGACGTAAAGGCAATGGCAGACTGAACGGTGGCGGGCAGAATGCACAGATAAAGGAAACCCGTATAGAGCGCCGGGTCGACATTAACCGGTGCCCACCAGGCGAACAGGACGCCAAGGATCGGGAATAAAATGAACGTGCTGCACATTACCCACAGGTGCAGCCGCCAGTGACCCCCCCCTGCAATAATGGCTTCACGGGACAGTTTGGCCCCGTGCATAAAGAACAGTAGCGCGATAGCCGCCGTTGTCAGCCCTTCAACGAAAGGCACATAACTTCCACGGGCCGGGAAAAAGGAGGCCAGTAAAACGGTGATAACCAGAGTAAGCGTGAAAGGATCAAGAATTCGGAACAGTTTCATAGTGACTCCTGAAAGCAGATATCGCTATTGTGCTTTTTTCCATTTGAGAAATAAAATTGATTTATTGCATCCATTTATGAATTAAACAGATGAATTATTCACTACGACAGCTTCGCATTTTCGTGACCGTTGCACATGCCCGCAGTTTCAGCCGGGCAGGAGAGGTAATCGGCCTGAGCCAGTCGGCCGTCAGCCACAGCGTTAAAGAGCTGGAGAGCCAGACAGGTGTGCGGCTACTTGACCGTACCACGCGCGAAGTGGTGCTTACCGAAGCGGGGCAGCAGCTGGCTATGCGTCTGGAGCGGTTACTGGATGAGCTGAACAGCACGCTGCGGGATGTTGGACGCCTGGGGCAACAGCTTTCGGGAACTGTGCGGGTGGCGGCGAGCCAGACGATCTCAGCGCACCTTATCCCGCAGTGTATTGCCGAAAGCAACGATCTTTACCCGGATATCAACTTTGTGCTGCACGACAGGCCACAGCAGTGGGTGCTGGAGAGTATCCGTCAGGGGGATGTGGATTTTGGTATCGTTATCGATCCCGGCGCAGTCAGCGATCTGGAATGTGAAGTTGTGCTCTCAGAGCCATTTTTGTTGCTCTGTCGCGACGACGATCCGCTTGCATCACTCCCGCGCGTGACATGGCAGGCGTTACAGGGCGCGAACCTGGTGTTACAGGATTATGCCTCGGGAAGCCGTCCGTTGATTGATGCCGCTCTGGTCGCGCAAGGCGTCCAGGCGACCATCGTGCAGGAGATAGGCCACCCGGCCACCTTGTTTCCAATGGTAGAGGCAGGAATTGGGATCAGCGTATTACCGGCGCTGGCACTGCCGTTGCCGCAGGGAAGCCGCTTGCGGGTAAAACGCTTTACCCCCAGCATCGAACGCCAGTTAATGCTGGTGCGCCGTAAAAACCGTTCACTTTCGGGAGCGGCGCATGCCTGCTGGGAGGTAGTGCGTATGCAGGCCCAGCGTTTAATGGAGGCCCGCACGCACGATCCACTGTTTAACGATCAGATGTAGATATCAATCTTATGTTCAGAGGAAGGCTTGTTGACGCTTTGCTCTACGGCCTGAGCATTTCCCTGTTCCGGCATGGACTCTTCGGCCTGCTGACGCTGCAATTGCGCCAGCTGTGCCTGCAGCATGGTAATCTGGGATTCGAGTAACTCCTGCTGTTTTTTCTTTTCATCTAGAGGCGCATCACTCAATCCCAATTCCTTGAGTTGCTGAGTGGCTTTTGTTAACTGTTTGGTCAACTGGCTAATCCGGGAGGCAATGTCATTGCCACCAGAACTGTTCCCGCTGCTGCCAATTTCTAACGCTGACAGTGACGCTGCCTGGATAGTGGTCATATTGAGTTCCTTTTCACCATAAAAGAGTGATATCGGCAGGAAAATGGAGAGCTTGAGTGAGGGCAGGGTTATTGATAGTGAACCTGTATCGTTGAGGCGGGAAAAGTGTATTGGTGATAAGCCGCTGGCTCCAGATATAAGAATGAGGTCATGCGATCCGTGATATCGCAAACTGAGTCCTCAAGGAGCTTTTATGACCCTCTCAAATAATCCATGGTACTGCGCCGACATCATCCGTGCCGCGAAACCTGATTTTACGCCTCGCGTTGCCTTTATCCTCGGTTCTGGTCTCGGCGCACTCGCCGACCAGATTGATGACGCTGTGGCTATTTCCTATGAAAAACTGCCCGGATTTCCGGTGAGTACCGTTCACGGCCATGCGGGTGAGCTGGTATTAGGCCACCTCGCAGGGGTTCCGGTCGCCTGTATGAAAGGACGTGGTCATTTCTATGAAGGCCGCGGCATGGCCATCATGACCGATGCTATCCGTACCTTTAAGCTGCTGGGCTGCGAGCTGCTGTTTAGCACTAACGCGGCGGGCTCATTACGTCCTGAGGTGGGGCCGGGAAGCCTGGTTGCCCTGAGTGACCATATCAATACCATGCCGGGTACGCCGACAGTGGGGCTGAATGACGAGCGCTTTGGCGATCGCTTCTTCTCGCTCGCCAATGCCTACGATGCGGATCTCCGTGCCGTTCTGCAAACGGTGGCTGCCAAAGAGGGCTTCCCACTGCATGAAGGGGTGTTTGTCTCTTATCCCGGCCCTAACTTTGAGACCGCCGCCGAGATCCGAATGATGCAAATCATCGGGGGTGACGTGGTAGGGATGTCCGTCGTACCTGAAGTGATCTCAGCGCGCCACTGTGGCTTAAAAGTGGTGGCTGTTTCAGCGATAACCAATCTCGCTGAAGGTCTGGGCGATGTGAAATTGTCTCATGAGCAGACGCTCGCTGCCGCCGAGCTTTCCCGCCAGAACTTCATCAATCTCATCTGCGGTTTTCTGCGCCATGTTGCCTGATAAAAAATAAAGTGGCCCGCGAGGGCCACACACTGCGATAAGGAAAGCGTTATGAACATCACGACTCGCTTAAAGATGATGTCCTTTATGCAATATTTTATTTGGGGGAGTTGGCTTGTCACCCTCGGTTCTTACATGATTAACACCCTGCATTTTACCGGTTCTGACGTGGGCATGGTCTACAGCTCCAAAGGGCTTGCGGCGATCGTAATGCCCTCGCTGGTGGGGATCATTGCGGATAAATGGCTGCGCGCAGACCGCGCGTACATGATCTGCCATCTTGTCTGTGCCGCTGCACTTTGTTATGCCGCACAGGTCAATGAGCCCGGGTTAATGTTCTGGGTCATGCTGGTCAATGCGATGGCTTTTATGCCGACCATTGCGTTGTCGAACACGATTTCATACTCCTGTCTTGAACGCGCGGGGCTGGACACGGTGAGCCATTTTCCGCCTGTGCGGGTGTACGGTACCGTAGGCTTTATTGCGGCGATGTGGGCCATTAGCCTGATGGGGGCAGAGTTAAGCAATGTGCAGCTCTACATTGCGGCCGGTGCTTCGCTGGTACTGGCACTCTATTCTCTGACGTTGCCGAAGATCCCGGTCGTGCAGAATAAAACGTCTCAGACGCTGGCCAGTAAGCTCGGCCTGAATGCGTTTGTCTTATTTAAACAGCCCCGCATGGCCGTGTTCTTTTTGTTTGCGATGTTGCTTGGCGCGGTCCTGCAGATCACCAATACCTTCGGTAGCCCATTTCTCCACGATTTTGCACGTAACCCGGTGTATGCAGAGAGCTTTATCGTGAAATATCCGTCAATTTTACTCTCTGTCTCGCAGATGTCGGAGGTGTTCTTCATTCTGACGATCCCCTTTTTCCTCCGGCGTTTTGGTATTAAGACCGTCATGTTAATGAGCATGGTCGCCTGGATGCTGCGGTTTGGGCTGTTTGCGTTTGGCGATCCGTCAGCCACGGGCTTTGGGTTGTTGTTGCTGTCAATGGTTGTCTATGGCTGCGCGTTCGACTTCTTCAATATTTCCGGTTCGGTATTTGTCGAGCAGGAGGTGAACTCTGACATCCGCGCCAGCGCGCAAGGGTTATTTATGACCACCGTTAATGGCATCGGCGCGCATGTCGGGTCTGTGTTGAGCGGTATGGCAGTGGACTACTTCTCGGTGGATGGCGTGAAAGACTGGCAAACCATCTGGCTGGTATTCGCGGCCTATGCGCTGGCGCTTGCGGTGGTGTTTTACCTGAGCTTCAACTACCGGCATTCGGGAAAAAACAGCGAGATGCGCACAGTCGCGCATTAAAGGTTTTCCCTTTGATATTCAAAAGGCTTTAAGGTGAGGGTTTCCGTGTTATCGCCAGGATATGTTTTGATGGAACGCGTTTACCGAACCGATCTGAAGCTACTGCGCTATTTTCTGGCCGTGGCTGAGGAGCTTCATTTTGGCCGGGCTGCCGCCCGTCTCAATATGTCGCAGCCGCCGTTAAGCCTGCATATTAAAGAGCTGGAAAGCCAGTTGGGTACGTTGCTTTTTACTCGTCACTCGCGAAGCGTGGCGTTGACTCATGCGGGTAAAGTGCTGATGGAAGAGTCCCGCAGGTTGCTCGCCAGCGCAAACCAGGCGCTGGCGCGTGTCGAACAAATTGGCCGGGGTGAGGCAGGGCGTATTGAGCTGGGGATCGTCGGTACCGCCATGTGGAGTGAGGTGCGCACGGTAATGCGCACCTTTTTAAAAGCGCATCCGAATGTTGATGTTATCTTTCGGGAAAAGTCCCCGGTAATGCAGATGGCGCTGCTTGAGCGCCGGGAACTGGATGTCGGGATCTGGCGAATGGCGACTGAACCCACGGCAGGGTTTACCAGTATCCGGCTACGCGACGCCGCATTCCTGGTCGCGATGCCGGAAGATCACCGGTTAGTGGGAGAAACCACCATTACGCTAACCGACCTGCAGAACGAGTATTTTGTCACTATGCCGTCAGCGCATTCAGACTGGTCATTTTTACAGCGTGTATGTCAGCAGGCCGGCTTCTCTCCCTTGATTGTGCGTGAAGCTGTTGAGCCGCAGACGGTACTGGCGATGATCAGTATGGGAATGGGTATTACGCTGGCGGCAGACAGCTACGCGCAGATGCAATGGCCGGGCGTGGTGTTCCGCCCGCTAAAAGAGCGTATACCGGCAGATTTATATGTGGTGTATGACGAGAAACAGGCTACCCCAGCGGTAGATAAGTTGATAGCGACGCTGACGGCAGGGTAGGGTGTCAAAACGCAGATAGCAAAAAAGCGCCTTTAGGGCGCTTTTTTACATTGGTGGGTCGTGCAGGATAACTCGCTTCGCTCGCCCTTCGGGCCGTCGCCGTAAACGGCTCCGGTGTCTCACTGCGTTCGGCTCGAACCTGCAGCAGGTTCGAATCATCTATATCGCAGATAGCAAAAAAGCGCCTTTAGGGCGCTTTTTTACATTGGTGGGTCGTGCAGGATTCGAACCTGCGACCAATTGATTAAAAGTCAACTGCTCTACCAACTGAGCTAACGACCCGAAATGGTGGGCGATGACGGGCTCGAACCGCCGACCCCCTCCGTGTAAAGGAGATGCTCTACCAACTGAGCTAATCGCCCATTTCGGAACTGCTGCGATAAGGTGAGAATGGTGGGCGATGACGGGCTCGAACCGCCGACCCCCTCCGTGTAAAGGAGATGCTCTACCAACTGAGCTAATCGCCCAATCTCAATTCTTATCTACACTGCGAGTCTACGTGAAGTAGATGGTGGGTGATGACGGGCTCGAACCGCCGACCCCCTCCGTGTAAAGGAGATGCTCTACCAACTGAGCTAATCACCCCCGCTGTGTGGAGTCGCATTATAGGGAGAGTTGAAAATGAGTCAACGCCTTTTCTAAAGTTTTTATTCGTTCGTCGTAAAATTAGACAAAACGATCGCAAAACGGGCTATGGCGCATGATTTCTAAACAAAAATCGTAATCTCCATCACGATACAGGGATCAACATTGAGGAATCGCCCCACAGTGATAGAATATTGCCCATTGTTTTTTCCCCAGGATTTGCCGATTGCCGGCATCTTTATAACGTAAGGCCATTTCATGAAAATCAAAACTCGCTTCGCGCCCAGCCCGACAGGCTATCTGCACGTCGGTGGTGCACGTACTGCTCTCTATTCCTGGCTTTTTGCACGCCACAACAAAGGTGAGTTTGTGCTGCGTATTGAGGACACCGATCTCGAGCGCTCCACGCCGGAAGCAATTGAAGCCATTATGGATGGTATGAACTGGCTGAATCTGGAGTGGGATGAAGGCCCGTATTTCCAGACCAAACGTTTTGACCGCTATAACGCTGTAATCGATGAGATGCTGGTCGCGGGTACTGCTTATAAGTGCTACTGCTCTAAAGAGCGTCTGGACGCGCTGCGTGAAGAGCAGATGGCAAACGGCGAAAAGCCGCGTTATGACGGCCGCTGCCGCCACGATCACAGTGAGCATGCTGCTGATGAGCCTTGTGTAGTGCGTTTTGCTAACCCGCAGGGCGGCTCCGTTATCTTTGACGACCAGATCCGTGGCCCGATCGAATTCAGCAACCAGGAGCTGGACGATCTGATCATCCGCCGCACCGACGGTTCCCCAACCTATAACTTCTGCGTTGTAGTCGATGACTGGGACATGGAAATCACCCACGTTGTTCGTGGCGAAGACCATATCAACAACACGCCGCGCCAGATCAACATTCTGAAAGCGCTGAATGCGCCAGTGCCGGTGTATGCGCACGTATCCATGATCAACGGTGATGACGGTAAAAAACTGTCTAAACGTCATGGCGCAGTGAGCGTTATGCAGTACCGCGACGACGGCTATCTGCCGGAAGCGCTGTTGAATTATCTGGTGCGTCTGGGCTGGGCCCATGGTGACCAGGAAATCTTCAGCCGCGAAGAGATGATCGAACTGTTCTCACTGAGCTCGGTTAGTAAGTCTGCCAGTGCGTTCAATACCGAAAAATTGCAGTGGCTGAACCATCACTACATCAATACCATGC
Organism: Enterobacter sp. LM3; assembly: GCF_046622475.1. Lineage (NCBI taxonomy): Bacteria > Pseudomonadati > Pseudomonadota > Gammaproteobacteria > Enterobacterales > Enterobacteriaceae > Enterobacter > Enterobacter sp. LM3. The sequence continues at coordinate 168,547 of NZ_JBJURN010000004.1, read as the reverse complement.
CGCCAGAGTATGTTGCGACCTATCTGCAGTGGCACATTGAGCAGGCCAACATTGATACCCGTACCGGCCCTGAGCTGGCAGATCTGGTGAAACTGCTCGGTGAGCGTTGCAAGACTCTGAAAGAGATCGCTGAAAGCTGCCGCTACTTCTATGAAGAGTTCGACGAGTTTGACGCTGACGCGGCGAAGAAACACCTGCGCCCGGTTGCACGTCAGCCGCTGGAAGTGGTACGCGACAAACTGGCTGCCATTACTGAATGGACGGCTGAGAATGTACATCACGCCATTCAGGCAACAGCGGATGAGCTGGAAGTGGGTATGGGTAAAGTCGGTATGCCACTGCGCGTCGCCGTTACCGGTGCAGGCCAGTCTCCGGCTCTGGACGTGACCGTTCATGCGATTGGAAAGTCACGCAGCGTGGCGCGTATCAACAAGGCGCTGGGCTTTATTGCTGAGCGCGAAAGCCAGCAATAACTCAGTCTGACAGATGAAAATGAAAAACGGCAGGGTGACCTGCCGTTTTTTTATGCGTGTAATTCAGCAATGCCGAGACGAGCAAGAAACCCTTGTATACCTTCGCGCTTTAGCAATACGTGAAGACGTTCCTGTTCGGTCTGGGTCATGTTTTCCAGCGAGTCAATTATTTGAGGGAGCAACGTTGATGGTGCTGATTCACCGTACAGAGACGGGGCTTCTGCCAGTTGGTAGATCGCCTGACGGCTACGAATGGCCGGGAGACTGATAATGTGCTCCTTCACTCGTGCATCAATATGAATCAGCCGTGCCCGCCCACCTTTCACGCCATTAATCCCTTCGGTTTTCCACCCTTTCTGGCGTATCCAGCGGTTAACCGTTTGTCTGGCTACACCCAGAGTGTCCGCCAGCTCTTCCGTGGTCATTTTATTGCGTAATTTTTTCATATCAGTTCTGGTCGCGAATCCCTAAACGTTGCAACAATCCGGTAATCCCTTCCCGCAGTAACAGCGATGTCATCTGCTTTTGCTCATCCGGCGTCATTTCATTTGCCAGTGTCAGAAGTAAAGTGTGGAGTGAACCTTCATGGTACGCGTTTTCCGGCATGTCAGGCATTTCGGATACCCGGCGTGCGCTGCGAATAAAATCACGCACTTTTTCATTCACATGCACCAGACGGGCTTTCCCACCCTGTACTCCTGGTTTTGGCGATGTAATCCAACCCTCTTTACGTACCCATTTATTGATGGTCTGGCGGCTATAGCCAGTGAGCAGGGCTAACTCTTCTGGCGTCATTCGTTCCTTGATCATGCAATTTCCTGAGTATTAGTGGGGTTAATTAGTGGTTCATTTTATAGCACCGTTTTACGTGAAAATGTGACAGGTTTAACTCCTGACTGCGAGCAGGCTCGCAAAGTGATTTATTTGCATGATTTTTCAGCGATTGAAAGGTTGTAATGGATTTTGACGTTGACACTCAGCAATGGAATTCATATTATGCCGCCCGTCAACATGACAGCTTTACGATGGGGCTATAGCTCAGCTGGGAGAGCGCTTGCATGGCATGCAAGAGGTCAGCGGTTCGATCCCGCTTAGCTCCACCAAACTCTGAACCCAACAGAGTGCGGTATGTAAAGTCACATGTGGGGCTATAGCTCAGCTGGGAGAGCGCTTGCATGGCATGCAAGAGGTCAGCGGTTCGATCCCGCTTAGCTCCACCAAACTCTGAACCCAACAGAGTGCGGTATGTAAAGTCACATGTGGGGCTATAGCTCAGCTGGGAGAGCGCTTGCATGGCATGCAAGAGGTCAGCGGTTCGATCCCGCTTAGCTCCACCAAAATTCAGACCCTCGTCGAAAGACGGGGGTTTTTTTATGCCTTTGTAAAATCCCCTTTCACTTTTGTTGCCTGAAAGGGGATGTTTCTATACCTCACCACAATCTACATCAATAAACGGGTCTATAAATGGACTTGAACTTGATTCGCTCAATTAATAATCATATTATCCGCTGGGTCAAATAGTGCTGATGGATAAATAGATTATCTAACTTAATGAATAGAAAAGCTTACAATAATATAAACATATTTATAATTGCCCTGGCGCTATGCCTGGTTGCGGTGCCATTTTCCCGTTATATCTCTCCGCATGCTATTGTTAATGGGCATGATGTATATTTAGCGTGGTTACCGTTAAGTGTCATGCTGGCTGTTATTTTATTGTTTGGCCGTCGGGCAATTATTCCCGTTCTGTTAAGTTTTATCGTTACCAATGTTTATAGTTTTCATTTAACGGTACTGCAGCACGCGGTGTTGTTGTTTTGTCAGACCTTTCCTGCGTTTGCCGTCTGCGGTGTGATTCGCCTGATCCTGGGGAAGCGCTGGCGTTATGGTTTGCCCAATAAGTTCATCGGTATTCGTATTTTCTGGCTTGGCTTTATGTTGCCTGCAGGAATCAAACTGTCGATGTATCTGGCAGGATATTTATTTGATTTTCCACTGACTATCTCGACCTTCTTCGGTGAAGGAACAGCAATTTACAATGTGGTTGATATTCAAAGCTTGATTTGTGCCGTATTGATATTTACCATGATGTTCTATTATCCATTAAGAATGGCACTTAACCCCGGTTATGCCAGAATATTCTGGCGGGGGAGTGTTAAACCCATATTCTTTACTAAACAGCCTGTTTATATCTTTACCTGGTTGATGGTTCTGATTGCTGTGATTGCAATTCTGTGCATGCCTCTGCAATCAGCCATTATTGCCGGTTATCTTATGCCGGTGATTTTTATCCTGTTTACCCTGGGGATCAGTCGTCTGAGCTATGCTCTTATCTCTTTGCTCTGGGCTGCATCTGCATTCCTGTTATTAACCTATAACTATAACTTTCTTAATGGTGTCGAATCAGGACACTCGCTCTCCTTTATCCTGTCGGTACTGATCTCTTTTGCTATCTGTTTGCTCTACATGTCGCGGATCTACCGCAGAAGCGAATGGCTGAAGCAGGGCTGGCAGGAGAGGGCGTTAACCGATCCATTGACGGGGTTACCCAATATTCGTGCGCTTGAAGACTACCTGTTCGTTCATCCTGACGCTAAAGTGTGCTGTCTGCGGATGGACAACCTGGAGTTTTTGAGCCGTCACTATGGCATTCTCATGCGGGTCCACTGCAAACGGATGATTACGACATCTCTGCAGCCATTATTGCAGAAAGATGAGAAGCTCTTTCAGCTGCCAGGAAGCGAGCTGGTGCTGGTATTGCTGGGGCCAGAAACCGCTGAACGCCTGCAACATATGGTCGACCAACTGAACAGCCGCAAGATTTTCTGGAACAATACCGGGCTGGATATTGAGTTTGGTGCCTCCTGGGGCAAGGTGGAGAATGGTGAAACGTTGCATCATACGCTGGGGCAACTGAGCTGGCTGGCCGAGCAATCATGCGGTGCGCATAACGTTCTGGCACTGACAAATAGCCTTGAAGCTGCCTCGGGACAAACGACGGAACGGGTTCTGATGTTAGGGCGGGTTAAGCATGCTCTGGAGGCAGGCAAATTTCACTTATATGCACAACCGATCCAAAACGCCGATGGCAACGGGTACTATGAAATTCTGACGCGTATGGAAAGTGAGGGAGAGATTCTGTCACCCGATCGCTTTATCCCGTTGATTGCTCAGTTTAACCTCAGCCACCAGTTCGATCTGAGCGTCGTGGAGAAATTACTGGTGTGGCTTCACGAACACCCTGCGACGCATGCGGGTACCCGTTTTTCTGTCAACCTGATGCCGCTGACGCTGATGCAAAAAGAGGTGGCCAGCGAGATAATCGCGCTCTTTGAACGCTATGCTGTTGCCCCTCAGGCTGTCGTTATTGAGATCACCGAAGAGCAGGCATTTTCCAATTCAGGAAGCAGCATCAAAAATATCCAGCAACTTCGGGATTACGGTTTCCGTATTGCGATTGATGATTTCGGTACCGGGTATGCCAACTACGAGCGCCTCAAGCGTCTGCAGGCAGACATCATTAAGATTGACGGCTGCTTTGTGAACGATATTTGCACCGATAGCATGGATGCCATGATCGTGCAGTCAATTTGCAATCTGGCGAAAACGAAAGCGCTCTGTGTGGTTGCCGAATATGTGGAAACACCAGCGCAGCGGGAGATGTTGCTACGCTTTGGTGTGGACTATCTGCAGGGCTACCTGATAGGCAAGCCCACGTCGCTTAGCGAATTACGGGCATAAAAAAACCAGGAGCATTGGCTCCCGGTTTTTGTCAGTTGTTCTGATTACAGTACCAGTGCTGCGATAGAGGCAGACAGTACGCTCACCAGGGTAGAGCCGTAAACCAGCTTCAGGCCGAAGCGAGAAACAACGTTACCCTGTTCTTCGTTCAGACCTTTAATCGCACCGGCGATAATACCGATGGACGAGAAGTTCGCGAAGGAAACCAGGAATACGGAGATGATGCCTTCCGCGCGTGGAGAGAGCGTGCTGGCAATTTTCTGCAGATCCATCATGGCCACGAATTCGTTAGAAACCAGTTTGGTTGCCATGATACTGCCCACCTGCAGCGCTTCGTGAGCCGGAACACCCATTACCCATGCAACAGGGTAGAAGATATAGCCCAGAATGCCCTGGAAGGAGATACCCAGAACCGCCGCGAACAGGGCGTTCAGGGCAGAAATCAGGGCAATAAAGCCGATCAGCATTGCAGCAACGATAATCGCCACTTTGAAACCAGCCAGAATATACTCACCCAGCATTTCGAAGAAGCTCTGACCTTCGTGCAGATTTGCCATCTGCAGGTTCTCTTCGCCTTCTTCAACACGGTATGGGTTGATCAGAGACAACACAATAAAGGTGCTGAACATGTTCAGAACCAGCGCGGCAACCACGTATTTCGGTTCCAGCATCGTCATGTACGCACCCACGATAGACATGGAAACGGTGGACATTGCTGTTGCTGCCATCGTGTACATACGGTTACGGGACATTTTACCGAGAATGTCTTTATACGCGATGAAGTTCTCAGACTGACCCAGGATCAGTGAGCTTACGGCGTTGAACGATTCCAGTTTACCCATACCGTTGACTTTGGACAGCACGGTACCAATGGCGCGAATAACGACAGGCAGCACGCGGATGTGTTGCAGGATACCGATAAGCGCGGAGATGAAAACGATAGGGCACAGCACTTTCAGGAAGAAGAATGCCAGGCCATCGTCATTCATTTTACCGAAGACAAAGTTAGTCCCTTCGTTGGCGAATCCGAGCAGTTTTTCGAACATTTCGGAGAAGCCTTTCACGAAGCCGAGCCCCACGTTGGAGTTCAGGAAGAACCACGCGAGTAAAACTTCAATAACGAGAAGCTGAACAACAAAGCGGATGCGGATTTTTTTCCGGTCATGACTGACCAGTAACGCAAGCGCAGTAACGACAACAAGTGCCAGTACAAAATGAAGGACGCGGTCCATATTTGCTCCAAATATGAGGCAGGTTTAATTTTCATGCACATTCTATGTAACAAGCGTAAAGAAAACGAGATCAAAGCCACACTATAGTCACATCCTGTGATGAGTCTCAAAAATAGTGATCAACAAGACATTTTTGTTATGTTAGGTAAATGAGTGAAAAGTTAAGTTTGTGTGCTAGTCTTCACCAAAGACTGTGCGATTTCATTTTCTGTACGATCGCTCCAGCGTACCTGCCCCATCTATCGTTCAATGCTATCAGAGAAATCACTATAAACTTTCCAAATGATCTTGATAATCATTCTCATTTTGATAGCATTAAACATAGCAAAGGCTATATTTCCAGAGGCAGAAATGACAAACAGTCGCGTAGAGGGTAGCAGTGGCAGAGCAACGCGCAAGTTGCGGTTCGCATTAATGGGACCCGCGTTCATTGCTGCTATTGGTTACATCGATCCGGGTAATTTTGCGACCAACATTCAGGCCGGGGCCAGCTTCGGCTATAAGCTGCTGTGGGTGGTTGTCTGGGCTAACCTGATGGCAATGCTGATTCAGATGCTCTCGGCAAAGCTGGGGATTGCCACGGGGAAAAACCTGGCGGAGCAAATCCGTGACCATTATCCTCGTCCGGCAGTATGGCTGTACTGGATCCAGGCCGAAATCATCGCAATGGCAACTGACCTCGCTGAATTTATCGGGGCGGCTATCGGTTTTAAGCTGATCCTCGGGGTGTCGCTGTTGCAAGGGGCCGTGCTGACCGGGATCGCCACCTTCCTTATTCTGATGCTACAGCGTCGGGGGCAAAAACCGCTGGAAAAAGTTATCGGCGGACTGCTGTTGTTTGTTGCTGCGGCGTATATCGTCGAGCTGATTTTCTCGCAGCCAGACCTGGCGCAGCTCAGTAAAGGGATGGTGATCCCGAGCCTGCCAACCTCTGAAGCCGTGTTCCTGGCCGCCGGGGTGCTGGGGGCGACCATCATGCCGCATGTTATTTACCTTCACTCTTCCCTCACGCAGCATCTGCACGGTGGGACGCGTCAACAACGTTACTCGGCAACTAAATGGGATGTGGCTATTGCCATGACCATTGCCGGTTTTGTAAACCTGGCGATGATGGCAACCGCTGCCGCCGCTTTCCACTTTAACGGACACACGGGTATTGCCGATCTCGATCAGGCCTACCTGACGCTGGAGCCGTTACTGAGCCATGCTGCCGCGACGATATTTGGCCTGAGCCTGGTGGCGGCTGGCCTCTCTTCCACGGTCGTGGGGACGCTGGCAGGGCAGGTTGTCATGCAGGGTTTCGTGCGTTTCCATATTCCACTGTGGATACGTCGCTCCGTCACCATGCTGCCCTCATTCATCGTGATTCTGATGGGACTTGATCCGACCCGGATACTGGTGATGAGCCAGGTGCTGCTGAGTTTTGGTATTGCACTGGCGCTGGTACCGCTGCTGATGTTTACCAGCGACAAATCTCTGATGGGCGATCTGGTTAACACGACACTGGTGAAAAGAGCCGGGTGGGCTATCGTGGTGGTGGTGGTGGCGCTGAACATGTGGTTGTTGGTTGGTACAGCGTTAGGACTCTAAAAAGAAAAAGGAGCCGAAAGGCTCCTTTTTGCTGTTAGTGGTGATGACCGTGTCCGTGACCTCTGCCGCCACCCCAGTCGCCACGACGGTCACTACGATCGTCCCAGCCTTCACGGTAACCACGCTCATACGCGTTGTTTTTATACCAGCCGCGATGGCGACCGTTATCATGTTTCCACCAGCGGTCATCACGCCATTCATAATGACGGTGCCAGTAGTCACGGTCGCGCCAGTAGCCACCGTCCCAGTATCTGCCGTAGTCGTCACGATCGCCAATTTGTAATTTAATTGATGGCAACAGGGTGATTTCGCCGGCATTGGCGACCAGCGGGGCTGAAGCCAGTAACACCGCTGCAAGAATCAGTGACCTGAACATACTTTTCTCCTTCACGATCGGGGCCGCTGTGCGGCCTGTTAACGTAATTTTACGAGTTGGTAAAGCCTCGTTTCATCACCTCAATTCCTAATTCATGAATGAGAGCACTTTTTGCTAAAAGTGGTTTTATTTTGAGCTGTTCAGAATTACTTCAATGGCGGCGAGTTCATCTGCTGAAAAGTGGCGATTTTCCAGCATGCCAACGGCGTCATCAATCTGCGCCGTTTTACTGGCACCAATTAGCACGGAGGTCACGGCGTCATGGCGTAATACCCAGGCCAGCGCCATCTGCGATAGCTTTTGACCGCGGCTTTCAGCCAGCGTGTTCAGCTTACGAACCTTTTCCAGCTTCTCTTCGGTGATCTGTTCAGGATTCAGGAACTTGCTACCGCTGGCTGCACGTGAGTCTGCTGGAATGCCATTCAGATAGCGATTGGTCAACTGACCACCTGCCAGTGGTGAGAAGGGAATACAGCCGACACCTTTTTCCTGTAATACGCTCAGTAAACCGTCTTCTGGCGCACGTTCAAACATGGAATATTTCGGCTGGTGGATAAGACATGGGGTACCGAGATCCTCCAGAATCTCAATGGCCTGCCGGGCCAGATCCGCAGGATAGTTGGACAAACCGACATACAGGGCTTTGCCCTGACGCACCAGATGATCGAGCGCTTTCATTGTCTCCTGCAGCGGCGTTTCCGGGTCGGGACGGTGATGATAGAAGATATCGACATACTCCAGCCCCATGCGCTTCAGGCTCTGATCCAGGCTGGAGATCAAATACTTGCGCGAGCCCCAGTCACCGTAAGGACCATCCCACATGGTATAACCCGCTTTTGTCGACACAATCAACTCGTCGCGCCAGGGCAGGAAATCTTCCTGTAAAATACGGCCAAAATTACGTTCGGCTGAACCCGGAGGTGGGCCATAGTTGTTGGCGAGATCAAAATGGGTGATGCCAAGATCGAAGGCGCGCTGTAAAAGTTGACGGCTGTTTTCGATGAGCGTGGTGTCGCCGAAATTATGCCAAAGTCCAAGCGAGATGGCGGGTAACGTGAGTCCGCTGCGCCCGCAGCGGCGATACTGCATTGTCTGATAACGATTTTTGTCCGGCTGATAACCCATTCTCGTGACCTCTGGCAATGAAAAGAAAAAAGAGTGTATGCGTTTACACTAACGTGAAGAAAAAGAGAATAGCGCAGCCTTTTTTGTAAAGCATTCTTTCCATCCCCTTCTTATTGCCATTTCTGGACAGTCATCACGCTTCTTTAATACTCAAAGTGAGGTCAACATAAGAAGGATACCTGTCATGCGTACCCCATACTGCGTCGCCGATTACCTGCTGGACCGTCTTACAGATTGTGGTGCCGATCATCTGTTTGGCGTGCCGGGCGACTATAACCTGCAGTTTCTCGACCACGTGATAGCCAGCCCGGATATCTGTTGGGTGGGCTGTGCAAATGAGCTGAACGCAGCATACGCTGCCGACGGCTATGCCCGATGTAAAGGCTTTTCCGCGCTGCTGACGACGTTCGGTGTCGGAGAATTAAGTGCCATGAATGGCATCGCAGGCAGCTTTGCCGAATATGTTCCGGTGTTACACATTGTCGGTGCGCCGGGTATGGCGTCACAGCAAAGAGGGGAGTTATTGCACCATACGTTAGGTGATGGTGAGTTCCGCCACTTTTATCATATGAGCGAGCCTATCACTGTCGCGCAGGCGGTTCTTACCGAACAAAATGCCTGTTATGAAATCGACCGGGTGCTCACGACCATGCTGCGGGAACGTCGCCCTGGCTACCTGATGTTACCTGCCGACGTGGCAAAAAAAGCCGCCACACCGCCTGTAAGCGCTCTCACAGTGAAGCCTGTTCATGCCGATAATGCCTGTCTGAAAGCATTTCGCGATGCTGCCGGAAACAAACTGGCTATGAGCAAACGTACTGCGCTGTTAGCCGACTTCCTTGTGCTGCGTTATGGTCTGAAGCATGCGCTGCAGAAATGGGTGAAGGAGGTGCCTATGGCGCATGCGACTATGCTGATGGGGAAAGGGATATTCGACGAGCGGCAGACCGGTTTTTACGGGACATACAGTGGCTCAGCGAGTACGGGGACGGTAAAAGAGGCAATTGAAGGCGCTGACACCGTGCTATGTATCGGTACCCGCTTTACCGATACACTGACGGCCGGTTTTACCCATCAGCTTGCCACGGCGCAAACGATAGAAGTGCAGCCTCATGCTTCGCGCGTCGGTGATGTCTGGTTTACCGGCATCCCCATGCTGCAGGCGATTGAGACGCTGGTGGAGCTCTGCAAACAGCACGTACACAATCACCCTGTACCATCTTCTCACAGCGGTTTTTCCTTCCCGCAGCCGGATGGTTCGCTCACACAGGAAAACTTCTGGAACACGCTGCAAACCTTTATTCGTCCCGGTGACATTATCCTTGCCGACCAGGGAACCTCTGCCTTCGGGGCGTTTGTATTGCGCTTGCCTGCCGATGTGAATTTTATCGTCCAGCCTCTCTGGGGGTCGATTGGTTACACGCTGGCGGCGGCCTTTGGTGCGCAGACGGCGTGTCCGAACCGGCGCGTCATTGTGCTCACCGGAGATGGTGCGGCGCAGCTGACCATTCAGGAGCTTGGCTCAATGCTGCGTGATAAACAGCATCCCATTATTCTGGTGCTTAATAATGAAGGGTACACGGTTGAAAGGGCGATCCACGGGCCAGAGCAACGGTATAACGACATTGCGTTGTGGAACTGGACACAAATTCCACAGGCACTCAGTCTGGATCCTCAGGCTGAGTGCTGGCGGGTCAGTGAAGCGGAACAACTGGCGAACGTCCTCGAAAAAGTGGCGCACCACGAGCGACTCTCGCTGATTGAGGTCATGCTGCCAAAAGCGGATATTCCACCGCTGCTGGGAGCCATTACCAAAGCGCTGGAGGCGCGCAACCGCGCCTGATTATTTGTCGTTTCTCCAGGCCATCATCATCGGTTTGCCCGCCAGCAGGAGCCAGGCGGGCAACATCACGATACAGAGCAGGGGGAACAGCGTGGAATCAGGTACCACTACGGCGGCCATAAACAGGCTCAGCCACGCATCGCGAGTGACCACCAGAACCAACCCCAGAATGGAGCATGAAACGGTAATCGCCGCCGGAACAGCCTCCACATGTTCATGCAACATCAAACCCAGCGCTACGCCGACAAAGACCGCCGGGAAAATACGCCCGCCGCGAAAACCACATGCCGCTGCCACCACCAGTGCTGCCAGTTTTATCAGTGCAAACAGCAGATAATCTGACACGTTAAATACCTGGCTGAATGCCAGCTGTTGCATTTCATCGAGGCCCTTAAATAGCGTCACTGTTCCGCCGATAGCCCCTAAAATCCCCAACATCAGACCTCCGGCACCCAGAATCAGTACCGGATGTTTGAGTCTGTGAATCAGCCGGTGCAGGCGTGGAAGGCACCATACCGCGACCATGCCCAGTGCAATGGCGATAGCCACCACAATCGCACCGCTGAAAATATCGGCTATCTGCATCTGGCCGTAATGGGGTAAAGAGAGTGAAAAATGGGGATGGAAAAACAGGCTGGTGGTGAGAGCCCCGGCAGCGGCTGCCATCAGTGGAGCAAAGAGTCTGTCCCAGAGCGGTACGTCGCTATTGCCGCTGAGCGTCTGAGAGAAAATCAGCGCGGCAGCGACGGGCGTTCCGAACAGCGCACCAATGGTGCCGGCTGAGGCCAGGATCGTCCAGTCCAGTGCGCCGACGCGGGGGAAAATGCGTGAACCAAGAAAAACCGCCAGGCCAATGTTGACCGCCATGATCGGATGTTCTGGCCCCAGACTGACGCCGCCCGCCAGACCTAAAATCAGGGCGATAATCAACCCCGGCAGGGCCGAAGGGGTGACCGGAGCACCGATCAGGGGTTCCTGCGCTGGATCTGGCCCGGCGTGTCCCGGGCTAAAACGAATGACCAGACCCACGGCAATACCGGTTAACGTCAGCATCAAAATGATCCATGCCGGAGAATCAAAGCTGATACCGAGTTTTGCGGGGAGTGAAGTCCATAACATCGTTTGCAGCACCGACGCGACTTTCATCACGACGATGAGCACCATACTTGAGGCAACGCCAATAATTAACGCCGGGATTGCCAATAACAGCATGGTTCTGGCTCGCGGGTGGAGCATGATGATTTCCTTGTACAAAACGGTATAACGTTACTTTGCACAATCAGCCCTGGCGCAATAATGCAAAAGGTGCTGAAACGGTAAAGTGATTCTGTGATGAAGATCGATAATCCTGGGGCATTCACCTTCCGGTCGTTGTTGTTATCACGCCTTGAATTTACAGTGTCCCAAAGATTTATTCTGACTTTAGCGGAGCAGTAGAAGAATGACAAAGTATGCTTTGGTAGGTGATGTAGGCGGCACGAACGCACGCCTTGCATTATGCGATGTACATAGCGGTGAAATTTCCCAGGCGAAAACCTATTCAGGGCTGGACTACCCAAGCCTGGAAGCTGTTGTTCGCGTTTATCTCGATGAGCATAAGACAAGTGTTGAAGATGGCTGCATCGCCATTGCCTGCCCGATTACCGGTGACTGGGTGGCGATGACTAACCATACCTGGGCATTCTCCATTGCCGAAATGCAGAAGAACCTCGGCTTTGCGCATCTTGAAATCATCAATGACTTTACCGCAGTTTCAATGGCAATTCCGATGCTGAAGCCAGAGCACCTGATCCAGTTTGGCGGCACTGCACCGGTAGAAGGTAAGCCGATTGCCGTTTACGGCGCGGGTACCGGTCTGGGCGTGTCGCACCTGGTTCACGTTAATCAGCGCTGGGTGAGCCTGCCGGGTGAAGGGGGGCACGTGGATTTTGCACCAAACAGTGAAGAAGAGGGCATCATCCTCGAAGAACTGCGTGCCGAGATCGGCCACGTTTCTGCTGAACGCGTGCTTTCTGGCCCGGGGCTGGTGAACCTGTATCGTGCAATTGTGAAATCTGACGGTCGTCTGCCGGAAAATCTGCAGCCGAAAGACGTGACCTCGCGTGCGCTGGCGGACAGCTGCATCGACTGCCGTCGCGCATTGTCGCTGTTCTGCGTCATTATGGGGCGTTTTGGTGGCAACCTGGCGCTGAATCTTGGCACCTTCGGTGGCGTCTATATCGCGGGTGGGATCGTGCCACGTTTCCTCGACTTCTTTAAAGCCTCGGGGTTCCGCGGTGGGTTCGAAGATAAGGGGCGCTTCAGAAGTTACGTACAGGACATTCCTGTGTATCTGATTGTGCATGATAACCCTGGCCTGCTTGGCTCGGGCGCGCATTTGCGTCAGGTTCTGGGTCAGATCCTCTGACGTCTGTAACCCTCTCCTGCGGGAGAGGGGCTTTCCCTTACAGGTGCATCAGCTGGCGGAATTCTTTCACCTTGCTGCGGCTCACCGGCACCTGAAAATCGAGATCTTTCAGACGCAAAATGTAGGTGTTGTTAAACCAGGGCTCGATCTCGCGGATCTTATTTAAATTCACGCAAAACGAACGATGACAGCGGAAGAAGTGCGCCGTCGGCAGTTTGCTGCAAAACTCGGTGATGTTCATCGCCATCACATACGATTCACGCCGTGTATAGACAAACGTCATCTTTTCATGCGCTTCGGCATAGTAGATATCGTCGATGGGCGTCACGATGATACGTTCATCCTTGACCAGATTAATGGTGTCATTCTCACGTACCGCCGGGCTGGTGCTTGCAGGTGCGGCCTGCTGCTGCCATGCTGCTTCCAGTTTTTGCAGCATGCTGATAATGCGTGATTCCTGGTAAGGTTTGAGGATGTAGTCAAACGCTTCCAGTTCAAAAGCCTCTACAGCGTGCTCTTTCCAGGCGGTAACAAAGACAATAAACGGTTTATTGGCAAACTGGTTGATGTTTTGCGCCAGCAACACGCCGTCCAGCGACGGAATGTTGATATCGAGAAAAATGGCGTCGACCCGGTTGTGCTGCAAAAACTTCAGCACGTCCAGACCATCTTCAAAGGTGCCGACAATCTCCATCTGGCTATGCGTTTTGATAAGCCAGCTCAGCTCCTGTTGAGCCAGAATCTCATCTTCCACAATGATGACTTTCATGTGTTACTCCGGCCTATGGCAACAGTGATGTCGGTGCATGAACGGGGGAGCGTTCATTCGGAACGTAAAAAGCGATTTCGGTGCCAGGCTCAAGACGGCGAATATGCAGTCCGTCGCCATACAGCAGTTTGACCCGGTGATGCACATTCAGTAACCCAATTTTATTACCCGGCATCTCGTTTGATTCAACGCGTTCAATCACTTTCGGGTCGATACCGTGTCCGGTATCGCGCACCGCAATGCGCACGCGGTTGCCGCTCTCAGTCACGCTGATGGTGACCACGCCTTTCCCTTTACACGGCTGAATACCGTGGACAATCGCGTTTTCAACCAGCGGCTGAATCAGCAGGTTTGGGATCACGCAGTTGACCTCTTCATCAATATCATAAATGACCGTGAGCTTGTCGCCGAAGCGAGCCTGCTCAATCGCAATGTAGTCTTTGATTTGATAAAACTCTTTTTTGATGTCGATCTGCTCGTCATCTTTCAGCTCAATGTTGTAGCGCAGATAGCGCGACAGGTTAAAAATCAGCTGGCGCGCGGTGTCCGGATTGAGGCGAATGGAGGAGGAAATCGCATTCAGCGCGTTGAACAGAAAATGGGGATTTATTTTACTTTGCAGCGCGCGTAACTCTGCCTTATTTGCCATCTCGCGCAGCTGCTCCGCGCGAGACACTTCCAGCTGGGTGGAGATAATCTGTGACAACCCGATGGCCATCTCCTGCAGTGAGGAGGTGATCTGGTGTGCATGGCAGTAGTAAATCTTCAGCGTGCCCGTCACGACCCCTTTCTCCCACAGGGGGATCACCAGCATGGAGTGGATTTCTGGTGTTCTGTAGGCTTCATCATTGTTTTTAATGATGATTTTACCGTAATTGATCGCCTGCTTTGTGGTTGGGCTGATGGTGTCATCGTTATCGTGGTAGTTATGTTCGCCTACACCTACGTAGGCCAGCACGCGGTCGATATTGGTAATGGCGACGGCATCGGCGTGAATATCGCGGCGAATGATATCGCAGACCTGGCGCAAGGATTCAGCGTTAACGTGGCGGAACAGCGGCAGCGTTTTGTTGGCGATATCGAGCGCCAGCTTGGCCTGACGCGCAGCGCTGGCCTCTTTTTCCCCTTCGACGCTTTGCACCAGTAACACAATAAAACCGATGCAGACGCTGCCGAGGATCATCGGAATGCCGATTTTCGAGACAATATCCAGACCCAGAGCCGTGGTGGGTGCCAGGACCACCACCAGGATCATGGTCAGCGTTTCACACGCCATACCTGCGATGATCCCGGCGCGCCAGCGCTGTTTTTTCGGCACTTTGCGGCTAATCCAGCCAGAGAGCACCCCGGCAATAATGCTGGTAATAAAGCACGGAATCGCCGTCACACCGCCGATATCAATCAGGTAACGGTGGGTACCGGCAATAATCCCCGTAATCACCCCCACCCACGGGCCGAATAAAATACCGCCAGACATCACTGCGATAATACGTACGTTGACCAGAGAGCCTTCTACCGGAACCCCAGACCAGGTACTGAACAGGGCAAACAGCGAAAAGATGGCCGTGACGGCCAGCAGCTCTTTTGGCGAGTGTGCAGACTTGTGCAATAGCTCGCGGAACAGGCGAATGCGAATGAGGAAGAACAGGCAAATCAGCATTAATGCCGCACGGTCAAAAACCGCGAGGAGCATATCGAATATTTCGTGCACGAGAGAACCAGCAAAAACGGGAAAGGACCATGATAAAAAACCTGGCGCGTATTGACCAGCTATTCACCTGGTTTATCAAATGGGGAAAAACCATGACTTTCAAAGGGGATAGTTTATGGGAGCCTGAAGACGCCGGATTTTTTATTGGTGGCGAAGGCTGAGGTAACGGTTTTGATATCATCATGTTAAATAACAGGTATTAAAAATACACATTAAGAGGAACAGCTTCCGCATTTAGGCGCAGCAGGGTTCCTGTTTTAACGCGATCTCTTTTTTTTAATTTCCCTCTCGACAGCACGTTTTTTTTCAGGTTATTTTCTAAGCATGCCACATCGGTGGCAGCGTCGCTCGGACGGTCCGGGCGCTAACGTTAATCTGAGGAATCTATGGCTGAATTCAGTCCTGAACGCCGTTTCACGCGTATCGATCGTCTCCCCCCTTATGTTTTCAATATCACTGCTGAACTGAAAATGGCTGCGCGTCGGCGCGGCGAAGACATTATTGATTTCAGCATGGGTAACCCCGACGGCCCTACGCCACCACATATTGTTGAGAAATTATGTACGGTTGCCCAGCGTCCCGATACGCATGGCTACTCAACGTCTCGCGGCATTCCCCGATTACGTCGTGCTATCTCCCGCTGGTACCAGGATCGCTATCAGGTGGATATTGATCCTGAAAGCGAAGCCATTGTTACCATCGGTTCGAAAGAGGGGCTGGCACACCTGATGCTGGCGACGCTGGATCATGGCGATACCGTTCTGGTGCCGAACCCAAGCTATCCAATCCACATCTACGGTGCGGTGATTGCCGGGGCGCAGGTTCGTTCTGTGCCGCTGGTCGAAGGGGTCGATTTCTTTAACGAGCTGGAACGTGCTATCCGTGAAAGTTATCCGAAACCAAAGATGATGATCCTCGGTTTTCCGTCGAACCCAACGGCACAGTGCGTCGAGCTGGATTTCTTCGAGAAGGTCGTCGCGCTGGCTAAACGTTATGACGTGCTGGTGGTTCATGATTTAGCCTATGCCGATATTGTATATGACGGCTGGAAAGCGCCTTCGATTATGCAGGTTCCGGGCGCACGTGATGTGGCGGTGGAGTTCTTCACCCTGTCGAAAAGTTACAATATGGCGGGCTGGCGCATTGGCTTTATGGTGGGTAACAAGACGCTGGTCAATGCACTGGCACGGATTAAGAGTTACCACGACTATGGCACCTTTACACCGCTTCAGGTGGCTGCCATTGCCGCCCTGGAGGGCGATCAGCAGTGTGTCCATGAGATTGCTGCCCAGTATAAACGCCGTCGCGATGTGCTGGTAAAAGGTTTGCATGAAGCTGGCTGGATGGTGGAAATGCCGAAAGCGTCCATGTACGTCTGGGCAAAAATCCCTGAGCCGTATGCAGCAATGGGGTCGCTGGAGTTTGCCAAGAAGCTGCTACAGGATGCGAAGGTGTGCGTCTCTCCGGGTATTGGCTTTGGTGATTATGGCGACACCCATGTGCGATTTGCACTGATTGAAAACAGCGACCGTATTCGTCAGGCGGTGAGGGGCATCAAGAGTATGTTCCGGGCCGACGGGCTTCTCTCATCAAAGAGCGTCGCTGAACATCCCGAGTTGTAACGACATAAAAAAACAGGAGCCAACGGCTCCTGTTTTTTTAACTGTGTTTGCTTTGCTAGATCATCAGGGCAAAGGTTCCGGCCCACACTAAAACAATCACCGAAATGCCCATAAAGAAATATTTCACGTTTCATCGCTCCGCGTATCTTATGGTACGCATTGAAAAACAGAGTCCACCTGATGATAGAGAGCTGAAATTGGGCGCTTACAATGCCGCTAACTCCAGCTCAGAATTCTGCGCTTCCCGCTGCCAGACGGCGCTAATGTACGCTTAAATATGAGGGGTGACAAGCGGGATTTTTTTAAATAATTTCCGTTACTTACGACTGTCGTGGAACGGCGACAGTTTGATTTCAGTACGCAATAAATAGGTGTTGAGCGACGTAAAGAAAAAACAGTTACTCAGGGCAATTACAGGTGATTGAAAAGGTTAGTTTCCTGGCGAAACTAACCTTCTGAACGGGCTTAAATATAGAGTGAGGATTCGCCAAGCGGACGCGTTTTAAAGCGGCGGTGCATCCACAGATACTGCTCAGGCGCGCGCATAATCTCTTTTTCAATCACTTTGTTGATAAACGCTGCGGCCTCACATTCCTTTTCCGGGTAGTTAGCCATTTCAGGCGAAATGTGCAGACGATAACCTGACTTATCCGCTTTTCTCACCATTGTCACGGTCAACATGGCGGAACCCGACAGACGCGAAATCACAAAGGTACCGTTGGTCGTGGCGACATCTTTAACCGCAAAGAAGGGGGCAAAGCTGCTGCCTTTACGTCCATAATCCTGGTCCGGGGCAAACCAGACGGCTTCGCCTTTCTTCAGGGCACCGACCATCCCGCGCAGGTTATTGCGGCTGATCATTGCCTTGTTGGAACGCATGCGACCGCGCGTTTGCACCCACTCCATCAGCGGGTTGTTGTGCGGGCGATAGGTTGCCATCATCGGCTGACACAGCCCCATCACGCGGCCACCCAGCTCCAGCGACATAAAGTGAACGCCAACAACCATCACGCCACGGTTTTGCATCTGCGCGCGTTTCAGGTTATCCAGGCCTTCCACATCAAACCATTTGCGGACACGCTCATCGGGCCAGAACCAGGCCATCCCGGTTTCAAGCAGCGCCATCCCGATTGATTTGAAGTTTTCAGAAATGAGTTTTTCACGCTCTTCGGCATTGTACTGCGGGAAGCAAAGTTCAATGTTTTTGCGCGCAATAGATTCACGACGTTTGAGGAAATAGCGAGATGCACTGCCCAGTTTTGAACCCAACAGACGCAGCACAGGGTAGGGCAGTTGCACCAACAACCAAAGAACGCCAAGACCAAACCATGTAAACCAGTAACGCGGGTGTAAAAACGCACGTTCAAATTTGGATTGAGACAAGATAGTGGAACCTATGTAAAGCCTGTAAAGGTAGCGCAGAATTCGCGATACGACGTGCCGATAAGACCGTTGTTCAAGGTGATGGTTGCAGGCTTTACCGAACTTTACGGCGTTGCCTGGCCACTGCTGACGTTGGGTGGGCGGCGTAATGTAGCACCGTTATACGATATGTGCTATTACTCGTTTTTGATTAAAAAAGCGGCAGTGTGAAAGGTGATTGATTTGTTTGTTTTTTAATCATGGACAGATACCCGATGGTACCTATCCATGTATTCATTAGAGTGATGTATTACGCGTTAAAAGCCGCATCTCCGGGTTGTACCTGCTTGTACCACGCCATCAGTTCGGCTGTTCCGGCTTCACCTTCGGCGGGAGCCCAGGCCGCGAAATCCTGTTCAGCAACGGGTTGATAGCCACCGTGTTTGACTTCAAAGATAACGCCACCGTGATCCAGCGACAGCACGGCGTGCCAGGTTCCCGCATCCATCTCCAGTGCCATACACTCTTCACCCAGTACGGTGCGGCGGGTGACGATACCGTTGTCGTCAAAATTCAGTACCACAAAGCGCCCGCTGAGGGGAAGCAACAGTTCAAAGGTATGCGGGTGACGATGGGGACGGATATAGGTACCTGGCTCCATCGCAATGGCCAGACGCTGAACGGCGTCGCTCAGTTCCGGGTGAAAATTACGATGAGCACGTAAGCGCGGAGAGTTTGCCGCTTCTTCACTTTGTTGCTTCAAATCGCTAAAGGTGATTTGTTTCATTTAAGCCGCCTGAAATGGATACAGAGTCAGTATGTTCGGGTTGAACGAAAGAGTGTACGGGAAGGGGGAAGAATAGTCATAGTCTTCTGCAAACTTCGGATTTAATTTTTAATTAATTGATAATTATGTGTGTATGAACCCTTCTGAAAATACCTGATTGCAAACATCTCATCCATGTAACGATTAATGTGCCTGTTCTCATGGATATGGTTTCCGAGACGATGGGTAACGTCGGTGCGGTTGTCGGGAATGGATTTTCCATCGAGCAGTATCAGCATGCGTCCAAGATCCGCCAGACGATCGCTCAGTCACCCCCAGTTAAGCCCAAATCCCCATCAGTCATATTTGGCCAGCCACATCACGATGATTTTCGCGCCAAATTTGCAGGGGCTGTTGGTGCGACAGCTTTTCTTAGTGAAGTGAATGCGGGGCATTTTACTAATGGTCGACAATTATCTGCTTCGTGTGGTCTGGTTCCCTGACAGCATAGTTTAGGCAGAAAAAACATCCTGTCATCCATGACTAAAAGCAGGAATCGTGGCCTCAGAACTCTAATCATTCATAGTGCCCGTTCTGTTATGCACTGGGCTAGGTATATGGCTGAAACGCCTTACCGAGTGAAGAGGCTAAATGAAAGCCACAATTGTGCTGGTCAATATACTAATACGTATCGTCTGGCGATTACTGGCCGAATAAACAACTCTTTGTATCGGAAGGGCTTTATTTTGGGGCTAACCATCGCTGTGCCTGAGGAACAGCGTTCCTCCTGAGTTTACAGGTTCTGATGAGAGAACGGTAAGCTCACCCTACAACAGCCTTAAGTGTGCTGAGGCAGTAACATACCTGTGTAGTGATAAGGAAACAGGGTGCGGATGACATCATGGCGCGGGTCATCAGCCCCACTAACGACGCCGGATATATGGCAGTAAACCGTATCAACCCGGGGCTTACACAACGCGGGACAGTAGAAAGCGGAGGTGATACATCGACAGAACTGGAAAAGTAACTCAAAAGTGTAGTTGCCAATTCTGACCTGGGTGGACTGGAACAACAATCGGCAATTGCTGGGACGGCTGGGCGACATCCCTCTGTCAGAAGCAGAGAAAACGTATTACGCTTTCCCTGGGAAAAAGTAACTGGCAGCCTTAGTCTCCGGACTTAATTTTCGCCATGAAATCCGGGGGCAATTAAGACAGCTTTCTGATTAAAAAGGCAATAGAGTTGATTAAAAGGAAGTTTCTGTTTCATCATTCAGCCCTTTAAATTTAGTGGAGAAATATTTTTTAAATATGCCTGAGAGGGTATAAAAAGGCACGGTGCCGCGTAATGACTTCGAAAGTGAGTTACAATCACGCAAGTGATACATTGTTCACATATTTATACCGTAGCGCATACTGAATGTTTGCAACACGGTGGAAGGATGATACAGTCCCTTCTGTTTACAACTCAGGATTGTTACTGGCTAACAGGCAAAACCTAAGTGTTCCGCGCAAGCGGTGCACTTAGGTTTTTTTTTGCCTGTCGTTAATGAGGAGGTACATTTAGACGCATTCTACCTATTAGTTTAACTTTATTTAAAGTAGCGTTTTGCGGTTATTACTGACCGCAGGGGTAGCTATTATCTGAAATAAAATGATAACGGGAAATATATAAATTTCCTGCCATCGGTTACGCATTGAATAAATAGGTCTCATTATGGCATATAAAAAAATACATTATAAGCTCTACGCACTTGCCTTATTGACGGTATCGCCATTCACAACGGCACAAGATTGGAACGGGACGGTACTGGGTTTTGAAGCTCCACCTGCCCCTGTATTGGGCGACATGCTCGGCATTCGTAAGATCCTCAACGACAATGGCTTTACCTACAATCTGGGATATCTGAACGAAATCGCCTGGAACGGTGGAGGCGGGTACAACCATGATTCACATGTGGCCTATATTGATCAGTTCGCGCTGACCTTCAATCAGGATCTAGAACGCTGGACCGGGATCCCTGATGCTCGTATTGAAGGGAATATTGTTAACCGTAACCATGATGACAACCTGACGACCAAACGTGTCCAGGATCCGCGCGTTCCGTTTAACGATCTGACCCAGGAGAGCTGGGGTGGGGGGTCCATTACTCGTCTGGGCTGGTTGACTTTTGCTCGGAGCTTTGATGATCGTCGCTTGACCTGGCGTGTCGGCATGATGAACAAAGTCCAGACATTCGACCAAATCATCCCTTGTGATTCCCAACTACTCTCTCAGTGCGGCGGTAAGTCTGCTTACTCACTGACCTGGAGCAACTGGAACATGCATACCTGGGGCACCACGCTGGAGTACAAAATTACGCCAACCGTGACCTTAAAAGGTGGGGTGATGGAGCAAAACCCGGATGCAACCAGCCGCAGTCATGCATGGAGTTGGTCGACGAAAGGCAGTAAAGGCGTATTGCTGCCACTAGAAATTGAAACCCGTCCTATCATCAATGGATTACCGGGGATTTACAACTTCGGTGTGCTTTACACCAATGCGCCGCAAACCGATCTCTATCGAGGGAAATCTGGTGGTGCCGGTGCTACCGATCCGAATGGTTATACGAAACATAGTGATACCTGGTTTATGTATACCGGTTTTAACCAGCAATTGACACAGCATGAAGGTGATCCAAATCGTGGCTTGAGCACCTCACTGAGCTTCAGCCTTGCAGACCAAAGTACGAACGTTATCCATTCCGTGCTGGCTTCCACGTTCCGCTACCGTGGACTGTTCGATGCTCGTCCGAACGACACCATCGGTATTGGTGCAACCTGGTTCAATGCGAGCAACGAGTTTGCGCATAATCAGCGGTATATGAATAGCATCAGCGGCATTTCTGACTACAACAATCTGGGTTATCGCCCTGTACCCGGCCACTCTATGAATGCTGAGATCTATTATCGCTTCCGTCCGGTTTCGTGGATCGAACTGCAGCCGGGTATTCAGTACTGGCATAACCCTGGTGGCGTTTCAGAGACCCAGGATGCCTGGGTTACAGAGCTGAAAACGGTGGTGACGTTCTAATACATAAACATCCAGTACAGCCAGAGTCGTCATGCTGTTTTATTACTGGCAAATAACAGAATGGGATTGTTACTGCACTATGCAGGCAAAACCTGAGCGCGTTCGCTGAATGTGGAACGTTCTTGGGTTTTTTTTTTTATTTTTCTACTCAGTCAGTCGGTGACTACGGACACCGGACGTAAGGAACATCATATGAAACATCAAGCGCTGGCGAAAAAAATCATCGACCACGTCGGTGGTAAAGAGAACATTAACAGTCTGGTGCATTGCGCCACCCGACTTCGCTTCAAATTAAATGATAACCAAAAAGCTAATGCTCAAGTGCTAAAGCAATGCCCGGGTGTGATTATGGTCGTCGAAAGTGGCGGTCAGTTTCAGGTCGTCATCGGGAATGATGTGGGTGATGTCTGGCAGGCTGTGTGTGTTGAAGCCGGTCTGATGGATGATGCCCCTGCAGCGAGGGAGAAAAAAGGTAATAAAAGTAGCATGCTGGGGCATGTGATTGACATTGTATCTGGGATTTTTACGCCCTTTATCGGCGTGCTGGCGGCCTCCGGTATTCTCAAAGGAATGCTGGCCCTGGCAGTTGTTTGCGGATGGTTAACCACCGATAGCGCTACCTATAAAATCTGGTTTGCTGCCAGTGATGCGCTGTTTTTCTTCTTCCCACTTGTGTTGGGTTACACCGCCGGGAAGAAGTTCGGTGGTAATCCGTTTATTACGATGGTAATCGGCGGCGCGCTGACCCATCCGCTGATGATTGATGCGTTTACAGCCAGTCAACAAGTTGGCGCTATCACGGAAACCTTCCTTGGCATTCCGGTAACCTGGTTCAACTACAGCGCGTCAGTGATCCCGATTATTCTCGCATCGTGGGTGAGTTGCTGGCTGGAGAAAAAGAGTTCAGTACTGCTGCCATCGTCCATGAAGAACTTTTTTGCGCCACTGATCTGCTTAGTGGTTACGGTACCGCTGACCTTCCTGATTATTGGCCCGCTGGCTACCTGGATTAGTCAGTTCCTCGCTAATGGCTACCAGTGGATTTATGTCCTTGCCCCTTGGCTGGCAGGTGCGGCAATCGGCGCACTGTGGCAAGTGTGCGTAATCTTCGGCCTGCACTGGGGTCTGGTCCCGCTGATGATCAACAACCTGGCTGTGTTGGGCCATGACACGATGCTGCCCATGCTGCTGCCAGCCGTGATGGGTCAGGTCGGCGCAGCGCTAGGGATCTTCCTGCGTAGCCGTGATGCCCGGCAGAAAATGCTGGCTGGCTCCTCCGTGACGGCCGGTATTTTCGGTATTACTGAACCTGCAGTGTACGGCGTAAACCTGCCACTCAGACGTCCGTTTATCTTTGGTTGCATCGCGGGGGCGGTAGGGGGAGCCATTGTAGGCTTCAGTAATACCCACGTGTACTCCTTCGGATTTGCCAACATCTTTACCATTGCACAGATGATTCCGCCGGGTGGCGTCGATGCCACTTTATGGGGGGGCATTATCGGCACGGTGGTGGCGCTGCTTCTGAGCTGCACAATGACGCTGGTTGCAGGACTGCCGGGGTTGAATGCACAAAATGCGGCGACAGGTTCGACCACGAGTGATGAAAATGAGCTCAAACAGCATCCATAAATAACGCCACAAACGCGATCTTAACGTTATACACCGGGAGGAGGGTCGCGACTGACCTTCTTCCCAATTGGCTTATTAAAGCAGGGGATTGACATGCGATACACATTAGCGATTGGATTCACCTTTATCTGTTGGGCTGGCCTGGCTCAGGCCGCTGACCCTGAAGTGAGGGTGACGGATGGACGTATTTTGGGAAGTGAACATCAAGGCGTTTATGCTTTTAAGGGCATTCCGTTTGCCGCACCACCCGTTGGGGCACTTCGTTGGCAGCCCCCGCAGCCAGTAACAGCCTGGCAAGGTGTTCGTTCGGCAAAACACTACGGAAAAGATTGTCTACAAGAACCGTTTCCAGGGGATGCCGCGCCGTTAGGTATAGGGTTTAGCGAAGATTGCCTGACGCTCAACGTGTGGCGACCGGCTAACGCCAGCGGCAAATTGCCTGTCATGGTCTGGATTTATGGCGGTGGGTTTGTCAATGGAGGCTCATCCCCTGCGGTGTATGCCGGAGACGCCTTTGCCCGCCAGGGTGTGGTGTTCGTCAGCTTTAACTATCGTGTGGGACGTTTTGGCTTTTTCGCCCATCCGGCACTCGCTAACGATCCACTGCGGGGTAACTACGGTCTGATGGACCAACTTGCCGCGCTGAAATGGGTCAAAAATAATATAACTAACTTCAATGGCGATCCGGACAATGTCACGCTATTTGGCGAGTCAGCAGGGGGCTTCTCCGTTAACAGCCTGTTGACCAGCAAAGAAGCGTCGGGTCTGTTCCAGAAAGCCATTATCCAGTCCGGCTCTGGTCGTCACAGTATCGTCCCACACCAGAACTGGCAGCAGGCAGAAAAAGCCGGTCTGGCATTTGCCGCCAAACACGGCGTCAACGGCAATGACGACAAGGCGCTGGAGGCGCTGCGACATCTTCCTGCCAACGAGGTGGTCAGTGGCCTTAATATGGCCACCATGCAAAGCCCGGATTACTCCGGACCGATGATCGATGGGCGTATTATCACCGCAGAACCGCACGAACTGTACAGTAAGGGGAAATTCAATAAAGTGCCGCTGATTATTGGTACAAACGACGCGGATATTGGTTTTGCACCACAGGTCACTGCACGAGAACAGGCGTTTGCTCCGTTTGCGGCTGACCTGCGCGGCAAAGCGGCCCAGGCTTATCGCGATATGTCACCGCAGCAGACTGCCAACGCCATTGCCAGCGATAGCTTTATGGTTGAACCGGCGCGCTATATGGCCCGGGTGTGGAGTGATAACCAGCTTCCTGTGTGGCAGTATCGTTTTGGTTACGTGGCGCAGGCACTGAGTGACCAGACGTCTGGCGCGCAGCATGCCAGTGAAATTCCGTATGTTTTTAATACACTAATGGCACGTTATGCCGATACGGTGAAACCGCAAGATCAGGCCGTGGCCGCCCAGCTTAATCGGTATTGGGTAAATTTTGCCAGGAGCAGCCAGCCCAATGAGAAAAATCTACCTGAATGGCCAGCTTTCAACCGTCAGGCAGACAACCTGTTGTTGATCCCTGCGGCAGGAGCGCAACAGACACGGACCCAGCGCGATCCGTGGCAAGAGAGACTGGATTTAGTCGAAACGCTGGTAAAGGAATAATGCATTTACTTTAGTTGGTAAGAATAAAAAATACCCCGTCAGCAATGATGGGGTATTTTTGTTTATGCGATTACGCTTTCAGCAACTTGCCGTGGCTGGCGATAATTCCTTTGTACCAGTAAAAGCTCTCTTTGCGACTGCGCGCCAGCGTACCCGAACCATCCTGCTGCAGATCAACGTAGATAAAGCCATAGCGTTTGCCAACTTCGGCTTTTGACGCGCTAATCAGATCAATTGGCCCCCACGAGGTGTATCCCATGAGTTCCACTCCATCTTCGATCGCTTCGCGTACCTGGACAAGGTGATCGTTGAGATAGCTGATACGATAGTGGTCGTGAATGCGACCCTCGTGGTCCGGTGTATCCTGGGCACCGAGCCCATTCTCAACGATAAATAGCGGTTTCTGGTAGCGATCCCAAAGAACGTTCAGCAGTGTGCGTAAGCCCACAGGATCTATTTGCCAGCCCCACTCGGAGCTTTCAAGATGCGGATTGGGTACCATATCGAGAATATTTCCCTGCAACTTCTCGACCAGTTCAGCATCTGCTGTGACGCAGCCAGTCATATAGTAACTGAAGGAGATAAAATCAACGGTGTGGCGTAACGCGTCATGATCCTGCGGCTCAATATGTAATGTGATGTCGTTTTCACGGAAAAAACGCTGCATATAACCCGGATAAGCCCCACGACACTGGATGTCGCCAAAGAACTGCCACTGTCGGTTGTCCAGCAACGTGGCAAAAACGTCTTCGGGTTTGCAGGTAAGCGGGTAGGTGAGGCCACCTAGTAGCATGTTGCCAATTTTGGCATCAGGAATAATGTCATGCAGTGCTTTAACTGCCAGGCCGCTGGCCACCAACTGGTGGTGGATCGCCTGGTATATCTCTGCTTTGCTACAGCCGTCTTGCAGGCCGACACCGGTTAACGGTGCATGCAGGGACATGTTGATCTCGTTGAACGTCAACCACAGTTTGACTTTGTGCTGATAGCGAGTGAAAACGGTACGGGCATAGCGCTCAAAGAAGGTGATGACGTCACGGTTTCCCCAGCCACCATAGTTTTCAACCAGCCACCAGGGCATCTCGTAATGCGACAAGGTTACCATTGGCTGGATATTGTGGCGCAGCATTTCATCAAACAAGTTGTCATACCATGCCAGTCCGGCCTCATTCGGCGTGTTTTCATCCCCCTGCGGGAAGATGCGGGTCCAGGCAATTGACACGCGCAAACAGGTGAAACCCATTTCGGCAAACAGCGCGATATCTTCCGGGTAACGGTGGTAGAAGTCGATGGCGACGTCTTTAATGCTGTGCTGACCTTCGTGGCGTGCGACAACGTTACCGAAAATACCGTTGGGCAGCATGTCTGATGTTGACACGCCTTTACCATCTTCCTGCCATGCGCCTTCAATCTGGTTTGCCGCCATTGCGCCGCCCCATAAAAATCCGTCCGGAAAAGTGTTGTTCATGGTGATCTCCTTTAAAATTAGCGTTTGACGCACAGGAACGGATCGCCAGCATTGACGTACGGTGTTTCATGCTGGTGTTCCAATCCGGCAAAGTCGTCACTGTTGCTCAAAATGATAGGGGTGCTCAGGTCAAAACCTTTACTGAGAATGGCTTCACGATCGAAGGTAATCAGCAGTTCACCGGGGTGAATCTTATCGCCCTCTTTAACATGCGCCGTGAAGTGTTCACCGTTAAGTTTGACGGTATCAATACCGACGTGAATCAGGATCTCAATACCGCTGTTGCTGAGTAACCCAATGGCATGGCGTGTTGAAAACAGGCTGGCAACTTCGCCACTGAAGGGGGCAACGACTCTTCCTTCTGACGGGATGATGGCTGCACCGGAACCCATCAGACCACTGGCGAAGGTGGCATCTGGCACTTCATCAAGTGCAATGGTGACGCCACTCAGGGGGGCAAGTACCATATTTTCATCGAGAGTTGCGGTAATGGTTGCCTGAATTGGCGTTGAAGTTGCTGATGTGGCTGGCTGGCCCGCAACAATGGTCATCAGACAGGCGAAGAGGAATGAAACACCCACACCGATAATGGCTCCCCAGACGGTGAAATCAAAACCGCTTGTCGGAATGATTTGTGCCAGAGTGAAGATACTGGCCAGCCCAAAAGAGTACACTTGGCTCAGGCTAAAGCCGACGATTGCGCCGCCGATGGCTCCCCCGACGCAACCAAAAATAAACGGGCGACGATAGGGTAGCGTTACACCATATACGGCAGGTTCGGTGATGCCAAAGACACCGGCAACAGCGGCTGAGCCGGACAGTGCTTTCAGACGCTGATCGCGGGTTTTGATGAAAACTCCCAGAGCAGCGCCGACCTGCCCAAATACGGCTGGCAGCAGGATAGCCAGCATGGGATCGTGGCCCACCACAGCCATGTTATTCATCATCAACGGGATCAGTCCCCAGTGCAGACCGAAGATCACGCACACCTGCCACAGGCCACCGAGAATGCTACCCGCCAGCCAGGGGGCGAATTTATAAATGGTCTGAAAACCGGCCGCCAGAAGTTCGCCAAGACCCGTTGCCAGTGGACCAATTACCAGAAAGGTTAATGGCACGGTGACGGACAGGCAGATAAGAGGTGTGAGGAAGTTTTTTACCGCAGAGGGCAGTACCTTGCTGCACTGGCGTTCCAGCCAGCAACAAAACCAGGCGGCAAAAATAACGGGAATTACCGAGGAGGCGTAGTTAATAAACACCACCGGGAGTCCGAGGAATGTCTCAGTTGCGCCATCTGCACTCGCGTGAAATGCGTTAATCATCATCGGGTGGATCAGGGCACCGCCGATCACCATAGTTAAGAAGGGATTGCCACCAAATTTTTTGCCGGCGGTGTAGCCGAGCACCATGGGCAGGAAATAAAACAATGCATCGCCGGAAGCAAACAGAATACGCCAGGTTCCGCTGTTTTCGGTCATCCAGCCGCAAACAAGACTAAGGGCGAGAAAACCTTTGAGGATACCGCAGGCTGCCATCACACCAAGAAATGGCGTAAAAATACCCGAAACTATATCGATAAATTTTGCCAGTAAACCACCTTTATTGTCTGATTGTTCTGTCCGGCTGGGGACATCATCGCTGATGCCGGCTACCTGGCAGAGGGCCAGCCAGACATCATGGACGTGGTTGCCAACAACAACCTGAAACTGGCCACCACTCTCGACGACCATAATAATGTCGGGATTGGCTTTCAGCGTCTCAGCGTCGGCCAGGCTGTCATCCTTAAGCTTAAAGCGAAGCCGGGTTGCACAGTGCACCACGCTGTTGATGTTTTCGCCACCGCCAACGTGGCGCAAGATATCGCTGGCCAGTTCCTCAAATTTCATGTTCATTCATCTTATCCGTACTGAGATCTTTAAAACCGAGTACCGAACGGCCAACCGCCGGTACTACAGGTTTTGCCCGCCTGCGAAATCATTATGCGTCGGGCATTGCGCGACGCGCGCAGCAATGGACTATTTTTTTAGCAATGCTTCGTATTGTGCCTGGAATGCGGGTGCATCCCAGGATCCGTCGAACAGGGTATAGGTGATATATCCCTTATTGAGCCAACCTGAATCAGTCTCGTTCTGCGTGTTTTCCAGTGCGGCCGGGTTGATGGTCTGTTTTGCCTGGCCGTTGGCCATTAATTCATAACCGATTTGTGGCACCGGGAACCTTTCATTTTCGACGTAGCGCACCCCTTTGATCTCCTCTTTTGCCAGTGCAGGGTAGTTGATGCTCAGCCCAGAACCTTTTGGCAGCAGCGCCGTACCTGGCGTGCGTCTGGCATTAAGGGTTTCAACGACCTCCACGACATAATCAACGGAGTCGGACCAGTACTTGTGAGTGCTTGGCCATTTGTTCTTCATTTCTTGTTCGCTAAGGATATAGCCGATACTGGCGGCGATCGCCGGGTAGCCGTAGCGGATTGCTCGTGCCGCTGCGCTGACGGTCCCGGAGTTCACCTGCGCCATCCCGGTGTTGGGGCCGTCATTCACGCCTGAAATTACCAGGTCCGGAGGGCTGTTTTTCAGCACGCCCTGCAAGCCGAAATCGACGGCGTCAGCGGGCGTTCCGGGGAAGCAGAAACGTTTGTCGGTGACTTTTTTGACATCGAACAGCTTACCGGTTTTAAAAGTAATGGCTGAACCAATACCGCTCTGATTTGTGTCGGGGGCTACCATCCAGACATCAAAACCTTTTGCTGCCAGCTTTTCCTGTAATGAGATACTGCCGGGAGATTCACAACCATCATCATTGACAATCAGTATTTTCAGTGGCGCAGCGAAGGCAGAACAGGCAAACATGGGCAGTAACGTTGCAGCGAGGAGAGTTATTTTCATCTTTAATCCTTATTTCTGACTGGCGGGGGCTGAATTCAGCGCAAAAAAAAACCTAAAGCACTTCGCTGCAGCGTGGCTGCATAAAAGTGCCTTAGGTTTTGCCTGATTCAGTAACAATCCCAGAACTGCAACGAAAATACGCGTTGGAATCGATTTAGTCCAGATGTCCCCGCTGGTTTCTGTGACCGGTTTCACTTTTTTGGCTTAATATATCATGTTTGCGAGTGTAAATAATCCAATAAGCTACCCGCATTATGAAAGCGATCATGTTCCTACATTTTCTTTTAATAAATATGATGTCATGCAAAATCATTAGTGATATGGTTTCAGTCCATTGGATTGTTACTGTATCCACAGGCAAAACCTATGCTCATCTTCCCGATCAAAATTAACTGATCAGGAAGTTAGCATAGGTTTTTTTGTTTCTGGCGTATAGAGAATGATAAACGGAAGGTCACACGTGAAAAAAATGTTTCTTGCTTTACTGGCTCTGGTTAGCGTGATTAATAGCCAAATGGTGATGGCAAATAATAAGAGTAATGCCCCTGGTGAACAAGGCGTAAACATCTATATTGCACGTCATGGTAAAACGTTTTTAAATACATTTGATCGTGTTCAAGGATGGGCGGATTCCCCTCTTACCGATCAGGGTCGCCAGATCGCACGCTATTTAGGTGAGGGGATGAAAAATATTCATTTTGATCGTTTCTATTCCAGTGATGCCGGCAGGCAGCGTGAAACAATGGCAGTGATTTTAACTCAGAAGGGTATCACTGATTATCATCTAAATGAACTGCCAGGCCTACGTGAGGTTTTTTTTGGCAGTTTTGAAGGGGCGCGTAATAAAGAAATGGCCAATGCTGCTGCGCACAAGCTCGGCATGGCAGATGGTGGTGAATTATTCAATGCTATGATGGCTGGCAAAATCGCACTGCGCGATAGCCAGAATGCGCTGGCAAGCGCCGATCCCAGCGGTCTGGCAGAGAATTATGCGCAGGTAAAAGCGCGCACATGGGCTGCGTTGGGCAGCATTGTCGAACGGGCAAAATCTCAGGGTGATAAAAATGTTCTGGTTATTTCATCCGGTATGTCAATGCAAATCATGATCTCTGATTTGACCTCTGATCCGGCCAGAAATAAACCCATTGCCAATGCCGCAGTAGTGAAAATAGTGTATAAAAATGGCCGTTATACTGTGCCAGAGATCGGTACGTTGAAATATGTTGATGCAGGGAAGAAATCTCTCGCGGGTGAATGACGACATAATTTACTGATTTTTCTTTTAGGGCTTGATTCAGGTATGCCATTTTTTTTTGGCAGTACCCGGCTTTTGCCTCTTTTGGGATAATAAATGAATCTGACACGTATCGCTTTTGCGTTTGTTACGCTTGGGGTTTCTGCATCTATTTGGGCCACCGACAATAATGGAATTGCATCTTCAGCTATCCAGTCTGATGCAGGGTATATTTCCCCTTTTATTTCCGATTCGCATTTAACACTGTCTGCCAAGAATTACTGGAAATATCTGAAGGAGGATATCGCCAACCCTAAACATGTGCACAGTGCGTGGGGGCAGGGGGTCGCCGTTGACTATCAATCCGGGTATTTTGCTGACATTATCGGTGTTGATGCTGTTTATTATAGCGCCATAAAATTAGGTGCAAGTGATTACTTTAATTCTCGTGGTATTCTGTACAACAAGGGCAAAGGAAATAAAAAAGGCAATGCGGAAGGGTTTTCTAAATTTGGTCAACGCAATATTAAAATGAAGTATGCGCTGGGCGACACACAACTGAATGCCCGCTGGGGCTGGCAGACATTCAAGAACTATGGCGTGATTTCAAGTTCCACCCGACTCTCTCCAACCACTTACTCCGGTATTAGCGGTGGGGCGGTCTACGGAGATGTGGCACTTCACGGGGCGTATTTAGAAAACGCGATGGAACGTAATTCGCCAGAAAAGGTACATTTCCAGACCAATACCGGGCGGGATATTGATTATCTGGTTGGAGGGGATGTGAAGTGGAAAACACCGCTGATGGATGTTCAGTATGCGTATGGCGAAAGCCAAAACTATCTGCGCCGCCAGCTGTTGTTTAGCAACCTCAGGCCACTTCCACGGCTGAATATTGGCAGCCAAATCTACGCCACTCAGGCACTGGATGACTATCGCGCCATGCCCGCCAATAAACGCGATTTTGACGATCAAGCCTGGCATTTCGCCCTTGATATTACCTGGAAAGCAGACCGCTGGAGTAATAAATGGGGTATCGGCTATACCGATGCCAGTAAAGCCAATGAAATTGGTTTCTATCCACGCCATCTGAGTAAAAACTCGCGTGGAACGTTTATCTCAATGGCTTACGCGGGTGATGATTACATGCGTGATGGTGAGTTGGTGATGGCCGACATGGCTGATTATCAGTTAACACCGGCGTTGACCGTGGGTCTGGTTGGTAACATTGCGCAGTTCAACTACAAGGGCAACCATGTCCGCTCCGGTGAGATTAACGCCTTCAGTCGCTGGGTTCCCACCGATCCGGTGTTTAAAAACCTGACGGTGTGGGCAATGGTTGGTCCTGGATGGTCATACAAAAGCAAGGGAAAAACACCGGTGCTTACCGACGGACACTACACGCGGGCACATACTCTAGCCTCTGAAATTATCATTGAGTACCGCTTTAATATGTTCTGAATTGGGTAAAAATAGCGCGCGATCTGAATCACGTTTTTTACCCAGGCGGTTCAAATAAAAACGCTGAAGTGTTAGATTACACGAATGGATTGTAACTGCGTACTGCAGGCAAAACCTGATTTCTGGCGACTGTCAGGAGTCAGGTTTTTTTGTTTTTGGGGTTCAGATGCTCATCGCCAAAATTCTTAATAATAATGTTGTCGTTATTCTCGATGCACAGCAGCGCGAACAGGTTGTGATGGGGCGTGGTCTTGCGTTTCAGAAGCGGGTTGGTGACGCGCTGGATGAGTCGCGTATCGAGAAAGTGTTCGCACTGCAAAGTGATGAACTGGTTAATCGTTTGGGGGATCTGATGAATCAGATCCCGCTGGAGGTGATGACTACCTGCGACCGCATTATTGAACTGGCGCGCTTGCGGTTGGGAAAACTACAGGAGAGTCTGTACATTACCCTGACTGACCATTGCCACTACGCCATTGAACGACAAAAAAAAGGGCTGGCGATCAAAAATGCGCTGTTATGGGAAACCCAGCGCCTGTACCCACGGGAATTTGAACTGGGACAGGAGGCGAGGACGATTATCAGCCAACGGCTCAATGTTGATCTGGCGGAAGATGAAGCCGGATTTATTGCACTTCATCTGGTGACCGCGCAGCTTAATAGCGAAATGCCTGAGGTAATGCACATCACTCAGGTGATGCAGGAGATCCTTAATCTGGTGAAGTATCAACTGCATCTGGAATACGATGAAAGTACTCTGAGCTACCAGCGCTTTGTGACTCATCTGAAATTCTTTGCTCAGCGCATGCTGACACGTACCGTGGTGCCGGATGATGATGAAACGTTGCATAGTGCAGTCAAAGAAAACTATTCCCGGGCCTGGAGATGTGCCGAGAAAATTGCATTGCATTTGCGCAAGGCGTACCAGCGGGAACTGACCACTGAGGAGATCATGTTCCTCACCATTCACATTGAGCGTGTGCGAAAAGAAGTTTGAGTGTAGTGGATCGATAATTCAGGACACCTGGAAATCCTGATTGGACTTACCACGCCCCGGTAGATGATCCTGCCCTATAGTTTGAGAATAGGAGGAGCATATGGGTACACCACGATTTACACCTGAATCTCAGGGCACAGCTGAAGCGCACTGAAGAGGAACGGGATATTCTGAAAAAGGTCGCGCGGTACTTTGCCCGTATATGGTTATCGGCGGATCCATGGCGATTTGAATGAAATCAGGGAAACATGCGGTAAAAGCCGGGAGCTGGCCCGGGTGGATATCTTCGATTACATTGAAGTGTTCTGTAACCGGGTCCGGCGTCACAGTCATCTCGGCGACGTCACTCAGGAGGCCTTTGAACAGGCCTCGTCGTGAGGACAGAATTTGTCTACGATTGCGGGGTCAGTCCATTACGTTTCTTGAACCTGTCAGCATGAGCAACCGAGAAGCGTAATGAGACTTCCTGAGTAGTTTGACCGCTTGCCCAAAAACTCCGGTAGTTCCGCGGAGGTAAGAAAGGGATAGTGCTGTTTTTCATGTCTTTGCAACGCGGCACCAAGAACAGTCGCCGGGTTGTATTCGGCGCGACCTGTCACAATCGCGTAGCGAAAGACCTCACTACAACGCTGACGCACTTTGTTAGCAAGTTCTGGTGCTCCCCGTTTTTCCATTCGCTGCAATACAGATAAAAGCTCCAGGGGCTTAATTTCATTCACTGGCTGAGAGACTAAATAAGGGAAGACATTATTTTAAAAGCTCGCATAACGTAGTCAGCATAATTCTTCGGCCAGCCAGAGATTTTTGCGTCGTACCACTCGAGAGTGATTGCTTCAAAAGTGTTTGTAACCAAGATCTTTTTGGCTAGCTGCTCGGCTTTTTTGACCTCACTGGGATTCTTATCATTCGCTATACCTTTCTGGCTTCATCTCGTTTAGCGCGAGCTATAAGGCCCCATATACGTATTGATTTACGTTGAAATGGGTAGACACCGGCTGACATGGAGTTGTCGATATTGGAGGTTTAATACTGGTTACAAGGGGGGGTTATTGAATTCGGTAGACGTCAGGAGAGGTGTATCTGGTGTCCCCTGCAGGAATCGAACCTGCAACTAGCCCTTAGGAGGGGCTCGTTATATCCATTTAACTAAGGGGACGAAGCGGCACGAGTATAGCGTTATTTGCACTTTGCGTTAAGCGCACAACCACCTGACTGCTTAAAGAGTCACCATTCAGGCCAATTTTTTTGCTGATTTATCATTATTTTCCTCATTTCTGGTTTCTCTCTTCACTTTTTTTGCGTGTGGATTTCCGTCATTGCAGCCCAGGATTAGGGAGACGCTGGTGGTGAAGCGCAGTCAGCTTTGCCTGGCAGCCGTGGGGATGCTCTTAAATTACCGGCGATGGCAACAAAGGCGATACATCTCTTTCAAAGTTATTATAAAATTCCCGGCGAAACGAAACCTTAAAGCCAGGCTATGCTGAGATCAGAGTGACGGTGATTACTGCCCGTAATTGTGTTCGTGGACATCGGTAAACGTGCTGTTACAATCGCTTGCACGTGTACAGACGGAGCGCCAGATGCTCCGTTACGGATGGCAATCAACGATAGCCATACTGAACAGGGAGATATTTATGAAACTTCGGCTGTCGGCGCTTGCGCTGAGCGCAACGGTGCTTGTGGGTTGTGCCAGCACTGGAGAACAAACGGGACGCTCCGATCCTCTCGAAGGATTTAACCGTACCATGTACAGCTTCAACTATAACGTGCTGGATCCATATGTTATCCGTCCGGTAGCGGTTGCATGGCGTGACTACGTTCCCCAGCCTGCACGTAACGGGTTGAGCAATTTCACCAGTAACCTGGAAGAGCCTGCGGTGATGGTGAACTACTTCCTGCAAGGCGACCCGTACCAGGGGATGGTGCATTTTACCCGCTTCTTCCTGAACAGCCTGTTAGGGATGGGTGGCTTTATTGATGTTGCCGGTATGGCTAACCAGAAGCTACAGCGCGAGCAGCCGCACCGCTTCGGCAGTACTCTGGGCAATTATGGCGTTGGTTACGGCCCGTACATGCAGTTACCGTTCTACGGTAGCTTTACGCTCCGTGATGATGGCGGCGATATGGTGGATACGCTGTATCCGGTGCTGTCGTGGCTGACCTGGCCGCTGTCGATTGGTAAATGGACGGTGGAAGGGATTGAAACACGTGCGCAGCTGCTCGACTCTGATGGTCTGCTGCGTCAGTCTTCTGATCCATACATCATGGTGCGTGAAGCCTACTTCCAGAACCATGACTTTATTGCCAATGGCGGCAAGCTGAAGCCGGAAGAGAATCCAAACGCGAAGGCTATCGAAAACGAACTAAAAGATATTGATTCGCAGTAAATAAAAAAGGTGAGCAATGCTCACCTTTTTTGATCCCTGCGCGATTAGAACGCGTAGTTGAAGTTAGTACCGAACAGCCAGGCTTTACCTTCAGAACGGAACTCGTACGGGCCTTCTTTGATGTTCACGCTCTGACCGTGCATGTAGGAGGCACCGACGTCAACAGAAGCATCTTTATTGAACGCATAAGTGGCACCCGCGCTCAGCCAGAAACGGTCCTGATCCGGGATAGAGATGGAACGGGTCTGAGCCGGAACCGGGCTATCATCAAAGGCGATACCGGTACGGAAGGTCCAGTTAGTATCGTAGTAGTAGGTTGTACCCAGCGCGATACGGTAAGAGTCTTTAAAGCTCTCATCTTTATAGAACAGTGTCTGGCCATTTGAGCCAGTTGCTTTCAGCTCCTGGAACTGACTCCAGCTGGTATAAGCCATGCTGTAGTGAATTGCCCATTGCGGTGCAACGCGGTTGTAACCGGAAACTTCCCACATCTCTGGCAGGTTGAGCGTCAGAGAGCCCGGAACGGTCCTGCCACCGGTTGGGTACGGGAAGCCCGGGATAGCGGTGTTCATATTACTGTTGTAATCGCCGTCGAAGTCGATTTTAACTTCAGAACGGTAGGTTAAACCCCAACGGTTGTTTTTATCCAGCTCATACAGAATACCGGCGTTCCAGCCATAGCCCCACTCGCTGCCTTTCAGGCGTGCAATCTGGGTATCGGCCGGGATGGCGGCCAGCTGTTTCGCTTTTGCGATAGCGGCTGGACGTGCTGCTGCAGGCAGGTTTGGTACCTGAGCCAGAATTTGACCGGCCGCCAGCATACCGGCATCACCCGCATTGCGCTCGATTTTTGCATCGGCGTAGACGGCATCAAAACCAAGACCAAAACTCCAGTTTTCGGTCAGACGATAAGCGCCACTCAGGTTCAGGTTGACGGTTTTCAGGTCAGTTTTACCGCCCATCGTGCCCGCAGCATAGTTATCGCCATACTCGGTCGCCAGACCAAAGTTAGAAGTAACAGATGCTCCCCAACCAAACTGATCGTTAATAGGTGCAACAAAATGTACGTTAGGAACCCAGGCGTTTGGGGCGATATTGTCCGCATTCAGGCTCTTACCGGACGGTGATTTACCGGAGATATTGACATCCGGGTCAATATAGACCGCACCGGCAGAGAACGTCGGGCGGTCAAACATCATAATCAGGGCTGGGTTACGACTTGCGTTACCTGCATCATCAGCGATAGCGCCTTCCCCGGAATACGCACGGCCCAGGCCAGAGGAAGAAAATTCGTTTAACTGAAATCCCGCTGACCAGGCGGAAGTAGAGACGATTGCCACTGCGACTGCCAGCGCAGTCTTGTTGAACAGGGTTTTCTGGCTCATGACCATAACCTCATCGAGTTATTTTTATTCAATAATTGTTACATACCGTAACAGGAGCGCGAAGTGTAGGGTCTGAGGTATAACAGACAAATCAGACCAGTGGCGTGAGTATAGGTCTGACCAGCTAGAATGTTGCAAGTTTGTTTATTAATATTTTCAAACATGTTTCCTGAAACGAGATCTGGTTGGCAAAAATGTGACCATCGCGACTCACTCAAAAGGGTGATTTTTGTTTTAGATCATTTTTTAGTGTGATATTGGTCACTTATCCACTTTTACGCCATTAACGGCTGGAGAGCGTCAGCATCGGGGCGTAAAATATCAGTATCGTGTTTATCTCGCGCCTGGCGCGAATACAGAGGAAATTGAGCTATGAGTAAATGCAGTGCTGATGAAACCCCGGTTTGCTGCTGTATGGATGTTGGTACCATCATGGACAACTCCGATTGCACCGCCTCCTACAGCCGCGTGTTCGCTAACCGTGCTGAAGCGGAAGAAACCCTGACCGCACTGAGCAAGCGCGCGCGCGATGTGGAATCCGAGCCGTGCGAAATCAAGTCCACTTTCACGGAAGTGGAAGGTGGCGTGAAGCTGGATATCGATTTTGTATTTGCCTGCGAAGCCGAAACGCTGATTTTCCAGCTGGGTCTGCGTTAACCTCTGCGGCCTGATACTCTCACTCCCGACCATTTCCCAGGGGTGAGCGTGCAACCACTAAAAAACGGTAACCTTCGGGTTGCCGTTTTGCTTTTACCTCCGTGACGTTTTCTTTTTCTTCTCTGTGTTTTAGCTCGCACTTTTTCGTTTCCCTGATTGGCTGAATGTAAAAAAATGGTTAAGACTATTATCAGGTCAGACCACTTTGTGTTTGCGCAAAAAATTTTACAGGGGAGTGTTATGAGTCAGGCATTACCGCTTATTACCCGTCAGGGCGATCGCATTGCCATTGTCAGTGGATTGCGTACACCGTTCGTGCGTCAGGCTACGGCGTTTCATGGCATACCCGCTGTCGATTTGGGGAAAATGGTGGTGGGGGAGATGCTGGCTCGCAGCGAAATACCGCCTGAGGTGATCGAACAACTGGTTTTTGGCCAGGTGGTTCAAATGCCGGAAGCACCAAATATTGCGCGTGAAATTGTCCTGGGCACGGGGATGAATGTACATACCGATGCCTACAGCGTCAGTCGCGCCTGTGCGACCAGCTTCCAGGCCGTCGCTAACGTGGCGGAAAGCCTGATGGCAGGGACTATCCGTGCCGGGATTGCCGGCGGGGCAGACTCCTCCTCGGTGCTGCCGATCGGCGTGAGTAAAAAACTGGCGCGCGTTCTGGTGGACGTTAACAAAGCCCGCACTGTCGGGCAGAAGCTCAAACTCTTCTCGCGTTTACGCTTACGCGATCTGATGCCTGTCCCGCCCGCTGTGGCTGAATACTCCACCGGCCTGCGCATGGGCGACACCGCCGAACAGATGGCGAAAACCTACGGTATTACGCGTGAACAGCAGGACGCGCTGGCGTATCGTTCGCATCAGCTTGCGACAAAAGCCTGGGCGAAAGGCAAACTGGCCGATGAAGTGATGACCGCCTATATTCCGCCTTACCGCGAACCCCTCGTGGAAGATAACAATATTCGCGGTTCGTCGACGCTGGCCGATTACGCAAAACTGCGTCCGGCATTTGATCGTAAACATGGCACCGTCACAGCGGCTAACAGTACACCGCTGACGGATGGCGCAGCTGCAGTGATCCTGATGACGGAGTCCCGCGCCAGAGAGCTGGGTATCAAACCGCTGGGTTATCTGCGCAGCTACGCGTTCACGGCCATTGATGTCTGGCAGGACATGCTGTTAGGGCCAGCCTGGTCCACGCCGCTGGCGCTGGATCGTGCGGGGCTGACTCTTGCTGATTTAACCCTGATTGATATGCACGAAGCCTTTGCCGCGCAAACTCTGGCAAACGTACATCTTCTGGCGAGCGAGCGTTTTGCCCGTGAT
Organism: Enterobacter sp. LM3; assembly: GCF_046622475.1. Taxonomy (NCBI): domain Bacteria; kingdom Pseudomonadati; phylum Pseudomonadota; class Gammaproteobacteria; order Enterobacterales; family Enterobacteriaceae; genus Enterobacter; species Enterobacter sp. LM3. The sequence continues at coordinate 129,397 of NZ_JBJURN010000004.1, read as the reverse complement.
GTTCTTGGTCGCACCCATGCCACGGGTGAAGTGGATGAAAGTAAATTCAATGTGCTGGGGGGCTCCATTGCCTACGGTCATCCGTTTGCGGCGACAGGGGCAAGGATGATCACTCAGACATTGCATGAGTTACGCCGTCGTGGTGGCGGTTTTGGTCTTGTCACCGCCTGCGCGGCAGGTGGCCTGGGCGCAGCAATGGTTCTGGAGGCGGAATAATGGACATGGTATCTGCATTTAATCTGACCGTTCGCCCCGATAACGTGGCTGTTATCACCATTGATGTACCTGATGAAAAAATGAATACCCTGAAGGCCGAGTTTGGCGTTCAGGTCCGTGAGATGTTAAAGCAGATCCGCGAAAACAAGATGATTCGCGGTCTGGTATTTATTTCGGCAAAGCCGGACAACTTTATTGCCGGGGCCGATATCAACATGATCGCCCGCGCACAAAGCGCTCAGGAAGCCGAAGCGCTGGCACGCCAGGGGCAGCAGGTCATGGCGGAAATCCATGCTCTGCCGATCCCGGTGATCGCTGCGATCCACGGTGCGTGCCTGGGCGGTGGTCTGGAGCTGGCGCTGGCCTGCCATAGCCGTATTTGTACTGACGATGCGAAAACCGTATTGGGGCTGCCAGAAGTGCAGTTAGGGCTGTTGCCAGGCTCTGGTGGAACGCAGCGCCTGCCGCGCCTGATTGGCGTCAGTACGGCGCTGGAGATGATTTTAACCGGTAAGCAGTTACGCGCCCGCCAGGCGCTGAAAGCTGGCCTGGTTGACGAAGTGGTACCGCATTCTATTTTGCTGGATGCCGCCGTTGAGCTGGCACTGAGGGGACGTCAGGCAAAACGCCATCTCCCGGTGCGTGAACGCGTCCTTGCCGGGCCGCTGGGGCGTGCGCTGTTGTTTAGCATGGTGGGCAAGAAAACCGAACAAAAAACCAAAGGTAATTATCCGGCGACGAAGCGGATCCTGGAGGTTATTGAAACCGGGTTGTCGCAGGGCTGCAGCAGCGGCTATGCCGCAGAAGCAAAAGCCTTCGGCGAGCTGGCGATGACGCCACAGTCGCAGGCGCTGCGCAGCATCTTCTTTGCCAGTACCGACGTCAAAAAAGACCCGGGCAGTGAGGCCGAACCTGCTCCGCTGCGCTCGGTTGGCGTACTGGGCGGTGGGCTGATGGGCGGCGGTATTGCGTTTGTCACCGCAAGCAAAGGCAAATTACCCGTCCGTATTAAGGACATTAACGCGAAGGGGATCAACCACGCGCTACAGTACAGCTGGCAGAACCTTGATCAGAAGGTCAAGCGCCGCCATATCAAGGCTAATGAGCGTGATAAAACCCTGGCGTACATCACTGGTACGACGGATTACAGCGGTTTTGCGCATCGAGACCTGGTCATTGAAGCGGTATTTGAAGACCTGGCACTTAAGCAACAGATGGTGGCTGACGTCGAGCAACACTGTGCGCCGCACACCATTTTTGCCTCAAATACGTCGTCATTACCGATTGGCGATATTGCGTCGAAAGCCGCACGGCCGGAGCAGGTCATTGGTCTGCATTTCTTTAGTCCGGTTGAAAAAATGCCGCTGGTAGAGGTTATTCCCCACGCCACGACCAGCCCACAAACCGTTGCCACTGTGGTGAAGCTTGCGAAAAAACAGGGCAAAACCCCCATCGTGGTAGCAGACAAAGCGGGCTTCTACGTTAACCGTATTCTGGCTCCCTATATCAATGAAGCCATGCGGTTACTGACGGAAGGGGAGAAGATCGAACATGTGGATGAGGCGCTGGTAAAGTGTGGTTTCCCTGTCGGCCCAATCCAACTTTTGGATGAGGTAGGAATAGATACCGGCACTAAAATTATACCTGTACTGGAAGCAGCTTATGGCGATCGTTTTAGCCCACCTGCAAACATTGTTTCTGCAATTTTGAAGGATGATCGCAAAGGCAGAAAAAATGAACGCGGTTTCTATCTTTACGGTGCAAAAGGGCGTACAAGCAAGAAACAGGTCGACCCTTCAGTTTATGGGCTTATTCCGACGACCGGGCAGGGAAAATTATCGTCAGCCCAGTGTGCTGAACGCTGTGTGATGATGATGCTTAACGAAGCCGCTCGCTGTTTTGGCGAGCAGGTTATCAAAAACGCGCGCGATGGCGACATCGGTGCTGTGTTTGGTATTGGTTTCCCGCCGTTCCTCGGCGGCCCGTTCCGGTATATGGATACCCTCGGTGCGGGTGACGTGGTTGCGACCCTGCAACGTCTTGCCTCTCAGTATGGCTCGCGGTTTACACCGTGTGATGAATTATTGCAGATGGCGGAACGGGGCCAGACATTTTGGTCTTCAAGGGAAACTGCTCTCGTAAGTTGAGGTCAAAGAAGGGTAAATCCTGAAGTGAGTAAACCTGTTCTGGCGAATTTGTAAACAGATATTGACTATACTTACGCCATTGAGGTAAAAAACAGCGTTTCATTCACCGAATGGATCAGGCACAATGCCCGACCACCAGGTTTTCTACCTCTCCGACGTTATCGCAGGTAGTCAACGCTGGTGATTCTGGTTAACAAAAGCGGTGCAATATGCAAGTTTTTATCATGCGTCACGGCGACGCGGCACTCGATGCCGCCAGTGACTCAGTACGTCCTTTGACCGTCTGTGGCTGCGACGAATCCCGTCTGATGGCTAACTGGCTTCAGGGGCAAAAAGTGGACATCGAACGTGTGCTGGTGAGTCCATTCCTGCGCGCAGAACAGACGCTGGATGTGGTAGGGGAGTGTATGAACCTGCCGGCCGGTGTCGATGTTCTTCCTGAACTTACCCCGTGTGGCGATGTTGGCCTTGTGAGTGCCTATCTTCAGGCGCTGTGCAATGAAGGTGTCGCGTCTGCGCTGGTCATTTCCCATCTGCCACTGGTTGGCTATCTGGTATCTGAGCTGTGCCCGGGTGAGACGCCACCGATGTTCTCGACGTCCGCTATTGCCAATGTTTCCCTTGATGAAACGGGCAAAGGGGTCTTCAACTGGCAAATGAGTCCGTGCAATCTGAAGATGGCTAAAGCTATCTGACGTGACGTGCGACAGGGCGGGGTGCAGGCTGTGCCTCCCGCCATCCTGTCAGGGCAGCTCGGGCGGCTGCCACTCTTCAACCTCAATCAACACCAGCAATGCGGCATCACCGCCGTACTCTTTTGGTGCCTGATGAAAAGCCATTACGTGTGGATGCTGAGCCAGCCATAGCGGCGTCTGTTGCTTCAGGATATGTTTACCGTGCCCGTGCATCACGCAGGTGCAAAAAACATGCTCACGGCGGCAGGCGGCAATCAGCGCCCCCAGCTCCTGTTTCGCCTGCATCTGTGTTAACCCGTGCAGATCGAGAAACAGCTCCGGCGAATAATCCCCCCGACGTAATTTTTTCAGCTCAAAGTGGCTGACGTCTTCACGGACGTACTTCACGGCTCCCTGCGTATTAAGCAGCGGCTGAAATTCATCTGAAAAATAGTGGCTGTTATCGGCCTGTTCCTGCAGAAGACGCTTGACCGGTACTTCGGTGATTTTTTTGCGCTGCGGGCGGTGGACAATGGTGTCCTGCCTGATTTGACGCGTCCCGGTCATAAGCTGTCGGAAGAGCGTCTGATCCTCCTCGCTGAGCGATGTTTTCTTTTTCATTTGTCTGTCTCATCTCTGAATTCCCGTAGTGTACCTGACTAAACGCATTTTTTAACCTCAAGCGGTACGCGTCATTGCTGATTTATCGCCGTCTTCATGGCAAACTAGCCGCCGAAAATTATGCGAGCATGCCCTGGAGGAAAGAGTGGATAAAATTTTTGTCGATGAAGCAGTAAACGAGCTGCATACCATACAGGACATGTTGCGCTGGTCGGTTAGCCGCTTCAGCGCCGCCAATATCTGGTACGGACACGGTACCGATAACCCGTGGGATGAGGCCGTTCAGCTGGTGCTGCCGTCCCTCTATCTGCCGCTGGATATTCCGGAAGACATGCGCTCCGCGCGCCTGACGTCCAGCGAAAAACACCGCATTGTTGAGCGTGTGATCCGCCGCGTTAACGAGCGCATTCCGGTTGCCTATCTGACCAACAAAGCCTGGTTCTGCGGTCACGAGTTTTACGTGGATGAGCGTGTTCTGGTGCCGCGTTCGCCGATTGGTGAGCTTATCAACAACCACTTTGATGGTCTGATTAACCATCAGCCGCAGCACATTCTGGATATGTGTACCGGTAGCGGTTGTATCGCTATTGCCTGTGCGTATGCCTTCCCGGAAGCGGAAGTGGACGCAGTGGATATCTCCACCGATGCGCTGGCCGTAACCGAGCACAACATCGAAGAACATGGCCTGATCCATCACGTCACGCCAATCCGTTCTGACCTGTTCCGTGACCTGCCAACGCTGCAGTACGATCTGATTGTCACCAACCCACCGTACGTTGATGCGGAAGACATGTCGGATCTGCCAAATGAATATCGCCATGAGCCGGAACTGGGTCTGGCATCAGGCTCTGATGGCCTGAAACTGACGCGCCGTATCCTGGCCTGCGCGCCGGATTATCTGACCGATGACGGCGTTCTGATTTGTGAAGTGGGCAACAGCATGGTACATCTGATAGAGCAGTATCCGGATGTGCCGTTCACCTGGCTTGAGTTCGACAACGGCGGTGATGGCGTCTTTATGCTGACCAAGGCGCAGCTTCTCGATGCGCGCGAACACTTCAGCATTTACAAAGATTAATCCAGCGGGCTTCGGCCCGTTTCACAACGCTCACACACAAATAACGACATCGGAGCCGTGATGGCAGGAAACAGTATTGGACAGTTATTCCGCGTGACCACCTTTGGTGAGTCGCACGGGTTGGCACTGGGCTGTATCGTTGATGGCGTACCGCCAGGCATCGAACTGACCGAAGCAGATTTACAGTACGACCTCGACCGTCGTCGTCCGGGCACCTCTCGCTACACCACGCAGCGTCGCGAGCCGGACCAGGTCAAAATTCTTTCAGGCGTTTTTGAAGGCCGCACCACCGGCACCAGCATTGGTCTGTTGATTGAAAACACCGATCAGCGTTCCCAGGACTACGGTGCCATCAAAGACGTATTCCGCCCGGGCCATGCTGACTACACGTATGAGCAAAAATACGGTTTTCGCGACTATCGCGGCGGTGGTCGTTCTTCCGCACGCGAAACCGCCATGCGCGTGGCTGCAGGAGCGATTGCCAAAAAATACCTGGTGCAGAAATTTGGTATTGTGATCCGTGGTTGTCTGACCCAGATGGGCGATATTCCACTGGCCATTAAAGACTGGGATCAGGTTGAGCAAAACCCGTTCTTCTGTGCCGATGCCGACAAACTGGACGCACTGGACGAACTGATGCGTGGCCTGAAAAAAGAGGGCGACTCCATCGGTGCGAAAGTGACCGTGGTCGCTGACGGCGTGCCGCCAGGCTGGGGTGAGCCGGTATTTGACCGCCTCGATGCCGACATCGCGCACGCGCTGATGAGCATCAATGCGGTGAAAGGGGTAGAGATTGGCGACGGTTTTGACGTGGTTCAGCTTCGTGGCAGCCAGAACCGCGACGAAATCACCAAAGCGGGTTTCCAGAGTAATCATGCGGGCGGTATTCTCGGTGGTATTAGCAGTGGACAGCAGATTGTTGCCAATATTGCGCTGAAGCCGACATCCAGCATTACCGTGCCGGGTCACACGATTAATCGCTCTGGCGAAGAAGTTGAGATGATCACCAAAGGACGTCACGATCCGTGTGTGGGGATCCGCGCGGTGCCGATCGCAGAAGCGATGCTGGCGATCGTGCTGATGGATCACTTCCTGCGCCAGCGTGCGCAGAATGCGGATGTGACGACCACCATTCCACGCTGGTAAACATGAAAAAAACCGCAATTGCTCTGCTGGCGCTGTTTGCCAGCGGAGTCAGTCTGGCCGCGACGCCGTGGCAAAAAATCACCCACCCGGTGTCGGGGAGTGCGCAGTCTATTGGTGCATTTTCGAACGGCTGTATCGTTGGTGCGCAGGAACTTCCTCTGCAGTCCAGTTCTTACCAGGTAATGCGTACCGATCAGCGTCGTTACTTCGGCCACCCGGATCTGGTGCTGTTTATTCAGCGTCTGGGGAGTCAGGTGCATAACCGGGGTCTGGGAACGATGCTGATTGGCGATATGGGAATGCCTGCTGGTGGTCGCTTCAACGGTGGGCATGCCAGTCACCAGACCGGACTGGATGTCGATATCTTCCTGCAACTGCCGAAAGGTCGCTGGAGTTCAGCACAGCTGCTGAAACCACAGGCGCTGGATCTGGTGGCGAGTGACGGCAAAAGCGTTGTACCGTCGCTCTGGACACAAGATATTTCCAGCATGATCAAGCTGGCGGCAAAAGATAATGACGTCACGCGGATTTTTGTTAACCCGGCTATCAAGCAGCAGCTTTGTCTGGATGCAGGAACCGACCGTGACTGGCTGCGCAAAGTGCGCCCGTGGTTCCAGCATCGTGCGCATATGCACGTTCGTCTGCGCTGCCCGGCGAACAGTCTGGAATGTGAAGACCAGCCGTTACCACCGTCAGGCGATGGCTGTGGCGCGGAACTGCAAAGCTGGTTTGAACCGGCAAAACCTGGAACCTCTAAGCCTGAGAAGAAGACACCGCCTCCGTTGCCGCCTTCCTGTCAGGCGCTACTGGATGAGCATGTACTTTAATGGATAATTTCGTCGATCTGTTTATGGTGTCACCACTGCTGCTGGTGGTGCTCTTTTTTGTGGCAATGCTGGCCGGGTTCATTGATGCCCTGGCGGGCGGCGGTGGTTTACTGACCGTTCCGGCGCTGCTGGCGGCGGGCATGAACCCGGCTCAGGCGCTTGCCACCAACAAGCTTCAGGCCTGCGGTGGGTCGCTCTCCGCATCGCTCTATTTTATCCGCCGCAAGGTAGTGAGCCTGGCCGACCAGAAGCTCAATATCCTGATGACCTTTATCGGTTCCACCTCCGGTGCGCTACTGGTTCAGCACGTGCAGTCTGACATTTTGCGCCAGATCCTGCCGGTTCTGGTTATCTGCATTGGCCTGTACTTTTTGCTGATGCCAAAGCTCGGTGAAGAGGACCGGCATCGTCGTCTGCATGGCCTGCCGTTTGCGCTGATTTCCGGGGGCTGCGTCGGCTTTTACGACGGCTTCTTTGGCCCCGGCGCGGGGTCGTTTTACGCGTTAGCGTTCGTGACGCTGGCCGGATTTAACCTCGCTAAATCGACCGCTCATGCCAAAGTACTCAATGCGACTTCGAACGTAGGCGGCCTGCTGTTGTTCATTATTGGTGGCAAAGTCATCTGGGCGACCGGCTTTGTGATGATGGTGGGGCAATTCCTGGGGGCGCGTGCAGGTTCACGTCTGGTGTTAAGCAAAGGACAAAAGCTGATCCGCCCAATGATCGTTGTGGTGTCGGCGGTGATGAGTGCCAAACTTCTTTATGACAGCCACGGACAGGAGATCCTCCACTGGTTGGGGATGAACTAATGAACAGTACGCATAAATACGAACAGCTGATTGAGGTCTTCGACGGCTGTTTTGCCGGTGATTTTAATACCCGTCTGATTAAAGGCGACGACGAACCGATTTATCTTCCAGCTGATGACGAGGTTCCGTATAACCGTATCGTCTTTGCACATGGCTTCTATGCCAGCGGCTTGCATGAGATTTCTCACTGGTGCATTGCGGGGAAAGCGCGTCGTGAACTGGTGGATTTCGGTTACTGGTATTGCCCGGACGGCCGCGATGCCGCGACGCAAGGGCAGTTTGAAGACGTGGAAGTGAAACCGCAGGCTCTGGAATGGTTGTTGTGCGTAGCGGCAGGTTTCCCGTTCAATGTCAGCTGCGACAACCTCGACGGTGACTTCGAGCCAGACCGTATTGTGTTCCAGCGCCGCGTTCATGCGCAGGTGATGGAATATCTTGATAAAGGTATCCCGGCGCGTCCTGCGACGCTTATCAGGGCCTTACAGAATTATTACCATACGCCGGAGATCACGGCGGAATGCTTCCCGTGGCCGGAAGATCTTTAACAGAGGAAAGAAGATGATCGCAGAATTTGAATCACGCATTCTGGCGTTAATTGATGACATGGTGGAACACGCCAGTGATGATGAGCTGTTCGCCAGCGGTTATCTGCGTGGTCACCTGACGCTGGCGGTAGCCGAGCTTGAAACAGGGGACGATCACTCTGCCGACGCTGTGCATGTTGAAGTCACCCGCAGCCTGGAGAAAGCCATCCAGGCCGGTGAGCTCTCTCCGCGCGACCAGTCCTTAGTGCTGGGCATGTGGGAAAACCTGTTCCAACAGGCCAACGTTAAGTAATGGTTTTTCCGCCCTCTCCCTGTGGGAGAGGGCATCATACCGCACTCTACTTAACCATTTTTCCCTTCAGCAATTTCCGTACCCACAACCGGTTTGGGTTGAGTCCCGCGAGCGTGGTACTGTCCAGTGGGATCGGCTCATCGCTCATCTGTGCGGCCAATACTTCAGCCAGCAGCGGTGCCGAGCACAATCCGCGCGACCCCAGACCACCCAGCATAAACAGCTCCGGATATACCGGTGCGCTCACCGCGGCATCCTTGTTTTCAGCGAGGTACTGATAGGCTGCGAGTGTGGCTTCATAGTCAGGCACGCTACCTGCCATCGGCAGATGATCGCGTGTCGCGCAGCGTACGCCGCAGCGTGCTTCACCTGTGCTGACATCAACGTCTTTCGCCCAGCCAGCCTGTGGGAAGCAATCGATCAGGCGCTGGCGGTTTTGCTGCTGATCCGCGTCGCTGTAGTGCATGTCAGTCTGGCCGCGATGGTAGCTGGCACCAATACAGTGGTGGCCGTTGGATGGGTTTTGTGGTGTCAGATACCCGTCGTAACACAGCACCTGCCGCAATTTCCCCAGCTCCGGCGTCGTCGGTATATGACTCACCTGGCCGCCAACAGGGTAAAGCGGTAACTTTTCCGTCTGGATAAACTGGTTGATGTGATGACCATTCGCCAGCACTACGCTTGCATGCTGTGCCTGTTTGCCATTGGCAAAAAGCAGATTCCAGTGCTCTGTCCGGCTAAGTGATTCAACCTTGTGGGAATAATGCACTGCCAGTCCGCGTGACTGCGCGAGGGTTATTGCCGCTGTTGTCAGTTCAGCCGGGCACAACCAGCCGCCGAGCGGGTACTGAATACCATCGCACCCGGTATCAATACCCGCGGTTTCAGTGACCTGCTGTGTTGTCACCGCATGTGCTATCTCTTCTGGCAACCCCAGTGACAACATTTGTGCGATTTTTTGCTGACTCTTCTCGTCCCAGCCGAGCTGCGTAACGCCGCACCACGCGTGGTCAAACGCGACCGGTAGCCTGTCATACAGGCGACGGGCGAAGGTAAATGCCGCCGGGAAGAACTGACTCAGTGCCGGATCGTGGGCACTGAGCAGGGGATAGAGTGCCCCCTGGCGGTTACCTGAGGCACCTTGTGCCGGGGCATCGTCAGCACAGTAGAGCGTGACCTGCCAGCCCCGGTGTAAAAGTGCAAGTGAGAGCAGGGCGCTGGCAATGCCTCCGCCAATGATCGCGACTTCACGGGCGGTGCTGTGGCTGCGGGCAAACCAGGGGGCCTGTGCGGGGATCGCCAGCTCTTGTTCCATTACCCCGACCAGCATCTCGCGCTTACGGCCAAAGCCTTTGGTTTTTTGCATGGTAAAGCCCACTTCCTGCAACCCACGGCGAACAAAACCTGCCGAGGTAAAAGTGGCGAGCGTTGCACCAGGACGCGCCAGCCGCGCCATCGCAGCAAAGAGATGTGGGCTCCACATGTCCGGGTTTTTGGCAGGGGCAAAGCCGTCCAGGAACCAGGCGTCCACGCTTTGATTCATTGAATCATCAAGCTTATCGGTCAGGTCGTTGATATCACCCAGCCATAAGTCCAGGGTGACGCGCCCGCCGTCCAGCAGCAGACGATGGCAGCCGCCGACGGCGGGAGGCCACTGTGCCTGAAGTTGTTCTGCCCACGGCGCAAGTTCCGGCCAGTGCTGATGAGCCAGCGTCAAATCGTGCGCAGTGAGCGGGAATTTTTCAAAACTGATGAAATGTAACCTTTGGAGCGTAGTCTCAGGGTGAGCCGCGTGAAACTGGTCAAACGCTTGCCAGAGGGTCAGGAAATTCAGTCCGGTACCGAACCCGCTTTCTGCCACCACAAACAGGTTGCGTGGGTGTAAGGGGAAGCGGGCGCTGAGCCGGTTTCCCTCAAGGAAAACATAACGGGTTTCTTCCAGTCCGTTATCATTAGAGAAATAGACGTCATCAAAATCTCGGGAAACAGGTGTACCCTCAGCGTTGAATTCGAGGTTGGCGGGTTGTATAGCGTTTTGTTTCACGTAAGTTACTCGTCTGACAGGCAGTGGCGCGATCTTAACGATGTGAGCTCATCGGTGCAAATTTCCGCAGAAATTGGCTGATCGGACTTGTTCGGCGTACAAGTGTACGCTATTGTGCGACTCGAAACTTACTTTAGTGTGACTTACAGAGGTATTGAATGAAACGTGCAGTGATTACTGGCCTGGGCATCGTTTCCAGCATCGGTAATAACCAGCAGGAAGTCCTGGCATCTCTGCGTGAAGGACGCTCCGGGATCACTTTCTCTGAAGAGTTTAAAGATTCAGGTATGCGTAGCCACGTATGGGGTAATGTCAAACTGGACACCACCGGTTTGATTGACCGTAAAGTGGTTCGTTTCATGAACGATGCCTCTATTTATGCTTATCTCTCCATGCGTGAAGCCATCGCGGATTCAGGTCTGAAAGAAGAAGATTATCAGAACAACCCGCGTGTAGGTCTGATTGCTGGTTCCGGCGGCTCTTCAAAAGCGCAGGTATTTGGTGCTGACGCTATGCGTAGCCCGCGTGGTCTGAAAGCGGTTGGCCCTTACGTGGTGACCAAAGCAATGGGCTCAGCGGTTTCTGCGTGCCTTGCAACACCATTCAAAATCCACGGTGTGAACTACTCCATCAGCTCAGCCTGTGCGACTTCTGCACACTGCATCGGTAATGCGGTAGAGCAGATCCAGCTGGGTAAACAGGACATCGTATTTGCTGGCGGCGGCGAAGAGCTGGGCTGGGAAATGGCCTGTGAGTTCGATGCGATGGGCGCACTGTCCACCAAGTACAACGAAACCCCGGAAAAAGCATCCCGTACTTATGATGCACACCGTGATGGTTTCATCATCGCAGGCGGCGGCGGTATGGTTGTGGTTGAAGAGCTGGAACACGCTCTGGCACGTGGTGCTCACATCTATGCTGAGATCGTTGGCTACGGCGCAACTTCCGATGGTGCTGACATGGTTGCTCCATCAGGCGAAGGCGCGGTGCGCTGCATGAAGATGGCGATGCAGGGTGTTGATACACCAATCGACTATCTGAACTCTCACGGTACCTCTACACCAGTGGGCGACGTGAAAGAACTGGGTGCGATCCGTGAAGTGTTTGGCGACAACAGCCCGGCAATCTCTGCAACGAAGGCAATGACCGGTCACTCTCTGGGTGCTGCGGGCGTGCAGGAAGCTATCTACTCTCTGCTGATGCTGGAAAACGGCTTTATCGCCCCAAGTATCAACATTGAAGAGATGGACGAGCAGGCTGCTGGCCTGAACATCGTGACCAAACCAACAGAAGCGACGCTGACAACCGTTATGTCCAACAGCTTCGGTTTCGGCGGTACGAATGCCACGCTGGTGATGCGTAAGCTGAAATAAGTTTTATGTTTGATTCGGAAGGGGAGCCAACAGGCTCCCTTTTTTTATGCATTGACAACCTGCTGATCTCACAGGCAAACTCCAGAGTTCAACATTATCATCACGATAATGCGTAAGCGTTTAACGTCAACCAACGCACCTTAATCCTGATAATCAGGCAGAGGGGGCGTGGCATTTCCCCGCCTTACTCTTCATTTCGGAGTAAAGCATGACTGTAGTCACTCAAACAGAAACACCCTCTTCAGCGAATATCTCGCTGTTTCGTATCGCCTTTGCGGTATTCCTGACCTACATGACTGTGGGCTTGCCGCTGCCGGTGATCCCGCTGTTCGTTCACCAGGAACTGGGCTATGGCAACACTCTGGTCGGCGTTGCTGTCGGTATTCAGTTTTTAGCCACGGTTTTAACCCGGGGATACGCCGGACGTCTGGCGGATCAGCATGGTGCAAAACGCTCAGCCCTGCAGGGCATGTTCGCCTGCGGTCTGGCGGGTGGGGCATGGCTGCTGGCTGCACTTTTGCCGGTAGATACTGCTTATAAATTTGCGCTGCTGGTGGTGGGGCGTTTAATCCTCGGCTTCGGCGAAAGCCAGCTGCTGACCGGCACCCTGACCTGGGGAATGGGGCTGGTTGGCCCCACGCGTTCAGGTAAGGTGATGTCCTGGAACGGAATGGCCATCTATGGCGCACTGGCGACAGGTGCGCCGCTGGGTTTGTTGATCCACAGCCAGTTTGGTTTTGCGGCGCTGGCAGGTACCACGATGGTACTGCCGCTGCTGGCCTGGGCGTTTAATGGTTCGGTACGTAAAGTGCCCGCGCATAAAGGTGAGCGACCTTCTCTGTGGCGCGTGGTTGGTCAAATCTGGCAGCCGGGTCTGGGTCTGGCGCTCCAGGGCGTAGGCTTTGCGGTGATTGGTACCTTCGTCTCTTTGTATTTTATTAGCCGTGGCTGGGCAATGGCAGGTTTTACGCTCACCGCGTTTGGTGGTGCGTTTGTGCTGATGCGTGTGTTGTTCGGCTGGATGCCGGATCGTTTTGGCGGTGTGAAGGTGGCAGTGGCTTCGCTGGTGATTGAGACGATCGGCCTGGTACTGCTGTGGCAGGCCCCCGTCGCGTCGGTTGCGCTGCTCGGTGCGGCATTGACCGGCTGTGGTTGTTCGTTAATCTTCCCGGCGCTTGGTGTTGAAGTAGTGAAGCGCGTGGCCCCGCAGGTACGTGGTACCGCGCTTGGCGGCTATGCAGCGTTTCAGGATATCTCATACGGGGTAACCGGACCGCTGGCAGGACTGTTAGCCACGTCGTTTGGCTACCCGTCAGTCTTCCTCGCGGGGGCGGTCTCTGCGGTTGTCGGGATTGTGGTAACGCTGGTCGCGTTTCGTAGCGTTTAGTTTTTCTGCCCGGTGGCGCTGTGCTCACCGGGCCTACAAAAGCATGAACCGTAGGTGCTTTACGCAACCAGCCAGAAAATAACCAGCGCAATCATCAACGCAATAAACATCAGCCCCGGACGAGCAGACAGTGTCCTGAAGGTTTCCACAACCGGCGCAAACAGTGGGCTGTAGATTGGCTGAATGTTCCGCACTTCCGGCACACCGCCTTCGCGCTCGGTGCGGCGGACAAAGATCTGATTCAGTAAATCCTGCACCTGCGCGGTGGTCAGCACCGTTTGCGGTGTGGCCTGCCAGGTTTGCTGAGCGTAATCCCGTATCGTTTCAAACTCGTGTGGCTCCAGCGGCTGTTTCAGCGCGGCCTGTACCGTATGCAGGGTAGGGGTATTCTGGGTGCTGAGCGTCTGGCGTGCCTGGAGCCAGGTGACCAGATGCGCAAACTGTTTTGCCGGGATCATCTCGCCCTCTTTCACACCCGAAAGCTCCAGCATGGATTGCCAGATGAGCTTCGTCGGCTCGCCGGTGGCGGCGGCCAGTTTGGTCACCATCTGCTTGAGCGTGTTGTGCTCGGCAGGCAGCAGCGGACGTTCAGTTGCCGGGCGTTGCTGCGGCTGCGGAATAGAAAGTTGATTGCTTTGTAGCAGCGTCAGCACGGTTTTCAACTGTTCCGGCGTAAGCTGGCTCAGCGCAGTATGGCCGTACTGTTGACGAATAAAATCACTCACTGCCTGGCGGTTATTGCCCTGGCCTAACAGCTCGGTCAGCTGCGAGACAATCTGGCGGGTGGTGTGATTTTGCTGCGCGGTGTTAATACGCTGGTTCAGGTTTTGCTCGGCAGCGGGGAAATGACGCGACTGTAGCGGTGCATCGTTCCTCACGCCCAGATCGTGCTTCACGCCGGCCCACACTTCCGCATTTTGCTGCGAAGTCAGCGCAATCAGACGCGTGATCAACCGCTCCAGCACGGTGCGCTGTTGCGTGGAAAGTGGCTGTTCGCCTGCGATGTTGGGCGTTACGGGGCCATCACCTGGGGGGCGCGGCGGCGTACCTGAAATGGGCTGCATCGTCAAAAATCCTTAAAGTCAAAACTCTGCGTAAACCCGGCATAGTTATATGCCTGGCGGCGAGATTATGGCACACTTGATGGGTTTTCTTCCTCTCAAACAGGTACTCAGACGTGAAAATCCTCGTTGATGAAAATATGCCTTACGCGCGCGAGTTGTTTAGCCGCCTCGGTAACGTTAAGGCTGTCCCTGGTCGCCCGATCCCGGTAAGCGAACTGGATGACGCAGATGCACTGATGGTGCGCTCGGTGACTAAAGTAAATGAGGCGTTGCTCTCCGGCAAAGCGATTAAGTTCGTCGGGACGGCAACGGCAGGGACGGATCATGTGGATGACACATGGCTTAAGCAGGCGGGGATTGGTTTTTCAGCTGCACCTGGCTGTAACGCCATTGCCGTTGTGGAATATGTTTTCTCCTCCCTGTTGATGCTGGCCGAGCGTGATGGTTTTGCGCTGAAAGACCGCACTGTCGGTATTGTCGGTGTGGGTAACGTGGGCGGACGCCTGCAAAAGCGCCTTGATGCATTAGGTATTCGCACGTTGCTGTGCGACCCGCCGCGTAAAGATAACGGCGATGACGGGGACTTCCGTTCGCTGGACGAGCTGGTTGAGCAGTGCGATGTGATCACTTTCCACACGCCGCTGTTCAAAGAGGGGCCGTACAAGTCTCTGCACCTCGCCGACGAAACCCTGATCCGTTGTCTGAAGCCTGGCACTATTCTGATAAATGCCTGCCGTGGCCCGGTGGTTGATAACGCCGCGCTGCTGAAATGTCTGGAAGAAGGGCAGGATCTCAGCGTGGTACTGGACGTCTGGGAGCCGGAGCCGGATCTCAACGTTGCGCTGCTTAACAAGGTGGACGTCGGTACCGCGCATATTGCGGGTTATACCCTCGAAGGTAAAGCGCGTGGCACCACCCAGGTCTTTGAGGCCTACAGCGCCTTTATCGGCCATCCGCAACAGGTGGCGCTGGATACACTATTACCCGCGCCTGAATTTGGCCGTATTACCCTTCATGGTCCCCTCGACGAGGCAACGCTGAAAAGGCTGGTGCATTTGGTGTATGATGTGCGCCGCGATGATGCGCTGCTGCGTAAATCAGCGGGTATTCCGGGCGAATTTGACAAGCTGCGCAAGAATTATCTTGAACGTCGCGAATGGTCTTCCCTGTATGTTATTTGCGATGATGCCCAGGCTGCGTCATTGCTGCATAAACTGGGTTTTAACGCCGTTCATCACCCGGTACGTTAATGTCTTCTTAATGCTCCCTGTCGGATACTCCGGCAGGGACGCTTTTTTATTTCTGGAGTAACCACCATGTCTGAAGGCTGGAACATTGCCATATTGGGGGCCACGGGTGCCGTGGGTGAAGCCCTGCTCGAAACCCTTGCTGAGCGTCAGTTCCCGGTGGGTGAAATTTTTGCACTGGCGCGCACTGACAGCGCCGGTGAACATCTGCGTTTTGGCGGTAAATCCGTCATGGTTCAGGATGCGGCTGAATTTGACTGGACGCAGGTGCAGCTGGCGTTCTTTGCTGCGGGCGTTGAGGCCACGGCTTCTTACTGCGAAGAAGCGACCAACGCGGGCTGTCTGGTGATTGATTTAAGCGGCCTGTTCTCAATGGAGCCGGATGTTCCTCTGGTTGTGCCGGATGTGAATCCATTCGTTCTGACTGACTACCGTAACCGCAACATCATTGCGGTACCGGACAGCCTGACCAGCCAACTGCTTACCGCGCTGAAACCGTTGATCGATGACGGTGGCCTGTCGCGTATTACCGTGACCAGCCTGCTGTCAGCTTCCGCGCACGGTAAAAAAGCTGTCGATGCGCTGGCAGGGCAGAGCGCAAAGCTGCTGAACGGTATCCCGATTGATGAAGACGATTTCTTTGGTCGTCAGCTGGCATTCAACATGCTGCCGTTGCTGCCGGACAACCAGGGTTCTGTACGTGAAGAGCGCCGTATCGTCGATGAAGCCCGCAAAATTCTGCAGGATGATGGTCTGATGATCTCCGCGAGCGTTGTGCAGTCACCCGTCTTTTACGGTCATGCGCAGATGGTGAGCTTTGAAGCGCTGCGTCCTCTGGCGGCAGAAGAGGCGCGTGATGCGTTTGCCCGTGGCGAAGACATCGTGCTGTCTGAGGAGAGCGAGTTCCCAACCCAGGTTGGCGATGCGACCGGTAGTGCGCATCTTTCCGTCGGCTGTGTACGCAACGATTACGGTATGCCGGAGCAGGTTCAGTTCTGGTCGGTTGCCGACAACGTTCGCTTTGGTGGTGCGCTGATGGCGGTCAAAATTGCGGAAAAACTGGTGCAGGAGTACCTGTACTGATGTCCGACGTGGAACAAAAGCTTGTCCATAAAATTGCCCTCGGTATTGAGTACGATGGCAGTAAATATTATGGCTGGCAGCGTCAGAATGAGGTGCGCAGTGTTCAGGAAAAACTGGAAAAAGCGCTCTCTCAGGTGGCGAATGAGCCGATAAGCGTTCTCTGCGCCGGGCGCACGGACGCCGGCGTGCACGGTACCGGCCAGGTGGTTCACTTTGAAACCACCGCAATGCGCAAAGACGCTGCGTGGACGCTGGGTGTTAATGCGAATTTACCTGGAGACATCGCGGTACGTTGGGTTAAAGATGTCCCCGATGATTTTCATGCGCGTTTCAGCGCCACCGCGCGCCGTTACCGCTACGTTATCTACAATCAGCGCCTGCGTCCGGCGGTGTTAAGCCAGGGCGTGACGCATTTTTATGAACCGCTTGATGCAGAACGTATGCATCGTGCGGCGCAGTGTCTGATTGGTGAAAATGACTTTACGTCGTTTCGTGCGGTGCAGTGTCAGTCCCGCACGCCGTGGCGTAACGTCATGCACATAAACGTCAGCCGTTTTGGCGCGTATGTGGTGGTGGATATCAAAGCCAATGCCTTTGTACATCATATGGTTCGGAATATTGTGGGCAGCCTGATGGAAGTGGGTGCCGGACACCAGCCGGAGAGCTGGATTGCAGAACTGCTGGCGGCGAAGGACAGAACGCTTGCAGCAGCTACGGCGAAAGCGGAAGGGTTGTATCTGGTCTCGGTGGATTATCCGGAACGGTTCGAACTTCCAAAACCGCCAATGGGCCCGCTTTTCCTGGCGGACTAAACACGGTGCAATTAAGGTTTAAACAATATGGATTTAATACGTTTTCTTATTGATTTTATTCTGCATATTGATGTTCACCTGGCCGAACTGGTCGCACAGTATGGCGTCTGGGTTTATGCCATCCTGTTCCTCATTCTGTTCTGTGAGACCGGGCTGGTTGTTACCCCGTTCCTGCCAGGAGATTCGCTGCTGTTCGTGGCCGGTGCGTTGTCTGCGCTGCCAACTAATGATCTGAATGTGCATATGATGGTGGTGCTGATGGTCATTGCTGCAATTGTCGGTGATGCGGTCAACTACACAATTGGGCGGGTGTTTGGCGATCGGCTATTCAGTAATCCGAACTCGAAAATTTTCCGTCGTAGCTACTTAGATAAAACCCACGCATTTTATGAGCGCCACGGCGGCAAGACCATTATCCTTGCGCGATTTGTGCCTATTGTGCGTACATTTGCCCCGTTTGTGGCGGGAATGGGACATATGTCCTATCGTCACTTTGCGGCATTCAACGTTGTCGGCGCATTGCTGTGGGTGCTGCTGTTTACCTATGCAGGCTACCTGTTTGGCGATCTCCCTGTGGTTCAGGAAAACCTTAAGTTACTGATTGTAGCTATTATTGTGCTTTCCATTTTGCCCGGCGTCATCGAGATTATTCGTCACAAACGTGCGGCAGCCAAACAAGCGAAATAAGTGCGTACTGGCGGTTCGACCACTTTTTTATCCAAAGTTTCGGGCTGTTATGTTTTAATGTGCAACATTCATGGTCTGTTGGAGGCAAAAATGGCATTATTCGCCTCTTATAGCAAAACTGGCATACGACCAGGTTCAGGCAGAAAGGTTATCAATGAGCTGGATTGAACGAATTAAAAGCAACATAACCCCGACGCGTAAAGCGAGTATTCCTGAAGGGGTGTGGACGAAGTGTGATAGCTGCGGCCAGGTTCTGTACCGCGCGGAACTGGAACGCAATCTTGAGGTGTGTCCGAAATGTGACCACCACATGCGCATGTCGGCGCGTAATCGCCTGCATAGCCTGCTGGACGAAGGTTCTCTGGTAGAACTGGGCAGCGAACTTGAGCCGAAAGACGTGCTGAAGTTCCGTGATTCCAAGAAATACAAAGATCGTCTGGCCTCTGCGCAGAAAGAGACCAGCGAGAAAGACGCCCTGATTGTGATGAAAGGCACCCTGCACGAGATGCCGGTGGTGGCCGCCGCGTTTGAGTTCTCCTTTATGGGTGGCTCAATGGGCTCTGTCGTTGGTGCTCGCTTTGTGCGTGCCGTTGAGCAAGCACTGGAAGACAACTGTCCGCTGATCTGCTTCTCCGCCTCTGGTGGTGCGCGTATGCAGGAAGCGCTGATGTCTCTGATGCAGATGGCGAAAACCTCTGCAGCGCTGGCGAAAATGCAGGAGCGCGGTCTGCCGTACATCTCCGTACTGACCGACCCGACAATGGGTGGCGTCTCTGCAAGCTTCGCGATGCTGGGCGATCTGAACATCGCTGAACCAAAAGCGCTGATCGGCTTTGCTGGTCCTCGCGTAATCGAACAAACCGTACGTGAAAAACTGCCGCCGGGCTTCCAGCGCAGCGAGTTCCTCATTGAGAAAGGCGCTATCGATATGATCGTTCGCCGCCCGGAAATGCGCCTGAAACTGGCAAGTATCCTGGCGAAGCTGATGAATCTGCCCGCGCCGAACCCGGATGAGCCGCGCGAAGGCGTAGTCGTACCGGATCAGGAACCCGAGGCCTGATAACTGAAAAGGGCAGGGCCGGATGGCGCTGCCCTTTTGCTTTCTAAACTGTTAATGACAACCGGGCATCATGGAAAATAAACGCATTCCCCAAGCCACGTCGCCCCTGGCCGCGTGGCTTTCTTATCTGGAAAACCTGCACAGTAAAACCATTGATATGGGGCTTGAGCGCGTAAGCCAGGTCGCCGCGCGTCTTGATGTGCTGAAACCCGCGCCTTTCGTGTTTACCGTTGCGGGTACTAACGGTAAAGGCACGACCTGCCGCACGCTGGAAGCTATCCTGATGGCCGCAGGGTATAAGGTCGGTGTGTACAGCTCTCCGCATCTGGTGCGTTATACCGAGCGTGTTCGCGTGCAAAATACTGAGCTGCCGGAGTCTGCACATACGGCGTCATTCGCAGAAATTGAAGCGGCGCGCGGTGAGATTTCATTAACCTATTTTGAATACGGTACGCTTTCAGCGCTGTGGCTGTTTAAACAGGCGCAGCTGGATGTGGTGATTCTGGAAGTGGGTCTCGGCGGGCGTCTTGATGCGACCAACATGGTGGATGCGGATGTCTCCGTTGTATCCAGTATCGCGCTGGATCATACCGACTGGCTGGGGCCAGACCGTGAAAGCATTGGCCGTGAGAAAGCCGGTATTTTCCGCACCGGTAAACCCGCCGTGGTCGGTGAGCCGGATATGCCACACACAATTGCTGAGGTGGCAAAAGAGAAGGGCGCGTTGCTGCTGCGCCGCAATGTTGACTGGCAATATGATGTTAACGCCAACGGCTGGCGCTTTACCGATGCCCAGGGTGTGCTGGACAACCTGCCGTTGCCGCAGGTGCCACTGCCTAACGCGGCGACCGCTCTGGCGGCGCTACGTGCAAGTTCGCTTGCGGTGAGCGAACAGGCAATCCGCGACGGCATTCAGAGCGCGGTTCTGCCGGGACGCTTCCAGATTGTCAGCGAATCACCACGTCTTATCCTGGATGTGGCGCATAACCCGCATGCGGCGGCATATCTCGCAGGGCGTCTCAAATCGTTACCAAAAACCGGGCGTGTACTGGCGGTTATCGGTATGCTTCATGATAAAGATATCGGCGGCACGCTGGCCTGCATGGAGAGTGTGGTCGATAGCTGGTATTGTGCTCCTCTGGAGGGGCCACGCGGCGCGACGGCTGAAGAGCTGATGGAACATCTCAGCAAAGGCGAAATCTACAATAGCGTGGCTCAGGCCTGGCATGCTGCAATGGCAGATGCTAAACCAGAAGATACCGTGCTGGTGTGTGGGTCGTTCCACACGGTGGCACATGTCATGGAAGCGATGGACGCGGGGAGAACCGGTGGCAAGTAAGTTTCAGAACCGTCTGACAGGAACGATTGTGCTGGTTGCGCTGGGGGTGATTATTCTCCCGGGTCTGCTCGACGGGCAGAAAAAGCATTACCAGGATGAATTTGCGGCAATCCCGCTGGTACCAAAACCGGGCGATCGCGACGAGCCAGATATGCTCCCGGCGGCGACACAGGCGCTTCCTGCTCAGCCGCCGGAAGGCGCAGCGGAAGAAGTGCGTGCGGGCGATGCCGCTGCACCGTCGCTCGATCCGTCTCGTCTGGCGGCAGGTAATAACAACGATATCGATCCTGTGCCCGCTCCGGTTGAACAGCCTAAACCGGTTGAAAAACCGAAACCGGTCGACAAACCGCAGCCGAAAGCACAGCGTGATAAAACCACCGAGCAGCTGGCTGCCGCAGCAGAGACGCCACCTCCGGCAAAACCGGCCCAGCAGGAGGCTGCACCCGCAGGTAAAGCCTACGTTGTGCAGCTTGGTGCGCTGAAAAATGCTGATAAAGTCAACGAGGTCGTGGGTAAGCTGCGTGGCGCGGGGTATCGTGTTTACACTTCACCTTCCACACCGGTGCAGGGTAAAATTACCCGTATCCTCGTGGGGCCGGAAGCCTCTAAAGATAAGCTGAAAGGTTCGCTTGGCGAGCTGAAGCAGATCTCCGGTCTGAGCGGTGTGGTGATGAACTACAGCGTGAACTGAGGTTAAGGAAGGCGTCCACAGAGACGCAAAAAGCCAGTGGCGTTGAGTATTTTTTCAGCGCCTTTTTTATTTACGCGCGGGAAGGAAATCCCTACGCAAACGTTTTCTTTTTCTGTTAGAATTCGCCCCGAACTGGATGACAGGGCGTTAAATCGTGGGACACATATGGTCTGGATTGATTACGCCATCATTGCGGTGATTGGTTTTTCCTGTCTGGTTAGCCTGATCCGTGGCTTTGTTCGTGAAGCGTTATCGCTGGTGACATGGGGTTGTGCTTTCTTTGTTGCCAGTCATTACTACACTTACCTGTCTGTCTGGTTCACGGGCTTTGAAGATGAACTGGTCCGAAATGGAATCGCCATCGCGGTGCTGTTTATCGCGACGCTGATTGTTGGCGCTATCGTGAATTACGTGATAAGTCAGCTGGTCGAGAAAACCGGTCTGTCAGGAACGGACAGGGTGCTCGGGATCTGTTTCGGGGCGTTGCGAGGCGTGCTGATTGTGGCCGCGATACTGTTCTTCCTGGATACCTTCACCGGTTTTGCAAAAAGTGAAGACTGGCAGAAATCGCAGCTCATTCCAGAGTTCAGCTTCATCATCAGATGGTTCTTTGACTATCTGCAAAGCTCGTCGAGTTTCTTGCCCAGAGCCTAGTGTGCTCTGAGATGTGGCTTAACGAGGAAAAGACGAATGTGCGGTATTGTCGGTATCGCCGGTTTCATGCCGGTAAACCAGTCTATTTATGACGCGTTAACGGTGCTTCAGCACCGTGGGCAGGATGCTGCGGGTATCATCACCATTGATGCAAACAACTGCTTCCGTTTACGTAAGGCGAATGGCCTGGTAAACGATGTGTTTGAAGCCCGCCATATGCAGCGTCTGCAAGGTAATATGGGGATTGGTCACGTTCGTTACCCTACTGCTGGCAGTTCCAGCGCCTCTGAGGCTCAGCCTTTCTACGTTAACTCTCCGTATGGCATCACGCTTGCCCACAATGGCAACCTGACTAACGCTCACGAGCTGCGCAGAAAGCTGTTTGAAGAGAAACGTCGCCACATTAACACCACGTCTGATTCTGAAATCCTGCTCAATATCTTTGCCAGTGAGCTGGATAACTTCCGTCACTATCCGCTGGAAGCAGACAACATTTTTGCTGCCGTTGCTGCGACTAACCGTCAGATCCGTGGTGCCTACGCCTGCGTGGCGATGATTATCGGTCACGGCATGGTAGCTTTCCGCGATCCAAACGGTATTCGTCCTCTGGTGCTCGGTAAGCGCGACCTCGGTGACGGCCGTACTGAATATATGGTTGCCTCTGAAAGCGTGGCACTGGATACCCTGGGCTTTGAATTCCTGCGTGACGTCGCGCCAGGCGAAGCGGTCTACATCACTGAGAAGGGCCAGCTGTTTACCCGCCAGTGTGCCGATAACCCGGTCAGCAACCCATGCCTGTTCGAATACGTCTACTTCGCTCGTCCGGACTCGTTTATCGACAAGATCTCCGTCTATAGCGCGCGTGTAAACATGGGCACCAAACTGGGCGAGAAGATTGCCCGCGAATGGGACGATCTGGATATCGACGTGGTTATTCCTATCCCGGAAACTTCCTGCGATATCGCGCTGGAAATCGCCCGTATTCTGGATAAGCCATACCGTCAGGGCTTCGTGAAAAACCGCTACGTTGGCCGTACCTTTATCATGCCGGGCCAGCAGCTACGCCGTAAGTCCGTGCGTCGTAAACTGAACGCCAACCGTGCAGAATTCCGCGACAAGAACGTGCTGCTGGTGGACGACTCCATCGTGCGCGGCACGACTTCTGAGCAGATTATCGAGATGGCACGTGAAGCCGGTGCGAAGAAAGTGTACCTGGCCTCCGCAGCGCCGGAAATTCGTTTCCCGAACGTGTATGGCATTGATATGCCAACGGCTAACGAGCTGATTGCGCATGGCCGTGAAGTGGATGAAATTCGCCAAATCATCGGTGCAGATGGCCTGATTTTCCAGGATCTGAACGATCTGATCGACGCGGTGCGTGCCGAGAACCCGGATATTCAGCAGTTCGAATGCTCCGTGTTTAACGGTATTTACGTGACCAAAGACGTTGACCAGCAGTATCTCGACTATCTGGATTCGCTGCGTAACGACGATGCAAAAGCCGTTCAGCTGCAAAACGATCTTGAAAGCTTAGAGATGCACAACGAAGGCTAATGCCTTTGCAAGTGAGGGCTAATGCCCTCACTTGCAACTCCCCGGAAAATCCTGCACAGTCAGCCCTGAAATCAGCAAGGGCAAAAATCATGAAACGACTCATTGTAGGGATCAGCGGTGCCAGCGGCGCGATTTACGGCGTACGTCTGTTGCAGGTACTGCGTGACGTAGCAGAAGTGGAAACGCATCTGGTGATGAGCCAGGCGGCACGTCAGACGCTCTCCCTCGAAACCGATTTTTCCCTGCGCGATGTTCAGTCTCTGGCCGATGTGGTACACGATGCCCGTGATATCGCCGCCAGCATCTCCTCTGGCTCGTTTAAAACGGCCGGCATGGTGATCCTGCCCTGTTCCATCAAAACGCTCTCCGGCATTGTCAACAGCTATACCGACACGCTGGTAACACGCGCGGCAGATGTGGTGCTGAAAGAGCGTCGCCCGCTGGTGTTGTGCGTGCGGGAAACGCCGCTGCACCTGGGACACCTGCGCTTAATGACTCAGGCCGCCGAGCTGGGCGCGGTGATCATGCCGCCGGTACCGGCGTTCTATCACCGTCCGCAAACGCTGGATGAGGTGATTAACCAGACCGTTAACCGCGTGCTGGATCAGTTTGATATCGACCTGCCGGAAGACCTCTTTACCCGCTGGCAGGGAGCCTGATTTTGTGCACAATGTGAGTGCATGAAAAAACAAGTTGCCCTGTTTCAGGGCAAAACTGCAACCGCGATCATATCCTCGACATTTAATTCGCTTTTTCCCTTTTTCTCTTTCCGGTTCGTTCGGTAGACCTGCTATCTTTCACCATTAAGGCAATATCGCAACGTTTTATTAACATATTTAACGTCGATTTTTTGACCAGACGGCAATGTGGCATAAGACCTGCAAGAGAAGCCTGCAACACAACACACAACACAATACATAATAAAATCACGGTACTTGAGGGTAAATGTATGAAGAAGACGGTTCTGGCTCTGTCTTTGCTCGTGGGGTTAAGTGCAGCAGCAGGTAGCTATGCAGCACTTCCACAGACAGTTCGTATCGGTACAGACGCAACTTATGCGCCATTCTCTTCCAAAGATGCAAAAGGCGATTTCGTTGGGTTTGATATCGATCTGGGAAATGAGATGTGCAAACGCATTGCGGTAAAATGCACATGGGTGGGCAGTGACTTTGACGCATTAATCCCGTCGCTGAAAGCCAAAAAAATCGACGCCATTATCTCTTCTCTCTCCATCACCGAAAAACGTCAGCAGGAGATTGCCTTCTCTGACAAACTCTACGCGGCAGATTCTCGTCTGATTGCTGTAAAAGGCTCTCCGATTAAGCCAACCATCGACTCGCTGAAAGGCAAGCATGTGGGCGTTCTCCAGGGGTCTACCCAGGAAGGTTATGCCAACGCAAACTGGCGTGAGAAGGGTGTAGATGTGGTGGCTTACCAGAACCAGGATCTGATTTACTCTGACCTGGCCGCAGGCCGTCTGGATGCCGCGTTCCAGGATGAAGTTGCCGCGAGCGAAGGCTTCCTGAAACAGCCAGCAGGCAAAGACTATGCCTTTGCTGGCCCGTCCGTGAAAGACAAAAAATACTTTGGTGACGGCACCGGTATTGGCCTGCGTAAAGACGATACCGAGTTGAAAGCCGCCTTTGACAAAGCCTTTACTGAGCTGCGCAAAGACGGTACCTACAACAAACTGGCGAAGAAATACTTCGACTTCAACGTATACGGTGACTAATCGTTACTGACGGGAATGCACCATGATGGCTGTCTGTCATGGTGCATTGCGGGTGCAGGTGAGCCATTATGGTGCGTGGTTGGCTATTAATTGTTCTTTAAGTGCATAGTTAAGCATTTATAGTGCAAAAACTCCCAATGATTGGGCATTATCTTTTGCCTTAATAAGGGGATTAATGGCACATTAACGGCACCCCGTCGTAGTAAAAAATCCCGTAAGAATCCAGTCTGTTGAGGATGTATATGAAAAAACTGATGTTGTCTCTTTCGCTGGTGTTGGCTGTTTCCAGCATGACGGCGGCGTTTGCCGCTATTCCGCAGAAAATTCGTATTGGTACTGATCCTACCTATGCCCCGTTCGAATCGAAAAATGCGAAGGGTGAACTGGTTGGTTTTGACATTGATCTGGCCAATGAACTGTGCAAACGCATCAAAGCACAATGTACCTACGTTGAGAACCCACTGGATGCGCTGATCCCGTCGCTGAAAGCCAAAAAAATCGACGTGATTATGTCCTCTCTTTCCATCACCGAAAAACGCCAGCAAGAGATTGCCTTTACCGACAAACTCTACGCAGCGGATTCTCGTCTGGTCGTGGCTAACGCATCCAACATTCAGCCAACAATTGAATCGCTGAAAGGTAAGCGCGTGGGCGTGCTGCAGGGTACGACGCAGGAAACATACGGCAACGAACACTGGGCACCGAAGGGCATTGAAATCGTCTCTTATCAGGGCCAGGAAAACATCTACTCTGACCTGACGGCAGGCCGTATCGATGCCGCATTCCAGGATGAAGTTGCAGCAAGCGAAGGTTTCCTGAAACAGCCTGTGGGTAAAGATTACAAGTTCGGTGGGCCGTCCATTAAGGACGTGAAACTGTTTGGTGTAGGCACCGGTATGGGTCTGCGCAAAGAGGACAACGAACTGCGTGAAGCGCTGAACAAGGCGTTTGCAGAAATGCGCGCTGACGGCACTTACGACAAGCTGGCAAAAAAATATTTCGATTTTAATGTTTACGGCGGCTAATCACCACGTCAAATAACGTGCGGCCCCTCCCGTTTGGGGAGGGGAAAAGACACGGTTCCACCACTCACGATACGACAGGGCACGCGGTATGCTGTACGGATTTTCTGGCGTTATTTTACAGGGCGCGCTTGTCACCCTTGAGCTGGCTATCAGCTCCGTGGTACTGGCGGTGCTGATAGGCCTGGCGGGCGCGGGGGCGAAGTTGTCGGCAAATAAACCGCTGGCGCTCATTTTTGAAGGCTATACCACGCTGATTCGCGGTGTTCCTGACCTGGTGCTGATGCTGCTAATCTTTTACGGTTTGCAGATTGCGCTTAATGGTATCACTGACGCTATTGGCATGGAGCAAATTGATATCGACCCGATGGTGGCCGGTATTATTACCCTCGGTTTTATCTACGGTGCGTACTTCACGGAAACTTTCCGCGGTGCTTACATGGCCGTGCCGAAAGGGCACATTGAAGCAGCGACTGCGTTTGGTTTCACCTCCTCACAGACGTTTCGCCGGATTATGTTCCCGGCCATGATGCGCTATGCGTTGCCGGGTATCGGCAATAACTGGCAGGTTATCCTCAAGGCGACGGCGCTGGTTTCTCTGCTCGGCCTGGAAGATGTCGTAAAAGCGACCCAGCTTGCAGGCAAGAGTACCTGGGAACCGTTCTACTTTGCGGTGGTATGTGGCGCTATCTATCTGGTCTTTACGACCGTCTCCAATGGTGTGCTGCTTCTGCTCGAACGTCGCTACTCCGTGGGTGTGAAGAGGGCTGACCTGTGATTGAGATTATTCAGGAATACTGGAAATCCCTGCTGTGGACAGATGGCTATCGCTTTACCGGCGTGGCCATTACGCTGTGGCTGCTGATTTCTTCCGTGGCGATGGGCGGCATTCTGGCAGTGTTTCTTGCCATTGGCCGGGTGTCGAACAATAAATTTATCCGCTTCCCGATCTGGCTGTTCACCTATGTGTTTCGCGGTACACCGCTGTACGTGCAACTGCTGGTGTTCTATTCGGGGATGTACACGCTGGAGATTGTGAAAGGCACTGAGATGCTGAACGCGTTCTTCCGCAGTGGCCTGAACTGTACGGTACTGGCGTTAACGCTCAATACCTGCGCCTACACCACCGAGATTTTCGCCGGGGCCATTCGTTCTGTACCTTATGGTGAAATTGAAGCGGCACGCGCGTATGGCTTCTCGTCGGTGAAACTTTACCGTTGCATCATTCTGCCGTCGGCGCTGCGCATTGCGCTGCCTGCCTACAGTAACGAAGTGATTCTGATGCTGCACTCCACCGCGCTGGCCTTTACCGCGACGGTGCCGGATCTGCTCAAAATCGCCCGTGACATTAACTCCGCAACCTATCAGCCATTTACCGCGTTTGGCATTGCGGCAGTGCTTTATTTGATTATTTCATATGTCCTCATTAGCCTGTTCCGTAAGGCTGAAAAACGCTGGTTGCAGCATATAAAACCTTCTTCGACGCACTGAGAAAGATGATGGCTGAGAACAAATTAAACGTTATTGATTTGCACAAACGCTACGGCGAACATGAAGTGCTGAAAGGGGTGTCGCTGCAGGCTAATGCGGGCGATGTAATCAGTATTATCGGCTCATCGGGTTCCGGTAAAAGTACGTTCCTGCGCTGCATTAACTTCCTCGAGAAACCGAGTGAAGGCTCCATTGTGGTGAGCGGGCAGAACATCAACCTGGTACGTGATAAAGACGGCCAGTTGAAGGTGGCAGATAAGAATCAGCTGCGCCTGCTGCGCACTCGCCTGACGATGGTGTTCCAGCACTTCAACCTCTGGAGCCACATGACGGTGCTGGAGAACGTGATGGAAGCACCGGTTCAGGTGCTGGGCTTAAGCAAGCAGGAAGCCCGCGAACGTGCGGTGAAATACCTGGCGAAGGTGGGCATTGACGAACGCCAGCAGATAAAATACCCGGTGCATCTCTCCGGCGGTCAGCAGCAGCGTGTTTCTATCGCTCGTGCGCTGGCGATGGAGCCAGAAGTGTTGCTGTTTGATGAGCCGACTTCCGCGCTTGACCCTGAGCTCGTTGGCGAAGTGCTGCGTATCATGCAAAAACTGGCCGAAGAGGGAAAAACGATGGTGGTGGTGACACACGAAATGGGCTTTGCCCGTAACGTCTCAAACCACGTCATCTTCCTGCATCAGGGCAAAATCGAAGAGCAGGGGCATCCGGATGAGGTGTTAGCCAACCCGCAAAGCCCTCGCTTGCAGCAGTTCCTGAAAGGGTCGTTGAAGTAGGTTTTGCCCTTCTTCCCTCTCCCTGTGGGAGAGGGGGTCGCCCGGTGGTTTTCTCCCTCTCCCTGTGGGAGAGGGCTGGGGTGAGGGCATCAAACCGCACCACACTCCAGCCGATACACCCAGTCGTCATACCGCACGCCATCAATCTCATATGCTTTTTCCAGTACCTGCGTGCGCACAAAACCCGCTTTCTCCAGCACCCGTACCGACCCGCGGTTATCTGCCAGCACATACGCGTTAACCGCTTTAACACCCGCCTGGTTAAAGGCGTAGTCACACACCGCGCGCAGTGCCTCGCTGGCGATCCCTTTTCCCTGTGCGGCAGGTACAACGGTGTAACCAATATCCGCTTCCTCACGGTTCTCTGTGCTGATTTGCAGGCCAATATCGCCAAGCGGGGTTCCAGCATTGCGAAAACGGATCACAAAAATATGCGGGGCAGCCAGACGCGCAGCGAACAGGCGTCGGGTCTCTTTTTCCGGGGCGATGGCAGCCATATAGCGCATGATGGCACGGTCTTCGCGCAGCGAACGGAAGAACGCCCAGTCAGAAGGTTCGAACGGGGTGAGATGAAGCCGGGATGTGGTGATGGTTGCCATCGTTACGCTGCCTTGCGAGAGAGTGTGGCGTATCACTGTAGCATACCCAAAGGTGGGCTTTAACCCACCGCATCCTCCAGCGCTTCTTCTAAGTCATACCAGCGAAACGCAAACCCGGCCGCTTCCAGCCGTTTTGGCAGCGCGCGCTGTCCACCCAGCACCAGCACCGAGGCTTCGCCCATCATCAGGCGGATCACCGTGGCAGGTACGCGCAAAATCGCCGGGCGATGCAGGGCATGCCCCAGTGAGTGAGCAAATTGTTCATTACGCACCGGGTACGGCGACACCATATTAAAAGGCCCGCTCAGATCGTTATCCAGTAGCCAGAGAATGCCGTTTACCATATCGTCGATATGGATCCAGGCGAGATACTGGCGACCATTGCCGATTGGCCCGCCGAGGCCGAGTTTAAAGAGGGGAAGCATCTTTGTCAGAATGCCACCTTTCGGGGAAAGGACGACGCCAGTACGTAGCAGGCAGACGCGGGTTTTGTCGCTTTGTGCAGCGCAGGCGATGCGTTCCCACTGGGCGCAGAGTTTATGGGTAAATTCGTTGTGGGGTGGCTCATCTTCGGTTACCACCACTTCACCGAGATCGCCGTAGTATCCCGCAGCCGAGCCAGAAATGAGCACCGACGGCGGAGTGTGGCTGTTACGGATAAGCTCAACCAGCCTTTCCGTGATATTCCAGCGGCTGCTGCACAACAGCTGTTTTTGCTCTTCCGTCCAGCGTTTGTCGGCGATGGGCTCGCCTGCGAGGTTGATGACGGCGTCAAAGCCGTCCAGATTCTGCAGTTCTGCCAGACTTTTCCAGATGTCGATACCCACACCCAGCAACTGACGTGCTTTTTCCGGGCTGCGCGTGACCACGGTGATGTCGTGGTGCAATGCTTGCAGGCGTGGAATGAGATGGCAACCAATCAGGCCGGTACCGCCAGTCAGCAGAATCTTCATACAACCTCCAGGTTTACGCCTGGCGTTGCCAGCTTAACGTCATGGAGACGGAGTCAGCGTAACGCAGGGCGTGAAGTTTATCGATCTCTACTTCAGCATAAGTGACCCAGTGATGTTCACGTGCGATATCGAGCACATCCTGAGTTAATTTTTCCAGCAAAGAGAAGCGGTTGTTTTCAACATACTGAATGATGCTTTTGGTAATGGTGCGGTAATTCAGCGCGTCATTGATGTCCTCACTGGCGCGCGCTTTGTCTGCCGGGTAATGGATCACCACATTCAGCACGATATCCTGACGGTTGGCGATCTCTTCGTCTTTGATACCAATGAACGTACGTAAGCGTAAGTTTTTTATACGAATAATAGCGTCATGTTGCGACATTGCAGGTCTTCTCCGTGTCAGTATTTCCGCCTCATAATACATGAGGTCATCGTATGTGCCCAACCGGGTTAAGGACTAAATCTGCTGGATTTTTTGCATGGCACGTTCGGTCGCAGGACGTGTCCGGATACGTTCAAACCAGTTATTCACGGCAGGATAAGCAGCGAGATCGATACGGTGGCGTTCATGAGTGTTAATCCACGGCCAGCAGGCGATATCGGCAATGCTGTAATGATCGCCCCCGAGCCACGGCGTTTTCTCCAGACGACGGTTCAACACGCCGTACAGCCGCTGGGTCTCAACCTGATAGCGCTCGATAGCATAAGGGATTGGCTGCGGGGCGAAGGCGGTAAAGTGGTGGTTTTGCCCCAGCATCGGCCCCAGGCCGCTTGACTGCCAGAAGAGCCACTGCAGCGTGTGGTGACGTTCGCGCAGTTCCCCACTCAGCAATTTACCGGTTTTCTCCGCCAGATAGAGCAAAATCTCCCCGGACTCAAACAGGCTTAACGGTCTGCCGCCATCGGCAGGCAGGTTATCAATAATGGCCGGGATTTTATTATTGGGTGATATCGCCAGAAAAACGGGTCTGAACTGATCGCCTTTGCTGATATCGACGCTGATGATCCGGTATTCCAGTTCTGCTTCTTCAAGAAAAAGGGTGATTTTATGGCCGTTTGGGGTTGGCGCGTAATAGAGGTCGATCATTCTCAACTCCTGTCAGAACAAAAAGTGATGCCATAAAAATGAGTATAGGTGTCTGGTGTAAATCGTGAGTTTTCATCAAGTGACAGCGACGCAAAGAGAATATATGTTGAGTAAAAACCGATCAGCCGATGAGGATGTTATGAACCAGCCTGTTATCACGTTGTGGTCCGATGCGAATTTCTTTTCACCCTATGTTATGAGTGTTTATGTGGCACTGGCCGAAAAGGGGCTGACATTTACCCTGAAAACCGTCGATCTGGACGGTGGAGAACACCTGAAACCGCAGTGGCAGGGTTATGCTCTGACCCGGCGCGTACCGGTGCTGGAAATTGACGGTTTTGAGCTGAGTGAATCTTCAGCGATTGATGAGTATCTTGAAGATCGTTTTGCGCCGCCGGAGTGGGAGCGGATTTACCCCCACGATCTGCAAAAGCGTGCCCGGGCGCGTCAGATCCAGGCGTGGTTGCGTAGCGATCTGATGCCGATCCGCGTCGAACGTTCCACTGACGTTGTATTTGCCGGGGTGAAAAAGCCCGCCCTTAGCGCAGACGGTGTTGTCAGTGCGCAAAAGTTGATTGATACTGCGACCTCTTTGCTGGCGCACGGCAATCCGAATTTATTCGGGGAATGGTGCATTGCCGATACCGATCTGGCGCTGATGCTCAACCGCCTGATCCTCAACGGTGACGAGGTTCCGCAACTGCTGGTGGATTATGCGACATTCCAGTGGCAGCGTGCGTCAGTACAACGCTATGTGGCACTCTCCGCTAAGCGTGCGGGCTGATAAGCCCTGGCGCTTCAGGTATGATATGGGCAGTCTGTTTTCCTGAGGAGTGACTGATGAAACTGATGTTTGCGTCGGATATTCATGGATCGCTGCCCGCTACCGAGCGTGTTCTTTCTCTGTTTACCCAAAGTGGGGCGCAGTGGCTGGTGATCCTGGGCGATGTGTTAAATCATGGCCCCCGTAATGCGCTGCCGGAAGGGTATGCCCCTGCGCAGGTGGCGGAAAAACTCAATCACTATGCCTCGCGTATCATCGCCGTTCGCGGCAACTGTGACAGCGAAGTGGATCAGATGCTGCTGCATTTTCCGATAACCGCCCCCTGGCAACAGGTGCTGTTAGAAAATTGCCGCCTGTTCTTAACGCATGGTCATCTTTTTAGCCCCGATAATCTCCCTGCGCTCATGGCTGGCGATGCTCTGGTTTACGGTCATACTCATATTCCGGTGGCTGAAAAGCGCGGTGATATTTATCATTTTAATCCCGGTTCGGTCAGTATCCCAAAAGGCGGATACCCGGCGAGCTACGGCATGCTTGATGAGAAGACGTTAAGCGTTATCGCACTTAATGATCAGCAAGTTATTGCGCAAATAGCGATTAATCCGTAAGTTACACCTCAACTGCAAACGCGCCGAAAGAGCGCTTAGACGAGAAGGTTTCCCGATGGTGGAGCAGAGTCATTTGGCAAGTACAGAGTGGGTTGACATTGTCAGCGAAGAAAATGAAGTGATCGCGCAGGCCAGCCGCGCACAAATGCGTGCGGAGCGTCTGCGTCACCGTGCAACGTACATCGTTGTGCATGACGGCATGGGCAAAATTCTGGTCCAGCGCCGCACGGACACCAAAGATTTTCTCCCCGGTATGCTGGATGCCACTGCGGGCGGGGTCGTTCAGGCGGATGAAGTGCTGCTGGATTCCGCGCGTCGCGAAGCGGAAGAAGAGTTAGGCATTGCCGGTGTGCCATTTGCCGAGCACGGCCAGTTCTATTTCGAGGACGAAAACTGCCGCGTCTGGGGCGGGCTGTTTAGCTGCGTTTCCCACGGCCCGTTCGCCCTGCAGGAAGAGGAAGTCAGTGAAGTGAGCTGGATGACGCCGGAAGAAATTACCGCGCGTTGCGACGAGTTCACGCCGGATTCGTTAAAAGCGCTGGCGCTGTGGATGAGCCGCAACGCGAATAACGAATCGACCAAATCAGAGAAAGAAGAAGAGGCTGAGTAAGTCTTAGCAGCTTTCCCGCAGACACAGGCTGGACGCGATGGGTTTCTGATCGCGCCAGTCTCCGTCATTGAGACGTTCCAGTAACGCACGTCCCGCTTCAATCCCAATCTTACGGTGCGGTACTACCATCGTCGTCAGCGGTGGCTGACAGACGCGGCTGACGTCGCTGTCACCAAAGCCCACGACCGCCAGATCGTCTGGTACCTTGATACGCCGACGCTGGCACTCATACAGCGCACCGCAGGCCAGCTCATCCGATACGCACACCAGTGCATCCAGCTCAGGCCATGCCAGCAGGAATTCAGGTAGCTGTGCCGCACCCGTTGAGAAGTTCGGCGGCATGGCGGCATTTATGACCCGATTCGGTGACATATGGTGGCGAAGCATCGCTTTGTACCAGCCCTGCAAGTGCTGCTGGAAAATCCACTGCTCCTGGTTGGCACACAGCAGGCCAATATTCTGATAGCCACGCTGGATCACCATCTCAGTGAGTTCATACATCGCCGCGACGTTATCAATCCCGATATTCATGTCGATAGGATCGGCGCGCATGGCACCCATTTCCATCACCGGGATGGAGGCATTTTTCAGCCAGTGGCGGACGGTGTCGGTGTGTTCGACGCTGAGCAAAATCGCGGCTGCAATATTGGACGCCAGTAGCGTTTCCAGTAATTTCTCTTCCTGTTCGAGACGATGCTGAGATTCTGCCAGCATGATCTGGTACCCGGCAGGCTGTAATACCTGCTGTAGTCCGGCGAACATCTCCGAGCAACCAGCTTCGGAAAGATTAGGAACAACCATAGCAATCGTCCATGAAGAGGCCGACGCCAGCGCGCTGGCGGCAAGGTTGGGCATATATCCCAATTCCTGCACCGCAGCTTCAATTTTTTCTCGTAGTTTATCAGAAACCTGTTCCGGCGTGCGGAGTGCCCGGGACACGGTCATTGTGCCCACTCCGGCAAGCTGTGCGACATCGGCGAGTGTCACTTTACCGGTACTGCGCCGTTTTCGGGTTAGAGACATACACCTTCCTGCTGACCAGATGCGTTCTTATTATCATCCTTCGCTTCACGTGACAGGCAGTATACGCCTTAAATCCCTTTTTTTGCTGTGATTTCACACCATGATTACAATTTGATAGCGCTATCACACTTCTGAATGTTATAGCTTGGTAGCGCTATCTTTGTGATCCTGATCGCAGTCAATTATTAATGTGTTGAATAAAGTTTGCACATCTTTTGGGTTGTGGCGGGAGTAAAAAGTGCTCAAAAAGTGGATATACGATACGACCATTACGCTTCAGGATAGCGTCGAGAGCTGGCCTCAGGCGCTGGAGCTGTGCGCAAAACCGTTGCTGGATCTGCAGGTGATTGCCCCGGAGTATGTGACGGCAATCATTGAGCAGCACCATACATTAGGGCCGTATTATGTGCTGGCACCAGGGCTGGCGATGCCGCATGCGAGGCCGGAAGAGGGGGCTAAAGGGCTGGGGCTCTCATTATTAAAACTGAAACAGGGTGTCTCTTTTGGTGCCGGGGAATTTGACCCCGTTGATGTGATTGTGATGCTGGCGGCACCGGACAAACATAGTCATATAGAAATGATCTCAGCTCTCGCTGAATTATTTTCCAGCGACAATGATATGGCCGAATTGCATCAGGCGAATACGCTGGAGGAAATAAAAACGATTATCGACCGCTTCTGATTTAATACTTTCATCCGGTTTGTCACAACATTACGCGTCAGCGTGATGGAGACGTCTTTACGCTAAAAAGGGGATAACAATGAAAATAATGGCTATTTGCGGTTCTGGCCTGGGCAGCAGTTTTATGGTCGAAATGAATATTAAAAAGATACTCAAAAAGCTTGAGATTGAGGCTGATGTTGAACACTCCGATCTCTCATCTGCAACCCCGGGCGCAGCCGATCTTTTCGTGATGGCGAAAGACATTGCAGCCAGCGCCAGCGTGCCGGAAAACCAGCTGGTGGTGATCAACAACATCATCGATATCAACGAACTTGAAGCGCAGTTACGTGCCTGGTTCGAAAAACAATAATCCTGATAAGGCGAGGTGGATATGTTTATCCTTGAAACGCTGAATTTCGTTGTTGATATATTAAAAGTTCCCTCTGTACTGGTTGGTTTAATTGCATTAATTGGTCTGGTCGCGCAGAAAAAATCTTTTTCTGACGTGGTGAAGGGAACCATTAAAACCATCCTCGGTTTTATTGTGCTGGGTGGTGGCGCTACGGTATTGGTGGGGTCATTAAATCCATTAGGCGGCATGTTTGAACATGCGTTTAATATTCAGGGCATTATTCCAAACAATGAAGCGATTGTGTCTATTGCGCTGGAAAAATATGGAGCCTCGACCGCACTGATTATGGCGTTCGGCATGGTGGCAAACATCATCGTCGCACGCTTTACCCGCCTGAAATACATCTTCCTGACCGGTCATCACACCTTTTACATGGCATGCATGATTGGCGTGATCCTGACGGTCGCGGGCTTTGAGGGCGTGGGCCTGGTCTTTACGGGGTCGCTGATCCTCGGCCTGGTGATGGCTTTCTTCCCGGCGATAGCGCAGCGCTATATGAAGCGTATCACCGGCACTGACGATATTGCGTTTGGCCATTTTGGCACACTGGGCTACGTGCTTTCTGGCTGGATCGGCAGCAAGTTTGGCAAAGGCTCGCGTTCAACCGAAGAGATGAACCTGCCTAAGAATCTGAGCTTCCTGCGTGACAGCTCTATTTCAATCTCCCTGACCATGATGATTATCTATCTGATCATGGCGGTGAGCGCCGGGCGTGAGTACGTAGAGGCGACCTTCAGCGGCGGCCAGAACTACCTGGTGTACGCCATTATCATGGCAATTACCTTTGCGGCAGGTGTGTTCATCATCCTGCAGGGTGTGCGCCTGATTCTGGCCGAAATCGTCCCGGCTTTTACCGGTTTCTCGGAGAAACTGGTGCCGAATGCACGTCCTGCGCTGGATTGTCCGGTGGTCTATCCGTATGCGCCAAACGCGGTGCTGATTGGCTTTCTGTTCAGCTTCCTCGGCGGTCTGGTCGGGCTGTTCATCTGCGGTCAGTTCAGCTGGGTGCTGATCCTGCCGGGCGTGGTGCCGCATTTCTTCACCGGTGCGACTGCAGGCGTGTTCGGTAATGCTACTGGCGGACGTCGCGGGGCGATGATTGGCGCATTTGCTAACGGCCTGCTGATCACCTTCCTGCCGGTGCTGCTCCTGCCCGTGCTGGGTGCAATTGGTTTTGCTAATACGACCTTCTCGGATGCCGATTTCGGCGCTGTCGGGATTGTTCTGGGCAACCTGGCACGCTTCCTGTCACCGCTTGCCATCACCGGGCTGGTGGTTGCGTTGTTCGCGCTGCTGGTGGCGTACAACGTGTTTGCTAAAAACAAATCTGCGGGCGGTAACGCGCAGGAAAACACCGGAGCTAAATCATGAATGTGAATGAGATAACCCAACTGGCGCGTCAGATCCGCCTTGAGACCCTGAAATCACTGACGCAGCTGGGCTTTGGTCACTACGGTGGCAGTATGTCGGTGGTTGAAACGCTGGCCGTGCTGTACGGCGCGGTGATGAAAATCGACCCGGCCGACCCGGACTGGCCAGAGCGCGACTATTTTGTCCTGTCGAAAGGCCACGCGGGCCCGGCGCTGTACAGTATCCTGGCGATAAAAGGCTATTTCCCGATGGAAGAGCTGAGCACGCTCAACCAGAACGGCACGCGTCTGCCAAGCCACCCGGATCGTCTGAAAACGCGCGGTGTGGATGCCACCACCGGCTCGCTCGGACAGGGCATTTCTATCGCCGGGGGAATGGCGTTGTCGCACAGGCTGGCAGGGCGTCCAAACCGGGTATTTTGCATTGTGGGTGATGGCGAGCTTAACGAAGGTCAATGCTGGGAGGCATTCCAGTTTATTGCTCACCATCGCCTGAACAATCTCACGGTGTTTGTGGACTGGAATAAGCAGCAGCTCGACGGTCAACTGGATGAAATTATCTGCGCGTTCGATCTGGAGGGGAAATTCCGTGCCTTTGGCTTTGATGTGGTGACCGTGAAAGGGGATGACATCCCGGCGTTGCTGGACGTCACATCGCGGGTTCCTGCGGCGGATGCGCGTCCGCGGGTAGTGATTCTGGACAGCATTAAAGGGCAGGGGGTGCCGTATCTGGAGCAGCTTAGTAACTCTCATCATCTGCGCCTGACCGGGGAGAGCAAGGCGGCCCTCAACGAGACGATTCGCCAACTGGAGGCTACACATGATTAAGGTTGCACCAGCAGGACAAAAAGATGCCGTTGAGATGCGTAAAGTCTACGCCGGTTTTGTGGCAAAACAGATTGAGGCCGGAAGCGAGATCATCGCGCTGGAAGCGGATCTGATGAGCTCGATGGCAATGGACGGTGTGGCGCGTGATTACCCGCAGCACGTCATTAACTGCGGCATTATGGAAGCCAACGTGATTGGTACGGCAGCCGGGTTGTCGCTGACCGGGCGTAAACCGTTCGTCCACACCTTTACCGCCTTTGCCAGCCGTCGCTGCTTCGACCAGCTGTTTATGTCCCTGGACTACCAGCGTAACAACGTGAAGGTCATTGCCTCGGATGCGGGCGTCACGGCTTGCCACAACGGTGGCACGCATATGTCGTTTGAAGATATGGGGATTGTGCGCGGTCTGGCCCATTCGGTGGTGCTGGAGGTGACCGACGCGGTGATGTTTGAGGATGTGCTACGCCAGCTGATTGATCTTGAAGGTTTCTACTGGGTGCGCACCATTCGTAAACAGGCCCCGAGCGTCTATGCACCGGGATCAACCTTTACCATCGGCAAGGGTAACGTACTGCGCGAAGGGAGCGATATCACCCTGATTGCCAACGGTATCATGGTGGCGGAAGCACTGGAAGCAGCCCGCCAGCTGGGGCAGGAAGGCGTGAGCGCGGCGGTGATCGATATGTTTACCCTGAAACCGATCGACCGGATGCTGGTGAAAAACTACGCCGAGAAAACCGGGCGCATCGTCACCTGCGAAAACCACAGCATCCATAACGGGCTGGGGTCGGCGGTGGCGGAAGTGCTGGTGGAAACGTGTCCTGTACCGATGCGTCGGGTTGGCGTGAAGGAGCGTTACGGCCAGGTAGGGACGCAGGACTTCCTGCAGAAGGAGTATGGCCTGACGGCACATGACATTGTGTCGGCGGCGAGAGAGTTACTGTAAATAAAAAAGGCGACCTTCTGGTCGCCTTTTTAGTGCAGTAAAAAATTACTGCTGCTGTGAGGACTGGATCGCGGTCAGCGCGATGGTGTAGACGATATCGTCTACCAGCGCACCACGGGACAGGTCGTTCACAGGTTTGCGCATACCCTGCAGCATTGGCCCGATGGAGATCAGGTCTGCAGAACGCTGTACCGCTTTGTAGGTGGTGTTACCGGTGTTCAGATCCGGGAAGATGAACACGGTAGCGCGACCGGCAACCGGTGAGTTAGGCGCTTTGGATTTCGCCACGTCAGCCATTACCGCAGCGTCGTACTGCAGCGGGCCGTCGATCATCAGGTCAGGACGTTTTTCCTGCGCCAGACGG
Organism: Enterobacter sp. LM3; assembly: GCF_046622475.1. Classification (NCBI taxonomy): domain Bacteria; kingdom Pseudomonadati; phylum Pseudomonadota; class Gammaproteobacteria; order Enterobacterales; family Enterobacteriaceae; genus Enterobacter; species Enterobacter sp. LM3. The sequence goes on along the minus strand of NZ_JBJURN010000004.1, from coordinate 90,772 downwards.
GTCGCTTCGCGAACTTTCTCTACATCGCTGCCTGCACCAGAAGTGCCGGTAGAGTAGGAGAGCATCGCCACGCGTGGTTCGATACCGAAGGCAATCGCGGAGTCTGCAGACTGGATAGCGATTTCAGCCAGCTGTTCTGCCGTTGGATCCGGGTTGATCGCACAGTCGCCGTAAACGTAAACCTGTTCAGGCAGCAGCATGAAGAACACGGAAGACACCAGTGAGCTGCCCGGTGCAGTTTTGATCAGCTGCAATGGCGGACGGATGGTGTTCGCGGTGGTGTGAACAGCACCAGAAACCAGACCGTCAACTTCGTCCTGTTCCAGCATCAGCGTACCCAGCACCACGTTGTCTTCCAGCTGTTCACGCGCAACGGCTTCGGTCATGCCCTTGCTCTTACGCAGTTCAACCAGACGGGCTACGTAGCTTTCGCGAACCACTTCCGGGTCAACGATTTCGATACCCGCACCCAGCTCAACGCCCTGAGAGGCCGCCACACGGGTGATTTCATCCGGGTTACCCAGCAGCACACAGGTCGCGATACCGCGTTCTGCGCAGATAGCTGCCGCTTTAACGGTACGTGGTTCATCACCTTCTGGCAGAACAACGCGTTTGCCCGCTTTACGCGCCAGCTCAGTCAGCTGGTAACGGAAGGCTGGTGGAGACAGACGACGGCTGCGCTCAGAAGTCGCAGTCAGGGATTCGATCCAGTCTGCGTTGATGTAGCCCGCAACGTATTCCTGCACTTTCTCGATACGTTCGTGGTCATCAACCGGCACTTCCAGGTTGAAGCTCTGCAGGCTCAGGGAGGTCTGCCAGGTGTTGGTGTTCACCATAAAGACCGGCAGGCCAGTGGCAAATGCGCGCTCGCACAGCTTGCTGACGCGTGGGTCCATATCGTAAGCACCGGTCAGCAGAATGGCACCGATTTCCACGCCGTTCATTGCCGCCAGGCAGGCTGCAACCAGCACGTCAGGACGGTCAGCGGAAGTCACCAGCAGGGAGCCTGCACGGAAGTGTTCCAGCATGTGCGGGATGCTGCGCGCACAGAAGGTCACGGACTTCACGCGACGGGTGTTGATGTCGCCTTCGTTGATCACGGTGGCGTTCAGGTGATGCGCCATATCGATTGCACGGGTGGCAATCAGATCGAAGCTCCACGGTACCGCGCCCAGTACTGGCAGCGGGCTGGAGCTTTGCAGTTTAGCCGGGTCAACTTTGATGACTTTCGCTCTGGAAGAGTCGTCGAAGATCTCGGACAGGTCAGGGCGAGTACGACCCTGCTCATCAACCGGGGCGTTCAGTTTGTTAACGATAACGCCGGTGATGTTGGTATTTTTTACGCCGCCGAAGCTGCTGCGAGTCAGTTCGATACGCTCGTTCAGCTGCTCTGGGGTGTCAGTACCCTGAGACATGACGAAGACGATCTCAGCGTTCAGCGTTTTCGCGATTTCGAAGTTCAGAGACTGGGCAAACTGGTGTTTGCGCGTAGGAACCAGGCCTTCAACCAGAACCACTTCCGCGTCCTGAGTGTTCGCGTGGTAGTTGGCGATGATCTCTTCCATCAGCACGTCTTTCTGGTTGCTGGAGAGCAGAGATTCAACGTGGCTCATCTTCAGCGGTTCAGCCGCTGGCAGATTGGAGTTCTTACGCACGATGGTGGTGGTCTGGTCTGGCGCATCGCCACCGGCACGAGGCTGGGCGATTGGCTTAAAGACGCTCAGACGAACGCCTTTGCGTTCCATAGCACGGATAACGCCAAGGCTGACGCTGGTCAGGCCGACGCTGGTTCCGGTAGGGATCAGCATAATAATACGGGACACGGTTTATCCTCTTTCGTTACCGCCGACATTGGGCGGGTTACAAAACAGCACCGCCAGCATTGCTGGCGGTGTGGAATCAGGCAGTCAGGCGGTTCGCGTCTTGCGCGATGACCAGCTCTTCGTTCGTTGGGATAACGATAGCTGGACGGGTACCTTCTTTGTTGATGAAACCAGACTTACCGAAACGGGCAGCCAGGTTACGTTCGTGATCAACGTCGAAGCCCAGAACGCCCAGTTTACCCAGGGTCAGTTCACGGACCATTGCCGCATTCTCACCGATACCACCGGTGAAGATTACCGCGTCCAGACGACCTTCCATCAGCGCAGTGTAAGAACCGATGTATTTTGCCAGGCGGTGGCAGTAAACGTCCATTGCACGTTTAGCGTCCGCTTTTTCTGCGTAGTTGTCTTCAACATAACGGCAGTCGCTGGTGACTTCGGTCAGACCCAGCAGGCCAGACTCTTTGGTCAGCATTTTGTTGATCTGGTCAACGCTCATGCCCAGGGTGTCGTGCAGGTGGAAGATGATCGCCGGGTCGATATCACCGGAACGGGTACCCATCACCAGACCTTCCAGTGGGGTAAGACCCATAGAAGTATCAACACATTTACCGTTACGGATAGCAGAAACAGAACCACCGTTGCCCAGGTGGCAGGTGATGATGTTCAGTTCTTCAACCGGTTTGTTCAGTACTTTTGCCGCTTCCTGCGTCACATAGAAGTGGCTGGTGCCATGTGCGCCGTAGCGACGAACACCGTGCTCTCTGTACAGGCTGTATGGCAGGGCGTAGAGGTAAGATTCTTCCGGCATAGTCTGATGGAACGCGGTGTCAAACACGGCCACGTTTTTGTCTTTCAGCTGCGGGAAGGATTTCAGCGCTTCAGCGATACCGATCAGGTGAGCCGGGTTGTGCAGCGGCGCGAAGGATGCAGAGTCTTTGATGCCCTGGATCACAGATTCGTCGATCACGACGGAGCTGGTGTATTTTTCGCCGCCGTGGACGATACGGTGACCAATCGCAGTCAGCTGAGCAGACAGTTCTGGTTTTTGTGCCAGAATAGTGTTAACGATAAAGTTCAGCGCTTCACTGTGAGCGGCGCCTGCACCTAAAGCCGCTTCTTGTTTGCTACCGTCCATCTTCCACTTGATACGTGCTTCAGGCAGATGGAAACATTCGGCCAAACCAGAGAGGTACTCGTCACCGTTGAGCGCATCGATGATGGCGAATTTCAGTGAGGAGCTACCGCAGTTCAGAACCAGTACTAACTTACTCGACATGGAAGTACCTATTATTGATACGTGGCTAAAAAAACGTCAGTGAGTCTAACAGCGTAACGCATGCTGACCCAGACATTTATGATTAACATCATGCCAAACGAACATTCTGGCATGATGGAAGAAATACCTATGATTTTATGCCATTTTGAACATTTTTCAGGCGATGGCATAATATGCGATAATTTGACGAGTTAACGATTCTCGTCTAAGGCCCTATCAGGCTGGCACAGGATACCCGATACGGGGTAGTGATGACAAAATATTTTGAACGTTGTCATAGCCTGTTGTGGTTTTGCATGAAAATTTTAATTTTTATACGTGAAGTTGAGGTACAGCCATGTCGACACCTGAGATCCCGTCCGTGAACTTTTTTAGTCTGTTTCGTCGGGGACAGCATTACGCAAAGACCTGGCCGATGGAAAAGCGCCTTGCGCCTATGTTTGTTGAGAATCGCGTCATCCGCGCCACCCGCCATGCGATTCGCTTTATGCCGCCTGTCGCGATATTTACGCTGTGCTGGCAAATTGCCCTCGGGGGGCAGCTTGGCCCGGCCGTCGCCACGGCGCTCTTTGCGCTAAGTCTGCCGATGCAGGGACTGTGGTGGTTAGGTAAGCGTTCAATTACGCCATTACCTCCCGGAATTTTACACTGGTTTTATGAAGTTCGCGGGAAACTCGAGGAAGCAGGGCAGGCGCTTGCTCCGGTCGAAGGTAAACCGGATTACCAGGCGCTGGCCGATACCCTCAAGCGGGCTTTTAAACAACTTGATAAAACATTCCTCGATGGTTTGTGATTGATCATCGAAACGATGAATAAAAGAAGGCACAGTAACAAACAGTTACCGTGTCTTTTTTTTCAAGTGCAATGCGCTACAGGAGTCGAAAGATGGAAATGACCAATGCTCAACGTCTGATTTTGTCTAATCAGTACAAGATGATGACTATGCTTGATCCCGACAACGCAGAGCGCTACCGCCGCTTACAGACTATCGTTGAACGTGGCTTCGGTTTGCAGATGCGCGAACTGGATCGCGAGTTTGGCGAGCTGAAAGAAGAAACCTGCCGCCTGATCATCGACATTATGGAGATGTATCACGCGCTGCACGTTTCCTGGACCAATCTGAAAGATCAACCGTCCATCGACGAGCGTCGCGTGACGTTCCTGGGCTTTGATGCCGCAACGGAAGCGCGCTATCTGAGCTATGTACGCTTTATGGTGAATACCGAAGGGCGCTATACCCATTTTGATGCGGGTACTCACGGTTTTAACGCGCAAACCCCAATGTGGGAAAAATATCAGCGCATGCTGAGCGTATGGCATTCGTGCCCACGCCAGTACCATTTAAGCAGCAACGAAATTCAACAAATCATTAATGCCTGACGGAGGTGCGTGTGCAGTGTAAAGGTTTTCTGTTTGATCTGGACGGTACGCTGGTGGATTCGCTGCCGGTTGTGGAGCGTTCATGGTGCCATTGGGCTGACAGACATGGCATCGACCATCAGGACGTGCTGAATTTTATCCACGGCAAACAGGCCATTACCTCGTTACGGCATTTTCTGGTGGGGCGCACTGAGGAAGATATTCAGGCAGAGTTCAGCTATCTTGAGCATATTGAATCCACCGACACGGACGGCATCGCCGCGCTGCCCGGGGCGCGTGAACTGCTTGAACATCTTAATGAAGAGCAGATCCCGTGGGCGATAGTGACCTCCGGCTCGATTCCGGTTGCGCATGCCCGTCATAAGGCGGCAGGCTTGCCGAAGCCAGAAGTGTTCATCACCGCTGAACGCGTCAAGCGCGGCAAACCTGAACCTGATGCGTTTTTACTCGGCGCTGAACTGCTGGGTCTTGCTCCCGCAGACTGCGTGGTGGTGGAAGATGCGGCAGCCGGAGTGCTGGCCGGGTTGAATGCCGGAAGCCATGTTATCGCCGTCAACGTACCGGCGGACTCGCCCCGGCTGGACGAAGCCGATTTTGTGCTTAACTCGCTGACGACACTTGCTGTCTCTAAAGCACCTGACGGCGTTGTTACCGTCTCGCTGAAAATGTAATCCCATGATTTAGCCCCACATTGCTGGGGCTTTTTTATGGCAAAATTTTGTACCCCCTCAGACAAGGACATGTTGTGAACGGTGAACTGATTTGGGTCCTCAGCCTGCTTTTAATCGCTATCATTCTCTTTGCTACAGGCAAGGTGCGCATGGATGCCGTCGCCTTGTTTGTTATTGTTGCGTTTGTGTTGAGCGGTACGCTCACGCTTCCGGAGGCCTTCTCCGGGTTTAGCGACCCTAACGTGATCCTGATTGCTGCTCTGTTCATTATTGGTGACGGCCTGGTGCGCACTGGCGTCGCGACCATTGTGGGATCGTGGCTGGTGAAGGTGGCAGGTAACAGTGAAACCAAAATGCTGATCTACCTGATGCTGACGGTTGCCGGGCTGGGGGCGTTTATGAGTTCAACTGGCGTTGTCGCGATCTTTATCCCCGTGGTACTCAGCGTCTCCATGCGGATGCAGACCTCACCGTCGCGTCTGATGATGCCCCTGAGCTTTGCCGGGCTTGTTAGCGGCATGATGACGCTGGTGGCTACACCACCGAACCTGGTCGTCAACAGTGAGCTGATCCGTGAAGGGTTACAGGGTTTCAGTTTTTTCAGCGTTACCCCGCTTGGGCTGGTGATTCTGGTCATGGGCGTTATCTATATGCTGCTGACCCGCTTTGCCCTGCAGGGCGAGACGCAGGATAAAAGCAAAGACGGCTGGAAACGGCGTACCTTTCGAGATTTGATCAAAGAGTACCGTCTGACCGGGCGCGCCCGCCGTCTGGCCATTCGCCCAGGTTCACCGATGGTCGGCCAGCGTCTGGACGACCTGAAGCTGCGGGAACGCTATGGCGCGAACGTGATCGGCGTGGAGCGCTGGCGTCGTTTCCGTCGGGTGATCGTGAACGTGAACGGGGTGTCGGAATTCCGGGCGCGTGACGTTTTGCTGATTGATATGTCCACGGCGGATGTTGATCTGCGCGAGTTTTGCAGTGAACAACTGCTGGAGCCGATGGTGCTGCGCGGCGAGTATTTTTCAGACCAGGCGCTGGACGTCGGCATGGCTGAAGTGTCGCTGATCCCTGAGTCTGAATTATTGGGTAAAACTGTGCGCGAAATGGGCTTCCGTACCCGTTATGGCCTGAATGTGGTGGGCTTAAAGCGCGATGGCGTGGCGATGAAAGGTGCGGTTGTGGATGAACCCATCCTGCTGGGGGATATTTTCCTCGTGGTTGGCAACTGGAAGCTGATCAGCCAGCTTGGACAGAAAGGCCGCGATTTTGTGGTACTCAATATGCCCGTTGAAGAGAGCGATGCGTCTCCGGCGCATAGCCAGGCACCCCATGCGATTTTTTGTCTGGTGCTGATGGTGGCGTTAATGCTTACCGATGAGATCCCCAATCCGATCGCGGCGATTATTGCCTGCCTGCTGATGGGGAAATTCCGCTGTATTGATGCTGAAAGTGCCTACAAAGCCGTTCACTGGCCGAGCATCATTCTGATTGTCGGGATGATGCCCTTTGCCCTGGCACTGCAAAAGACCGGTGGCGTGGATTTGGTGGTTAAAGGGCTAATGGATGTCGGCGGGGGATATGGCCCGTATATGATGATGGTGTGTCTGTTTATCATGTGTGCCGCCATCGGGTTGTTTATTTCCAATACGGCGACGGCCGTACTGATGGCTCCCATCGCACTGGCAATGGCGAAATCGATGGGGGTTTCACCGTATCCATTTGCCATGATGGTGGCAATGGCGGCCTCTGCGGCGTTTATGACCCCGGTCTCTTCGCCGGTTAACACGCTGGTGCTGGGGCCAGGTAACTACAAATTTAGCGATTTCGTGAAGATTGGCGTGCCGTTCACCGTGCTGGTGATGTTGGTGTGCGTAGTGTTGATTCCGGTATTGTTCCCGTTTTAAGTAAATTGTCGGGTGGCGTCTGCGATGGGATCAGTCCGGCAGCGCCGCCGGGCAATCATGGTCTGTTATAGCGGTGAATCCTGGCTAATTTCATCCAGCGACAAATGGAAGCTCGGTACGAACACCTGCATAAAATAATCCATCTCTTCACTGCGGCGGGATTCGAGCGTTTTTTCCAGACGCGTTTTGGCCAGTAAAAACTCATTATTTCCGGCTGACAACTCTTCCAGACATTTCAGATAGGCGCACAGCGCATCCGCCTGTTTCACCAGCGATTGTTCATCTTCCGTATAACGATGTTCGTCGATCAGCGGTTCGAAGATATCGCGCAACTCTTCCGGCACCATATCGATCAACTTCTGCTGGGCAATCTTCTCGATCGCCTTATATTCCTGCGCAATCTGCGAGTTGAAATATTTCACCGGTGTGGGTAAATCCCCGGTCAGCACTTCAGAGGCATCGTGATACATTGCCAGCAGAGCAATACGCTCAGCATTGACCTGCCCGTTGAATTTACGGTTTTTAATGGCCGCCAGTGCGTGAGCGACCATCGCAACCTGCAGGCTGTGTTCCGACACATTTTCAGTGCGCACATTGCGCATCAAAGGCCAGCGGTTGATCAGTTTAAGGCGGGAGAGATGGGCAAAGAAATGACTCTGACTCATAGGTTACCTTTTGTCTTCACTGCGACAGACTTCATTGTGCGGGTAGGGGAGACAAGATGCAAATCAGGCTACCGAAGTAGCCTGATTTTTAAGATTACTGGTGGTAACCGGAGAGGAAGCGGCCAAAGCGACTGATGGCCATTTCGAGGTCGTCCTCACGCGGCAGGGTGACGATGCGCACGTGATCCGGCCACGGCCAGTTGAACGCGGTACCCTGAACCAGCAGCACTTTTTCCTGTAACAGGAAATCGAGCACCATTTTCTGGTCGTCATGAATATTGAAGCGCTTCGCGTCAATTTTCGGGAACATGTAGAGCGCGCCGTTAGGTTTGACACAGGAGACGCCCGGGATATCGTTGATCAGCTCCCACGCGCGGTTACGCTGTTCGTACAGACGGCCACCCGGGGTGATAAATTCGCTGATGCTCTGGTAACCACCGAGTGCGGTCTGGATCGCGTGCTGTGCCGGAACGTTGGCGCATAAACGCATGGACGCCAGCATCTCAAGCCCTTCGATATACCCTTTGGCGTGTTTTTTCGGCCCGTTCAGTACCATCCAGCCCTGACGGAAACCCGCCACACGATAGGTCTTGGACAGGCCGTTGAAGGTAATGGTCAGCAGATCCGGTGCCAGTGCGGCGATAGAGTGGTGTTGCGCCGCATCGTACAGAATTTTGTCGTAAATTTCGTCGGCAAAGATAATCAGGTTGTGCTGGCGGGCGATCTCCACGATCTCCATCAGTAACTCTCTGGAATAGACCGCACCCGTTGGGTTGTTCGGGTTGATAATGACGATACCGCGCGTGCGAGGGGTTATCTTAGCGCGAATATCATCGAGATCCGGGAACCAGTCAGAGGACTCGTCGCACAGGTAGTGCACCGCTTTACCGCTGGACAGTGATACTGCTGCTGTCCACAGCGGGTAGTCAGGCGCGGGTACCAGCATTTCGTCACCGCTGTTCAGCAGTGCCTGCATGGCCTGCACGATAAGCTCAGAGACGCCGTTGCCAATATAGATATCTTCAACGGTAACGTCACGCATGCCGCGCGCCTGGTAGTGCTGCATGATGGCTTTACGCGCGGAGTAGAGTCCTTTTGAATCGCAATAGCCTTGTGCAGTGGGCAGGTTGCGGATCACATCTACCAGGATCTCATCCGGCGCTTCAAAACCAAATGGCGCAGGATTACCAATGTTGAGTTTCAGAACCTTATTGCCTTCTTCTTCGAGGCGCTTTGCCTCTTTCAGAACCGGGCCACGGATGTCATAACAGACGTTATCTAGCTTGCTGGATTTTTCGATAGGGGACATGAACCTTTAACCTTTTCGCTATTATTGCCACTCCCTGCCGTGGAAGTCAGCACGGAACAATGTACTCCCCCCTCGCTTCATTTTGAAGGGCGTACAGAAGAAGATTTCGTACAATGGACTAATTCTTGTTGAATCTATTTTGCTGGCTGCGAGCCATTTCGCTGACCTAAAGTAATGCACATAGTGTGGTTTTAGGTTTATTGTGCTGTTGATTGATATGATAGTTGCATATTGTGCTGTTAAAAATAAAATAGGGTCAGCCGGATGCAAGACGTTACCCTGAGTGACTTTTCGTAAAACCTGAATGTTGAGATACGGGTTACTGTAATAGACACCCTGGGCTAAAGGTTACTCATGTAAATTTAATGTTAAGTGTCATTAATGAATGACCTTAATCTAAATTAAAATTTATTTATTATTAACGACGAAAATGCAACTTTCGTTAATTTTAATAAAATTAGTTTAGCCACTTATCAACACCCTTAAATCCTTAATATTGCAATAAGACTTATAAATAAGGTGGATTTGGGTTAAGATGTCTTTCAGGAAAGCAGATGAAAGATGCGCTCGTCTTGTATATCTGGAACTGATTTTCTGAATTAGTCGATTGTTATTGTTAGAGTTCTCTCTGGCTGGAGTGTGCGAAGCACATCCTGCTGCGTTGACAGCGCTGCGATAAAGATGGCAGAAAATGTGTCTTACCTTTAATGTAATTTACATAAATCTGCGAACATCTAAATATCCTGAACGTTTAAGAGAATAAAAATAACGTCATGAAACGTGCTTTCTGACTGTTGATATATACACAAAATCATTCAAGCTGCATCACAAAAACGCTTTCAGCGTTTTTGAACTGTGCTTGCGCTGGCCCCGAAGGGGGGAGGCCGCAGGCCGGGTAACGCGGCACGTCTGAAAATCCCCGGAAGCTTACTCAGGTCAGTGGCTGGGGTGAGCAGACGCGGCCAATACGGAAGCAGCCTGAAGGGTGAAGTGAAAAAAGCAGCACAATAACTATCTGTCAGGCAGTCTGCCGGGTCAGGATGCGAGGGATAATCGTCAGAGGGAATTGCTTAACTGTTACACACAGCTTCAACCCGGGCAGCTCCGCACGAGCAACCTGAAAGTGAATAGATATGATAAATGCAAATCGTCCGATAATGAATCTCGACCTCGATCTGCTGAGAACGTTTGTTGCGGTCGCCGATCTCAACACTTTTGCAGCTGCTGCTGCCGCAGTTTGCCGAACCCAGTCCGCTGTTAGCCAGCAAATGCAACGGCTGGAACAACTGGTCGGTAAAGAGCTTTTTGCGCGCCATGGGCGTAATAAGCTATTGACTGAACACGGTATTCAGCTACTGGGTTATGCCAGAAAAATACTTCGCTTTAATGACGAAGCATGTATGTCATTAATGTTTAGCAACCTTCAGGGGGTGTTAACATTAGGTGCATCTGATGAGTCAGCGGATACTATATTGCCTTTCCTTCTCAATCGTATTAGTTCGGTTTATCCGAAGCTTGCGCTGGATGTTAGCGTAAAACGTAACGCCTTTATGGTTGATATGTTGAAAGAGAATGAAGTCGACCTGGTGGTCACGACGCATCGTCCTGGGCAATTTGAGTGTCTGACGCTGCGTACTTCTCCGACGCACTGGTACTGCGCGGCTGAATATGTGCTGCAAAAAGGCGAGGCAATACCGTTGGTTTTGCTGGACGAGCCAAGCCCGTTCCGCGATATGGTGATCACTGCGCTAAATGAGGCCAACATTCCGTGGCGTCTGGCGTATGTGGCATCCACACTGCCAGCGGTACGTGCCGCCGTAAAAGCGGGTCTTGGCGTAACCGCACGTCCGGTAGAGATGATGAGTCCGGATCTGCGCGTACTGGGTAAAGCGGAAGGTCTTCCTGCATTGCCGGATACGGAGTACCTGCTTTGTCGCAACGCATCCAGCAATAATGAACTGGCGAAGGTGGTGTTCGAGGCCATTGAAACCTACCACAACCCCTGGCAGTACGAGCATGTTACTCCTGAAGAGGGGGGTGACTCCCTGGTTGTCGAAAGGGACTTTGAGTGATCAGAGACTCAAAATTCTGGTAACAAAATGTAAGTGTAAAAAAAAGGCCACTCGCGCGATTTTTGCGTAGAGTGGTTTTTTTTTGGTCGACAATAACCTCCTCAACAGCATGGATTAGGTAAATAGGTTTTATTTATTAATCAGATAAATGAATTTGCTTAAAACGTGTTCGTTTTCCGTTCTGACGTCTTCCTCATCCCTTTGATGTTAAAAAAACAGGAAATATGTTGCCGTTTTTTCGATTGAATTAACAAAAGCGTGTCTCAGATCAAGAAAATACTCCCATTTGGGGGGAGGAATCGTTGGCAAATCCTGTCAAAATAGGAGGGTTGTTTTTTTTACTTCCAAAACGGACACGATTCAACAACATGCGTTTGACGTAAAGTCTGGAACCCACCAGGGTTAAAGGGCATGAAATGTTAATGGTAATCGTGCGATGTAATTTAATGTGAAGAAACCTTTGTTAAAGTTGACAAAAGGTTATAGAAAGGAGTAAAAAACCACATCATTTTGCTGTCTACGCCCCATTTCCGACAGTTAGTGTAAGGTTATTTGTTCCTCCCCATGAATCGATGTGATGCCCATCTGCCAGCAAGAGCAGTGTCGTCGGTATCACTTTTGATGAGTAAGCAATGAGTATGTCAACATCCACAGAAGTCATCGCTCATCACTGGGCATTCGCAATCTTTCTTATTGTAGCCATTGGCCTGTGCTGCCTGATGTTAGTCGGCGGCTGGTTCCTGGGCGGTCGCGCCCGCGCAAGGCACAAAAACACACCTTTCGAATCAGGTATTGATTCAGTAGGTTCCGCTCGCTTACGCCTGTCTGCCAAGTTCTATCTGGTAGCTATGTTCTTCGTCATCTTTGACGTGGAAGCGCTTTACCTTTTCGCATGGTCTACCTCCATCCGCGAAAGTGGTTGGATAGGCTTTGTCGAGGCCGCAATTTTCATTTTAGTGCTACTGGCCGGTCTGGTTTATCTGGTGCGTATTGGCGCGCTTGACTGGACGCCTGCGCGTTCACGTCGTGAACACATCAACCCGGAAAACAGTATCTCTAATCGTCAGCAGTAACAGCGAGGCAATAAGATGGATTATACGCTCACCCGCATAGATCCTAACGGTGAGAATGACCGTTACCCCCTGCAAAAACAGGAGATCGTAACCGACCCCCTGGAGCAAGAAGTCAATAAAAGCGTGTACATGGGTAAGCTTGAGCATGCCATGCACGATATGGTCAACTGGGGGCGTAAGAACTCCATCTGGCCTTACAACTTTGGCCTTTCTTGCTGCTACGTTGAAATGGTGACGTCATTCACTGCGGTGCATGACGTTGCGCGTTTTGGGGCCGAGGTGCTCCGCGCGTCCCCACGTCAGGCTGACCTGATGGTGGTCGCCGGTACGTGCTTTACCAAGATGGCACCGGTTATTCAGCGTCTTTATGACCAGATGCTCGAACCTAAATGGGTTATCTCTATGGGCGCTTGCGCGAACTCTGGCGGGATGTACGACATTTATTCCGTCGTGCAGGGCGTTGATAAGTTCATTCCAGTCGACGTTTACATCCCAGGTTGCCCGCCGCGTCCGGAGGCTTACATGCAGGCGCTGATGCTGCTGCAGGAGTCTATCGGTAAAGAGCGCCGCCCACTTTCATGGGTTGTAGGCGATCAGGGTGTGTATCGCGCGAACATGCAGTCTGAGCGCGAGCGTAAACGCGGTGAACGTATTGCAGTCACCAACCTGCGTACGCCTGACGAAATTTAATTTGCGCCTGTTGGCCTGGAGAATACCTTCGCATATCACTACTCAAATAGCGCGAAGCCAGGCTTGACAGTCACCACGGACCATTTGCAATGGTGAACAATATGACCGACTTAACCGCGCAAGAAGCCGCCTGGCAGACCCGGGATCATCTGGATGACCCTGTCATTGGCGAACTGCGCAACCGTTTTGGGCCGGATGCCTTTACTGTTCAGGCCACCCGCACCGGGGTACCCGTTGTCTGGGTGAAGCGTGAACAATTACTGGAAGTTGTCGATTTCCTCAAGAAATTGCCAAAACCTTACGTCATGCTGTTTGACTTACACGGCATGGATGAACGTCTGCGTACGCACCGCCAGGGTCTCCCTGCTGCGGATTTTTCCGTTTTCTACCACCTGATCTCAATAGACCGCAATACGGATATCATGCTCAAGGTGGCATTGTCTGAAAACGACATGCATCTGCCGACGATCACCAAACTTTTCCCGAACGCCAACTGGTATGAGCGTGAAACCTGGGAAATGTTCGGCATGACCTTTGACGGCCACCCACACCTGACGCGCATCATGATGCCGCAGACCTGGACCGGCCACCCGCTGCGTAAAGACTACCCGGCACGTGCAACTGAATTCGACCCGTTTGAGCTGACCAAAGCCAAGCAGGATCTGGAGATGGAAGCACTGACCTTCAAGCCGGAAGACTGGGGCATGAAGCGCGGTACCGACAACGAGGACTTCATGTTCCTCAACCTCGGCCCGAACCACCCATCTGCGCACGGTGCATTCCGTATTATTCTTCAGCTTGATGGCGAAGAGATTGTCGACTGCGTACCGGATATCGGTTACCACCACCGTGGTGCTGAGAAGATGGGCGAGCGCCAGTCCTGGCACAGCTACATTCCGTATACCGACCGTATCGAATACCTCGGCGGTTGCGTAAACGAAATGCCATACGTGCTGGCCGTTGAGAAACTGGCAGGCATCACCACGCCGGATCGCGTTAACGTGATCCGCGTCATGCTGTCTGAACTGTTCCGTATTAACAGCCACCTGCTGTACATCTCCACGTTCATTCAGGACGTTGGCGCGATGACCCCGGTCTTCTTCGCCTTTACCGACCGTCAGAAAATCTACGATCTGGTTGAAGCGATTACCGGCTTCCGTATGCACCCGGCCTGGTTCCGTATCGGTGGTGTCGCACACGATCTGCCGCGCGGTTGGGATCGTCTGCTGCGTGAATTCCTCGACTGGATGCCAAAACGTCTGGCCTCTTACGAGAAAGCCGCACTGCGTAACACCATCCTGAAAGGCCGTTCCCAGGGCGTTGCTGCCTACGGCGCGAAAGAAGCGCTGGAGTGGGGGACAACAGGGGCGGGTCTGCGTGCAACCGGTATTGATTTCGACGTGCGTAAAGCCCGTCCTTACTCTGGCTACGAGAACTTCGACTTTGAAGTCCCGGTTGGCGGCGGTGTATCCGACTGCTACACCCGCGTGATGCTGAAAGTAGAAGAGCTGCGCCAGAGTCTGCGCATCCTTGAGCAGTGCCTCAACAACATGCCGGAAGGCCCGTTCAAAGCGGATCACCCGCTGACCACGCCGCCACCGAAAGAGCGCACGCTGCAACATATCGAAACCCTGATCACCCACTTCCTGCAGGTTTCCTGGGGTCCGGTCATGCCGGCCAATGAATCCTTCCAGATGATTGAAGCGACCAAGGGTATCAACAGCTACTACCTGACCAGTGACGGCAGCACCATGAGCTACCGTACCCGTGTGCGTACGCCAAGCTTCGCGCACCTGCAGCAGATCCCGGCCGCCATTCGCGGCAGTCTGGTCTCCGACCTGATTGTGTATCTGGGTAGTATCGATTTTGTTATGTCAGATGTGGACCGCTAATTATGCACGAGAATCAACAACCACAAACCGAGGCTTTTGAGCTGAGTGAAGCAGAGCGTGCCGCCATTGAGCACGAGATGCACCACTACGAAGACCCGCGTGCGGCGTCCATTGAAGCGCTGAAAATCGTTCAGAAACAGCGTGGTTGGGTGCCGGATGGGGCGATCTATGAGATCGCAAAAGTGCTGGGTATTCCGGCAAGTGATGTAGAAGGTGTAGCCACGTTCTACAGCCAGATCTTCCGTCAGCCGGTAGGCCGCCATGTGATCCGCTATTGTGACAGCGTTGTTTGTCACATTACCGGTTATCAGGGCATTCAGGCGGCAATTGAGAAAAAACTCAATATCAAGCCGGGCCAGACCACGTTCGACGGTCGCTTTACTCTGCTGCCAACCTGCTGCCTGGGTAACTGCGACAAGGGGCCGACCATGATGATTGATGAGGACACTCACAGCCATCTGACGCCGGAAGCCATTCCTGACCTGCTGGAGCAGTACAAATGAAAACTGTAATTCGTACTGCTGAGACTCATCCGCTGACCTGGCGTCTGCGCGATGACAAACAGCCGGTATGGCTCGACGAATACCAAAGCAAAAACGGCTATGCCGGTGCGCGTAAAGCCCTCGGCGGCATGGCACCGGATGAAATCGTTAACGCGGTGAAAGATTCTGGCCTGAAAGGGCGCGGCGGTGCGGGCTTCTCCACCGGTCTGAAGTGGAGCCTGATGCCAAAAGACGAATCCATGAACATCCGTTACCTGCTGTGTAACGCCGATGAAATGGAGCCGGGCACCTATAAAGACCGCCTGCTGATGGAACAGCTGCCACACCTGCTGGTGGAAGGCATGCTGATCTCCGCGTTCGCGCTGAAAGCGTACCGTGGTTACATCTTCCTGCGCGGTGAATACATCGAAGCGGCAGAAAACCTGCGCCGCGCGATCGCCGAAGCCACCGAAGCGGGCCTGCTGGGTAAAAATATCCTGGGCACCGGTTTTGACTTCGAACTGTTCGTGCACACCGGGGCAGGGCGTTATATCTGTGGTGAAGAAACCGCGCTGATTAACTCCCTGGAAGGCCGCCGTGCGAACCCGCGTTCCAAGCCACCGTTCCCGGCAAGCTCCGGCGTGTGGGGCAAACCGACCTGCGTCAACAACGTCGAAACCCTGTGTAACGTTCCGGCAATCCTCGCTAACGGCGTGGAGTGGTATCAGGGCATCTCTGCAAGCAAAGATGCTGGTACCAAGCTGATGGGCTTCTCCGGTCGCGTGAAAAACCCTGGCGTCTGGGAACTGCCGTTCGGTACTACCGCGCGTGAAATTCTTGAAGACTATGCTGGCGGCATGCGTGACGGTCTGAAATTCAAAGCCTGGCAGCCGGGTGGGGCAGGGACAGACTTCCTGACCGAAGCCCACCTTGACCTGCCAATGGAATTCGAAAGCATTGGTAAAGCAGGTAGCCGTCTGGGTACGGCGCTGGCGATGGCCGTCGACCATGAGATCGGCATGGTATCGCTGGTGCGTAACCTGGAAGAGTTCTTCGCCCGCGAGTCCTGCGGCTGGTGTACACCATGCCGTGATGGTCTGCCGTGGAGCGTGAAGATCCTCCGTGCTATTGAACGTGGCGAAGGTCAGCCTGGCGATATCGAGACACTTGAGCAACTGTGTCGATTCCTGGGCCCAGGTAAAACCTTCTGTGCCCACGCACCCGGTGCCGTCGAGCCACTGCAGAGCGCGATTAAATATTTCCGCGATGAATTCGAAGCAGGCATCAAGCAGCCGTTCAGCAATACCCATGCAATCAATGGTATTCAGCCGAACCTGCTGAAAACGCGCTGGTAACGACAAGAATTTTGATTAACGCTCAGACATAGTCTGAGCCAACTGGAAGCATGCTAATGGCTACGATTCATGTAGACGGCAAAGAATATGAGGTCAACGGGGCGGACAACCTGCTGGAAGCTTGTCTGTCGCTCGGCCTTGATATTCCGTACTTTTGCTGGCATCCGGCGCTGGGCAGCGTCGGTGCTTGCCGCCAGTGTGCGGTGAAGCAATATCAGAACGCGGAAGACACGCGTGGTCGCCTGGTGATGTCCTGTATGACGCCAGCCACCGAAGGCACTTTTATTTCGATTGATGACGAAGAAGCCAAACAGTTCCGCGAAAGCGTGGTGGAATGGTTGATGACCAACCACCCACACGACTGTCCGGTCTGTGAAGAGGGCGGTAACTGCCACCTTCAGGATATGACCGTAATGACCGGTCACAGCTTCCGTCGCTATCGCTTTACCAAACGTACCCACCGTAACCAGGATCTGGGGCCGTTCATCTCTCACGAAATGAACCGCTGCATCGCCTGCTACCGCTGCGTGCGTTACTACAAAGACTACGCAGACGGTCAGGATCTGGGCGTGTATGGCGCGCATGACAACGTCTACTTCGGTCGTCCGGAAGACGGTACGCTTGAAAGCGAATTCTCCGGTAACCTGGTAGAAATCTGCCCGACTGGCGTATTCACCGATAAAACCCACTCCGAGCGTTACAACCGTAAGTGGGACATGCAGTTTGCGCCAAGCATCTGCCAGCAGTGCTCGCTGGGCTGTAACACCAGCCCGGGTGAACGCTACGGCGAACTGCGTCGTATCGAAAACCGTTACAACGGTACCGTTAACCACTACTTCCTGTGCGACCGCGGTCGTTTCGGCTATGGCTATGTGAACCTGAAAGACCGTCCGCGTCAGCCGGTTCAGCGCCGCGGCGATGACCTGATCACCCTGAACGCTGAACAGGCGATGCAGGGCGCGGCAGATATTCTGCGCCAGTCGAAGAAGGTGATCGGTATCGGCTCCCCGCGCGCCAGCATCGAAAGCAACTTCGCGTTGCGCGAGCTGGTAGGGGCGGAAAACTTCTATACCGGTATCGCCCAGGGCGAGCAGGAACGTCTGCAACTGGTACTGAAAGTGCTGCGCGAAGGTGGTATTCATACCCCTGCGCTGCGCGAAATCGAATCTTATGATGCGGTTCTGGTGCTGGGTGAAGACCTGACTCAGACTGGCGCTCGCGCGGCTCTGGCGGTTCGTCAGGCGGTGAAAGGTAAAGCGCGTGAAATGGCGGCAGCCCAGAAAGTGGCTGACTGGCAGATTGCAGCAATCCTGAACATCGGTCAGCGCGCCAAACACCCACTGTTTGTGACAAACGTCGACAACACCCGTCTGGATGATATCGCTGCGTGGACCTACTGCGCACCGGTTGAAGATCAGGCGCGTCTTGGTTTTGCGATTGCACACGCACTGGACAACAACTCTCCGGCCGTTGAAGGCCTGGATCGCGACCTGCAAAATAAGGTTGACGTGATTGTTCAGGCGCTGGCAGGGGCGAAGAAACCGCTGATTATTTCCGGGACTAACGCCGGTAGCGCGGAGATCGTTCAGGCGGCAGCAAACGTTGCTAAAGCTCTGAAAGGCCGTGGTGCGGACGTTGGCGTAACCATGATTGCCCGTGCGGTGAACAGCATCGGTCTGGGTATGATTGGCGGCGGTTCTCTGGAAGCGGCGTTAAGCGAACTGGAATCCGGTGCTGCTGACGCCGTTGTGGTGCTGGAAAACGACCTGCATCGCCATGCCTCTGCGGCACGCGTTGACGCAGCGCTCGCAAAAGCGCCGCTGGTGATGGTTATTGACCATCAGCGCACAGCCATTATGGACAAAGCGCACCTGGTGCTCTCTGCGGCAAGCTTCGCAGAAAGCGACGGTACGGTTATCAACAACGAAGGCCGCGCGCAGCGTTTCTTCCAGGTTTATGACCCCGCGTACTACGACAGCAACACGGTGATGCTGGAAAGCTGGCGCTGGCTGCACTCTTTGCACAGCACCGTGCAGAGCCGTGAAGTGGACTGGACGCAGCTTGACCACGTTATCGATGCGGTAGCTGAAAAACTGCCTCAGCTGGCGGCGATTAAAGATGCGGCACCTGACGCAAGCTTCCGTATTCGCGGTCAGAAACTGGCGCGTGAACCGCACCGTTACAGCGGTCGTACCGCCATGCGTGCCAATATCAGTGTGCATGAACCTCGTCAGCCGCAGGATAAAGACACGATGTTTGCCTTCTCAATGGAAGGGAACAACCAGCCGTCTGCACCGCGCTCTCAGGTTCCGTTCGCATGGGCTCCGGGCTGGAACTCTCCACAGGCATGGAACAAATTCCAGGCTGAAGTGGGCGGCTCCCTGCGTCACGGTGATCCGGGCGTGCGTCTGATTGAAGCCTCCGAAACCGGTCTGGACTTCTTCGCCACCGTTCCGGCGAGCTTCCAGGCACAGGTTGGTAGCTGGCGTATTGCGCCGTACTACCATCTGTTTGGTAGCGACGAGTTGTCCCAGCGTTCTCCGGTCTTCCAGCAGCGTATGCCGCAGCCGTACATCAAGCTCAACCCGGCAGATGCCGCTAAGCTTGGCGTCAACGCGGGCGCGAACATTGCCTTTAGCTACGATGGCCAGACAATCAGCCTGCCGCTGATTATCTCCGAAGGTCTGACAGCAGGGCAGGTTGGTTTACCGATGGGTATGCCTGGCATCGCGCCGGTACTGGCGGGTGCGCGTCTTGATAACCTGCAGGAGGCAAAAGCATGAGTTGGTTAACGCCGGATCTTATCGACATCCTGCTGAGCATTCTGAAAGCAATTGTCATTCTGCTGGTGGTGGTCACCTGCGGCGCGTTCATGAGCTTTGGTGAACGTCGTCTGCTCGGTCTGTTCCAGAACCGTTACGGACCGAACCGCGTGGGCTGGGGTGGTTCACTCCAGCTGGTCGCGGACATGATCAAGATGTTCTTTAAAGAGGACTGGATCCCGCGCTTCTCGGATCGCGTGATCTTTACTCTGGCACCGATGATCGCCTTTACCTCGCTGCTGCTGGCGTTTGCTATCGTTCCTGTCAGCCCGACCTGGGTTGTGGCTGACCTGAACATCGGCATTCTGTTCTTCCTGATGATGGCAGGCCTCGCGGTATACGCGGTGCTGTTTGCAGGCTGGTCCAGTAACAACAAATACTCGCTGTTGGGTGCAATGCGTGCTTCCGCGCAGACGCTCAGCTACGAAGTGTTCCTGGGTCTTTCCCTGATGGGCGTGGTGGCGCAGGCCGGTTCATTCAACATGACCGACATCGTCAACAACCAGGCCGACATCTGGAACGTCATCCCGCAGTTCTTTGGTTTCATTACCTTTGCTATCGCGGGCGTGGCGGTGTGTCACCGTCACCCGTTTGACCAGCCAGAAGCCGAACAGGAACTGGCCGACGGTTACCACATTGAATATTCCGGTATGAAGTTCGGTCTGTTCTTCGTGGGCGAGTACATTGGTATCGTCACCATTTCCGCGTTGATGGTAACGCTGTTCTTTGGTGGCTGGCATGGCCCGTTCTTACCGCCGTTCATCTGGTTCGCGCTGAAAACCGCGTTCTTCATGATGATGTTCATTTTGATTCGTGCGTCGTTACCGCGTCCTCGTTATGACCAGGTAATGTCCTTCGGCTGGAAAGTTTGCCTGCCGCTGACGCTCGTCAACTTGCTGGTAACGGCGGCTGTCATTCTCTGGCAGCAGCCATAAGGGGCTTTGAGATCATGACCTTAAAAGAATTATTGGTAGGCTTCGGCACCCAGGTACGCAGTATCTGGATGATCGGCCTGCACGCGTTTGCCAAACGCGAAACCCAGATGTACCCGGAAGAGCCGGTATATCTGCCGCCGCGCTACCGTGGCCGTATCGTGCTGACGCGCGACCCGGACGGTTCGGAGCGTTGCGTTGCCTGTAACCTGTGTGCGGTAGCGTGTCCGGTGGGCTGTATCTCTCTGCAGAAAGCAGAGACGGTAGATGGCCGCTGGTACCCTGAGTTCTTCCGCATCAACTTCTCACGCTGCATCTTCTGCGGTCTGTGTGAAGAAGCGTGCCCAACCACGGCGATTCAGCTGACTCCAGACTTCGAACTGGGTGAGTACAAGCGTCAGGATCTGGTGTACGAGAAAGAGGATCTGCTGATTTCCGGTCCGGGCAAATACCCGGAATATAACTTCTACCGGATGGCGGGTATGGCAATCGACGGCAAAGATAAGGGCGAAGCAGAGAACGAAGCTAAGCCTATCGACGTCAAGAGCCTGTTACCGTAAGGAGAGGGCAATGGAATTCGCTTTTTATATCTGTGGCCTCATCGCCATCCTGGCCACGTTGCGAGTGATTACGCACACCAATCCGGTGCATGCGCTGCTGTATTTAATCATTTCGCTGCTGGCTATTTCCGGGGTGTTCTTTGCGCTGGGCGCGCACTTTGCCGGTGCGCTGGAAATCATCGTCTACGCTGGTGCCATCATGGTGCTGTTCGTCTTCGTGGTAATGATGCTGAATCTGGGCGGCTCTGAAATTGAGCAGGAACGTCAGTGGTTAAAACCGCAGGTGTGGATTGGCCCGGCAATTTTGTCGGCCATCATGCTGGTGGTGATTGTTTACGCCATTCTGGGCGTTAACGATCAGGGCATCGACGGTACGCCAATCAGCGCTAAAGCAGTCGGTATTACGCTGTTTGGCCCATACGTTCTGGCGGTTGAACTGGCCTCCATGCTGCTGCTGGCAGGTCTGGTTGTGGCCTTCCACGTTGGCCGCGAAGAGCGTGCTGGCGAGGTGCTGAGCAACCGCACTGACGACCGCGCGAAAAGAAAAACGGAGGAACGCGCATGATCCCCTTAACACATGGACTGATCCTCGCTGCGATTTTATTCGTTCTCGGCTTAACCGGTCTGGTCATCCGCCGCAATCTGCTGTTTATGCTGATCGGTCTGGAAATCATGATCAACGCTTCCGCGCTGGCCTTCGTGGTCGCCGGTAGCTACTGGGGCCAGACCGATGGTCAGGTGATGTACATTCTTGCTATCAGCCTCGCGGCTGCCGAAGCGAGTATTGGCCTGGCGCTGTTACTGCAGCTCCATCGTCGCCGCCAGAACCTGAACATCGATTCAGTAAGTGAGTTGCGTGGATGAACATGCTTGCCTTAACCATTATTTTTCCGCTGATTGGCTTCGTGCTGCTGGCGTTTTCTCGTGGCCGCTGGTCTGAGAATCTGTCTGCAACCGTTGGCATTGGCTCTATCGGTCTGGCTGCGCTGGTGACAGCGTATGCAGGTATCGACTTCTTCAACAACGGCAAGCAGCCTTTCAGCGTGCCGCTGTGGACCTGGATGTCGGTCGGTGATTTCAACATCGGTTTTAACCTGGTGCTGGATGGTCTGTCTCTGACCATGCTCTCCGTGGTAACCGGCGTGGGCTTCCTGATCCACATGTTTGCCTCCTGGTATATGCGCGGTGAAGAGGGTTACTCCCGCTTCTTCGCCTACACCAACCTGTTTATCGCGAGCATGGTCGTTCTGGTGCTGGCCGATAACCTGCTGCTGATGTATCTGGGCTGGGAAGGCGTGGGTCTGTGTTCTTACCTGCTGATCGGTTTCTACTACACCGATCCGAAGAATGGCGCAGCGGCCATGAAGGCGTTCATCGTGACCCGTGTGGGTGACGTGTTCCTCGCCTTCGCACTGTTCATTCTCTACAACGAACTGGGCACGCTGAACTTCCGCGAAATGGTGGAACTGGCACCGGCTCACTTCGCGGCAGGCAACAATATGCTGATGTGGGCAACGCTGATGCTGCTGGGTGGTGCTGTGGGTAAATCAGCACAGCTGCCGTTGCAGACATGGCTGGCAGACGCGATGGCGGGTCCAACCCCGGTCTCCGCGCTGATCCACGCAGCAACCATGGTGACCGCGGGTGTTTACCTGATTGCGCGTACTCATGGCCTGTTCCTGATGACTCCGGAAATTCTGCATCTGGTGGGTATCGTCGGTGCGGTTACGCTGGTGCTGGCAGGCTTTGCCGCGCTGGTTCAGACCGACATCAAACGCGTTCTCGCATACTCCACCATGAGCCAGATTGGTTACATGTTCCTGGCCCTGGGTGTTCAGGCGTGGGACGCGGCGATTTTCCACCTGATGACGCATGCGTTCTTTAAAGCGCTGCTGTTCCTCTCATCCGGTTCCGTGATCCTGGCCTGCCATCACGAGCAGAACATCTTCAAAATGGGCGGACTGCGTAAGTCCATCCCGCTGGTGTATGTCTGCTTCCTGGTGGGCGGCGCGGCGCTGGCGGCATTGCCGCTGATTACCGCGGGCTTCTTCAGTAAGGACGAAATCCTTGCGGGTGCCATGGCGAATGGTCATATCAATCTGATGGTTGCGGGTCTGGTCGGTGCGTTCATGACCTCCCTGTATACCTTCCGTATGATTTTCATCGTATTCCACGGTAAAGAACAAATTCACGCTCACGCAGGGAAGGGGATTACCCACCACCTGCCGCTGATTGTGCTGCTGGTACTGTCCACCTTCGTTGGCGCGATGATTGTGCCACCGCTGCAGGGCGTACTGCCAGACACCACCGAGCTTGAGCACGGTCGCGTTCTGACGCTTGAAATCACCTCTGGTGTGGTCGCTCTTGCGGGCATCCTGATTGCAGCATGGCTGTGGCTGGGTAAACGTACGCTGGTGACATCTGTTGCCAACAGTGCGCCAGGCCGTCTGCTGGGCACCTGGTGGTACAACGCATGGGGCTTCGACTGGCTGTACGATATGATTTTCGTCAAGCCGTTCCTGGGTATTGCGTGGCTGCTGAAGCGCGACCCACTGAACGCCATGATGAATATTCCGGCGATCCTGTCCCGCTTTGCAGGTAAAGGCCTGCTGTTCAGCGAGAACGGTTATCTGCGCTGGTATGTGGCGTCTATGAGCATCGGTGCGGTTGTCGTGCTGGCGCTGCTGATGGTGTTGCGTTGATCGTTAAGTGAATTTTATTCGAATTCGTTGAAAATCAGGCCCCTGTTGGGGGCCTTAAAAAGGAATGTAAATCGCCATGTTACTACCCTGGCTAATATTAATTCCCTTCATCGGCGGCTTCCTGTGCTGGCAGACTGAACGCTTTGGCGTGAAGATGCCGCGCTGGATCGCGCTGATCACTATGGGATTGACGCTCGCGCTTGGTCTGCAACTGTGGTTGCAGGGTGGCTACTCTCTGACTCAGTCTGCGGGTATTCCGCAGTGGCAGTCTGAATTCGTTCTGCCGTGGATCCCACGTTTCGGCATTACGATTCACCTGGCCATTGACGGTCTGTCACTGCTGATGGTGGTGCTGACCGGTCTGCTCGGTGTTCTGGCGGTACTGTGCTCCTGGCGAGAAATCGAAAAATACCAGGGCTTCTTCCACCTGAACCTGATGTGGATCCTGGGCGGCGTTATCGGCGTGTTCCTTGCCATCGACATGTTCCTGTTCTTCTTCTTCTGGGAGATGATGCTGGTGCCGATGTACTTCCTGATCGCGCTGTGGGGCCACAAGGCATCCGACGGTAAAACGCGTATCACGGCGGCAACCAAGTTCTTCATCTATACCCAGGCGAGCGGTCTGGTGATGCTGATTGCGATCCTGGCGCTGGTATTTGTTCATCACAACGCCACCGGCGTCTGGACCTTCAACTATGAAGATCTGCTGAAGACTCCGATGTCTCACGGTGTTGAATACCTGCTGATGCTGGGCTTCTTCATCGCTTTCGCGGTGAAAATGCCGGTGGTTCCACTGCACGGCTGGCTGCCAGATGCGCACTCCCAGGCACCAACGGCGGGTTCCGTTGACCTGGCGGGCATTTTGCTGAAAACCGCGGCCTACGGTCTGCTGCGTTTCGCTCTGCCGCTGTTCCCGAACGCTTCCGCTGAGTTCGCTCCGATTGCCATGTGGCTGGGTGTGATTGGTATCTTCTACGGTGCCTGGATGGCGTTTACGCAGTACGACATCAAACGCCTTATCGCATACACCTCCGTTTCCCACATGGGCTTCGTGCTGATTGCTATCTACACCGGCAGCCAGCTGGCGTACCAGGGCGCGGTTATCCAGATGATTGCGCACGGTCTGTCTGCAGCCGGTCTCTTCATCCTGAGCGGTCAGCTGTACGAACGTCTGCACACCCGTGACATGCGTATGATGGGTGGCCTGTGGGGCAAAATGAAATGGCTGCCAGCGATGTCTATGTTCTTCGCGGTTGCCACTCTGGGTATGCCTGGCACCGGTAACTTCGTTGGCGAATTCATGATTCTGTTCGGCAGCTTCAAGGTTGTTCCGGCAATTACCGTGATCTCCACGTTTGGTCTGGTGTTCGCTTCCGTTTACTCGCTGGCGATGCTGCACCGTGCTTACTTCGGTAAAGCGAAGAGCGAAATTGCTGCACAAGAACTGCCGGGGATGTCGCTGCGTGAGCTGTTCATCATCCTGCTGCTGGTCGTACTGCTGGTGCTGTTGGGCTTCTTCCCGCAGCCGATTCTGGATACCTCGCATTCCGCGATGAGCAATATCCAGCAGTGGTTTGTTAATTCTGTTTCTACTACAAGGCAGTAATTCGCTCATGACTTTAACTCCACAACAACTGATCGCGCTGCTACCGCTGCTGATCGTCGGATTGACGGTGGTGGTTGTGATGCTCTCCATTGCGTGGCGACGCAATCACTTCCTGAATGCGACCCTGTCCGTTCTGGGCCTGAACGCTGCGTTGGTTTCTCTCTGGTTTGTTGGCCAGGCAGGGGCGATGGATGTCACCCCGCTGATGCGTGTTGACGGTTATGCCATGCTGTACACCGGTCTGGTGCTGCTGGCGAGCCTGGCAACCTGTACCTTCGCGTACCCGTGGCTCGAAGGCTACAACGACAACAAAGAAGAGTTTTACCTGCTGGTACTGATTGCCGCACTGGGCGGCATTCTGCTGGCGAATGCGAACCACCTGGCTGCGCTGTTCCTCGGTATTGAGCTTATCTCTCTGCCGCTGTTCGGCCTGATTGGTTACGCCTTCCGTCAGAAGCGTTCTCTGGAAGCGAGTATCAAGTACACGATCCTGTCTGCGGCTGCATCGTCCTTCCTGCTGTTCGGTATTGCGCTGCTGTATGCACAGTCCGGTAACCTCTCCTTCGTGGCGCTCGGTAAGAGCCTCGGCGACGGCATGCTGCACGAACCGCTGCTGCTGGCGGGTCTGGGCATGATGATTGTCGGTCTCGGCTTTAAACTGTCTCTGGTTCCGTTCCACCTGTGGACGCCAGACGTATACCAGGGTGCTCCGGCTCCGGTTTCCACCTTCCTGGCGACGGCGAGCAAAATCGCTATCTTCGGCGTGGTGATGCGTCTGTTCCTGTACGCTCCGGTGGGTGATAGCGAAGCGGTTCGCGTAGTGCTGGGCATTATCGCATTTGCTTCCATCATCTTCGGTAACCTGATGGCGCTGAGCCAGACCAACATCAAACGTCTGCTGGGCTACTCCTCTATCTCTCACCTGGGCTACCTGCTGGTGGCGTTGATTGCGCTGCAGAGCGGTGAGATGTCGATGGAAACCGTTGGTGTGTATCTGGCCGGTTATCTGTTCAGCAGCCTCGGCGCGTTCGGCGTAGTGAGCCTGATGTCCAGCCCGTACCGTGGTCCGGATGCGGATTCACTGTTCTCCTACCGTGGTCTGTTCTGGCACCGTCCGATTCTGTCCGCGGTAATGACCGTGATGATGCTCTCTCTGGCGGGTATCCCGATGACGCTGGGCTTTATCGGTAAGTTCTACGTGCTGGCTGTTGGTGTGCAGGCGCACCTGTGGTGGCTGACCGCTGCGGTGGTTATTGGCTCCGCGATTGGTCTGTACTACTACCTGCGCGTTGCCGTGAGCCTGTACCTGAGCGCGCCTCAGCAGCTCAACCGCGATGCACCAACCAACTGGCAGTACAGCGCCGGGGGGATTGTGGTGCTGATCTCCGCGCTGCTGGTGCTGATCTTCGGTATCTACCCGCAGCCGCTGATCACCATCGTGCAACACGCGATGCCGCTGATGTAAGGCGAAAGCAAAAAACCCGCCTCGGCGGGTTTTTTTATGCTTTTCGCCCTCTCCCTGTGGGAGAGGGCCGGGGGGAGGGCACCAGCCCGCACGAACTTAAGCCAGCTGCTTCCTGCTAATCAGCGGCCCGTCAATCTTCTTCATCGAACGGTCCAGCACTTCCTCAATCACCGATGACAGCTCGTTCAGCTCAAACTTCGCTACGTAACCGTCGGCCTTCACCTTACGAATATGGTCTTCGTTGGCGTTGCCAGACAGAGAAGAGTGGATCACCACCGGAATATCTTTCAGTACCGGGTCAGTTTTGATTTTGCGCGTCAGCGTAAAACCGTCCATCTCCGGCATTTCGAGGTCGGTCAGTACCAGGGCGATTTTATCGGTGATTGGCACACCTTCTGCCTGAGCCTGTGCCGCCAGGACACCGATTTTTTCCCACGCGTCTTTACCGGTGATATGCAGTTGCGCCGGGATTTCCATCGCTTCCAGACCTTTTTCCAGCATCGAGCGCGCCACTTTGGAATCTTCCGCGACAATCGCGACGGCACCTGGCTTAATGTTGAATTTGGTGGTCTTCAGATTGGTGGCGTGCAAATCGTGATTGGCCGGCGTGATGTCATACAGGATCTGCTCAACGTCCAGCACCATTGCCAGATCGTTGGTATCAGTCTTTTCGTCCAGGCAGGCAATACTGGTGATGTAACGTCCGCTGACGGCGGTTTCTGCGGCGTGAACCTGCTTCCAGTCCAGACGCATAATATTTTCGACAGACTCCACGGCAAACGCCTGTACGCTGCGGGCATATTCCGTGATCAGCAGAATGTTCAGTCCGGTTGTTGGCTTGCAACCGGCGACAGCGGCCAGGTCAATTACCGGGATCACTTGATCGCGAATATTGACCATCCCCATCAGCGGTGACTTCATGCCAGCGGGTTTTGTGAACTCCGGCATTGGCACAATTTCTCGCAGCTTAAAGACGTTAATGCCAAACAGTTCGGATTTGTTTTCGTTCAGAGAGGTGCCGAGGCGAAACAGCAACAGTTCAAAACGGTTCGACAGGGTGAGATTCGCCCTGTCATCAATATCTTTCTGGAAATTATCCATTCTACCCTCAAGTGAAATGCTGGCCTTTTAATCGTTATCGGCATCCTGAGGAAAAAATGAAGGACTAAACGCTGACCTGAGCGAAATCTTCGGCCAGCTCACATTCTGAGAACAGCTCCCGGCATTCCGCCAGCAGGCTTTCACAGCCCCGGGCGTCATAGCGCGAGCTGACGTGGGTGACGATCAATTTCCCGACGTCCGCTGCACGGGCAAGCTGTGCGGCCTGACGCGTTGAGCTATGACCGCGACCGTTAGCTTTCTCTTCCATCGCCGTTTCCAGCGTGGCTTCATGCACCATCACATCCACTCCCCGGGCCAGATGGAGGGCGGATGGGCAAGGTGCTGTGTCGCCGAAAATCGCCAGTTTCTTACCCGGCTGTGGCGCGGAAAGGTAATCCCGCCCGTTTACCCTTCGTCCGTCTTCCAGCGTGACGGTATCGCCCAGCTTCAGACGCTGGAACAGCGGTCCGGGCTTAACGCCATCGGCCATGAGCGCGGCAGCGTTAAGCGTACCTGGTTTGTCATATTCCTCTATGCGGTAGCCGTAGCACTCCACCGGGTGGTTAAGCGGCTGGACAGCGATTTTATAAAACCCATCGTCATAGACCCAGCCTTCGGCAATCTCAACCACTTCCAGCGGATAATCTGTCCACGAACCGCTCAGGCGCAGCGTGGTGTCAACAAATTCACGAATACCCGCAGGCCCGTAAATGGTCAGGGGGTTGGGGTTCCCGGCCATCGAGCGGCTGCACAGCAGGCCAGGCAGGCCGAACAGGTGATCGCCATGCAGATGGGTGATAAAGATTTTATCCAGCTTACCCGGGTGGTAAGTGGTGCGTAACAGCTGATGCTGTGTTCCTTCGCCGCAGTCAAATAGCCACAACCCGCCACGGGTTGGGTGCTGCAAATCCAGCAGGATCGCGGTCACATTCCGTGAGCGGGTTGGCACGCCAGCAGACGTACCCAGAAAAATCAGTTCCATAACGCAATCAGCCCTTTGCCGAATGGGGAGGGGTCTAGTATAACGTGAGGAAACCCAGGAAGGAGACAGACATGATCCAGTGGCAAGATTTACACCATAGTGAACTGACTATTCATTCCCTTTATGCGCTGCTCAAACTGCGTTGCGAAGTGTTTGTTGTCGAGCAAACCTGTCCGTACCAGGACATCGATGGTGATGACCTGCTCGGGGAAAACCGCCATATCCTCGGCTGGCGGGATAACGAACTGGTCGCGTATGCGAGGATCCTGAAAAGTGAGGACGATTTTGAGCCTGTCGTCATTGGCCGCGTCATCATCAGCGGCCACGCACGGGGTGAAAAACTGGGTTATCAGCTGATGGAGAAAACCCTGGATGCCTGCCAAAAACAGTGGCCGGACAAGGCGTTATATCTGGGGGCGCAGGCGCACCTACAGCCCTTCTATGGTCACTTCGGGTTTACTCCTGTGACGGACGTGTATGACGAAGATGGCATTCCACACATCGGAATGGCGCGGGAGATGAAGCAGGCGTAATGATGTGTGGTTGGCTATAGTTAGCGGACTGGTGTACTAACATGGAGAAAAATATGTCATTTCAATCCTGGGATACCCGTATCGATGACGACCTCGCCTTGCTGAGCGAAACCCTGGAAGAGGTGTTGCGTTCGTCGGGCGATCCGGCCGACCAGAAGTATATCGAGCTAAAAGAGCGCGCCGAAAAGGCACTGCATGAGGTGAAATCACGCGTCAGCCAGGCATCTGATACCTATTACTACCGTGCAAAACGTGCGGTTTACCGTACCGATGACTACGTACATGAAAACCCCTGGCATAGTATTGGCGTTGGTGCAGCCGTTGGGCTGGTGCTTGGGTTGCTTTTAGCTCGCCGCTAATGTGTTGATGCAAACCGTTAACCGCTCCCTATACATGGGTACTGCTATTTATGGTCAGTACCCCGTATAATATGAGGTTTTAACAGGGAGAGGTTCGCGTGCATTCGATTTCCATCGCGCTGGAACGTCTGCGCAGTCAGCTTGCGCATGCGTTACCTGCTACAGCGGGTTTATGCCATTTCGACGTCTCTTTCCCGTTAAACGACGCGTTTGACCCTCTGGCCTGGTTAGGCGTTCAGTCCTGTTACCCTCAGTTTTACTGGCAGCAGCGTAACGGTGATGAGGAACTGGCCGCACTCGGTGCCGTCACCCATTTTTCATCCCTGGCCTCTGCTTCGCGGTTTTTACACACGCACAATGCGGCACATGACACCCGAATCTGCGGCCTTAACGCCTTTAACCCGGAGCAGGGCAGTCTGTTTTTACCGCGTCTGCTCTGGCGGCGTTTTGCCGGGGTTGCCACCTTACGCCTTCAGCTGTGGAGCGACAGCTCGCTCCAGGGCGATGCCCGCGCCGCGCTGGACTTTTTACAACAGCTCCGTGATGCCAGACCGATTCGCCCGCTGTCGGTTCAGGTTATGCAGGAAACGCATCAGCCGCAAAAATCAGAATGGTTACGTCTTATCCGCCAGGCAACAGAGACCATCGCCCGCGGCGATTTTGAAAAGGTGGTGCTCGCCAGGGCAACCGATTTGCAGTTCAATCAGCCGGTTAACGCTGTCGCATTGATGGCGGCGAGTCGCGCCCTGAATTTAAACTGCTACCATTTCTGCATGGTATTCGATGCCGGTAACGCTTTTCTCGGCTCCACGCCCGAACGACTGTGGCGGCGTCGCGGTACGTTATTGCGTACCGAGGCTCTGGCGGGAACAGTGAGCAGCCATAGCGATGATAAACAGGCGCAGCGTCTGGGCGAATGGCTGATGAAAGACGACAAAAATCAGCGTGAAAATATGCTGGTCGTGGAGGATATCTGCGAGCGATTACAACACCATACCCATACGCTGGAGGTGTTGCCAGCTCAGGTTGTGCGGCTGCGTAAGGTGCAGCATTTGCGTCGCTGCATCTGGACTGAGCTAAAACATGCGGATGATGAACAATGTCTGCATGTTCTGCAGCCAACGGCTGCCGTCGCCGGGCTGCCGCGCCAGGCGGCGCGTGAGTTTATTCATCGCGTTGAACCCTTCGACCGCGAGTGGTACGCCGGATCTGCCGGGTATTTATCGCCCGACCAAAGTGAGTTCTGCGTGGCATTACGCTCTGCGCGCGTCCGCGATGCTGCGCTGCGGCTCTACGCCGGGGCGGGAATTGTCAGCGGGTCTGACCCGGAACAAGAGTGGCAGGAGATAGAAAACAAAGCCGCTGGGCTGCGTTCTCTGCTCCTTAGGGATTAATACTGATTCGTGCATTCCCGATTCATATCAAAATTCCAAATTTTTCTATTATTTATACTGTGTCGCATTCTTGATACCGGACAATCTCATGTCAGTAAGTTCTTTTAACCGACGCTGGGCGACGGTGATCCTTGAAGCCCTGACTCGCCGTGGCGTCAGGCACGTGTGTATTGCACCGGGCTCTCGCTCCACACCGCTGACGCTGGCGGCGGCTGAAAACCGGGCATTTATTCACCACACCCATTTTGATGAACGCGGCCTGGGCCATCTGGCGTTAGGCCTGGCGAAAGTCAGTAAAGAACCGGTGGCGGTGATTGTCACCTCCGGCACGGCGGTTGCGAACCTCTATCCGGCAATTATTGAAGCCGGGTTAACCGGTGAAAAACTGATCGTACTGACGGCTGACCGCCCACCAGAGCTTATCGACTGTGGTGCCAATCAGGCCATTCGTCAGCCGGGCATCTTTGCCTCGCACCCCTCACAGACGGTGTCGTTACCTCGCCCGACTCAGGACATTCCGGCACGCTGGCTGGTGTCGACGCTCGATCACGCAATGGAGACATTGCGCAGCGGTGCACTGCATATCAACTGTCCGTTTGCCGAGCCGCTGTACGGCGAAATGGACGACACAGGTCTTGACTGGCAGCACGCCCTCGGTGACTGGTGGCACGACGAAAAACCGTGGCTGCGCGAACAGACGCATCTGGAAAGTGCAAAACAACGCGACTGGTTCTTCTGGCGACAAAAGCGCGGCGTGATTATTGCCGGGCGTATGAGTGCTGCAGAAGGCAAGCTGGTTGCGGAATGGGCGCAAACCCTCGGCTGGCCACTGATTGGCGACGTCCTTTCCCAGACGGGTCAACCTCTGCCCTGCGCCGACCTCTGGTTGGGTAACATAAAAGCGGTGACAGAGCTTTCACAGGCACAGATTGTGGTTCAACTGGGGGCGAGTCTGACCGGTAAGCGGTTACTCCAGTGGCAGGCGGCCTGCGAGCCGGAGGAGTACTGGCTGGTCGATCCGCTGGAAGGGCGGCTCGATCCGGCGCACCACCGCGGTCGCCGTCTGGTCAGCGAGATTGATGCCTGGCTTGCCCTGCATCCGGCTGAAAAACGCAAACCCTGGGCGGTTGACGTCCCGGAACTTTCACGTCAGGCGTGGGAGCTCACCAAAGCGCAGTGCGAAGGTTTTGGTGAAGCAGAGCTGGCGCACCGAATTCGTCAGTATCTGCCAGAGCAAGGGCAGCTGTTTGTCGGCAATAGTCTGGTGGTGCGTCTGATTGATGCGTTCTCGAAGCTGCCTGCGGGTTATCCGGTTTACAGCAACCGTGGTGCCAGCGGCATTGACGGGCTGATCTCTACGGCGGCAGGTGTGCAGCGCGCCAGTGCGAAATCGACGCTGGCTGTCGTGGGCGATCTCTCCGCGCTGTATGACCTTAATGCGCTGGCGTTGCTGCGTCAGGTCTCGGCACCGTTTGTGCTGATAGTGGTCAACAACAATGGTGGGCAGATTTTCTCCCTGTTGCCAACGCCGCAGAGCGAACGTGAGCGCTTCTACCTGATGCCGCAGAACGTGCAGTTCGAACATGCTGCAGCGATGTTCAGCCTGAAATACCATCGCCCGGAAAACTGGGAAGCGCTGGATGCTGCACTGAGCACCGCCTGGCGACAGCCGGGGGCAACACTCATTGAGCTGGTGGTGAACGATTCAGACGGCGCACAACGGTTGCAAACCCTGCTGGCACAGGTAAGCCATCTGTGATCCTCTCTGGAGTGCAACAGCCCGGAAAGCCAGGCTACCCCTGGCTGGTCTTTTTGCACGGTTTTTCCGGGGATTGTCGTGAATGGCAGACCGTCGGGGAGACGCTCAGCGATTATCCCCGGTTATACCTCGATCTGCCTGGACACGGTGGCTCTGCCGGTATTGCTGTGACGGGGTTCGACGCGATGAGCAATGTACTCACCCGAACCCTGCTTAGTTACAACATACTTAACTACTGGCTGGTGGGGTACTCCCTCGGTGGCCGCATTGCGATGTTCCATGCCTGTCAGCAGCCAGCTGGGCTGTGCGGGGTGGCGGTGGAAGGCGGACATCCAGGCCTGCAGGATGCCGATGCGCGACGTATGCGGCTCGGCTCCGATCGGCACTGGGCAACGCGTTTTCGCACTGAAGCGCTGGGTAACGTCTTCACCGACTGGTATCAACAGTCCGTGTTTGCTTCCCTGACGGACATGCAGCGCAGGGCGCTTGTTACCCTGCGCAGCCAGAACAGCGGCACGATGCTGGCGATGATGCTTGAGGCTACCTCACTGGCCGTGCAGCCAGATTTACGTGCGGCGCTGAGCACGCGCGATTTCCCTTTTTACTATTTATATGGTGAACGTGATGAAAAGTTCGCGGCCATTGCTGCGGAACTGAACGCCATGCGCCATGTGATCCCTCATGCCGGACACAACGCCCACCGGGAAAATCCGGGGGCAGTTGCCGCGAGTCTGGCTCAGATACTGCGTCTTCGAATAAAGGACACTCTATGATCTATCCTGATGAACAAATGCTGTATGCACCGGTTGAATGGCAAGACTGCTCTGAAGGCTACACCGACATTCGTTACCATAAATCAGCGGACGGCATTGCCAAAATCACCATCAACCGTCCGCAGGTGCGTAACGCGTTTCGCCCGTTGACCGTAAAAGAGATGATTCAGGCGCTGGCAGATGCGCGCTACGACGACAACATTGGCGTGATCGTTCTGACCGGTGAAGGTGACAAAGCGTTCTGCTCCGGTGGCGATCAGAAAGTACGCGGCGACTACGGCGGATATCAGGATGACGCGGGTACGCATCACCTGAACGTGCTCGATTTCCAGCGCCAGATCCGCACCTGTCCAAAACCAGTTGTGGCGATGGTGGCTGGCTACTCCATTGGTGGCGGCCACGTGCTGCATATGATGTGTGACCTGACCATTGCCGCAGAAAACGCTATCTTCGGCCAGACCGGCCCGAAAGTGGGTTCCTTCGACGGCGGTTGGGGTGCCTCTTATATGGCGCGCATTGTCGGGCAGAAAAAAGCCCGTGAAATCTGGTTCCTGTGCCGTCAGTACAACGCCCAGGAAGCGCTGGACATGGGCCTGGTTAACACCGTGGTACCGATTGCCGACCTCGAAAAAGAGACCGTGCGCTGGTGTCGTGAGATGCTGCAAAACAGCCCAATGGCATTGCGTTGCCTGAAGGCCGCCCTGAACGCCGACTGCGATGGTCAGGCGGGTCTGCAGGAGCTGGCGGGTAATGCCACCATGCTGTTCTACATGACCGAAGAGGGTCAGGAAGGACGCAACGCGTTTAACGAAAAACGCCAGCCGGACTTCAGCAAATACAAACGGAACCCGTAATGCGTCGCGCGCAGGTTTACCGCTGGCAGATACCGATGGACGCGGGCGTGGTGCTGCGTGAACGGCGGTTAAAAACCCGTGACGGTGTGTTTATCCACCTGCAGCAGGATGGGCAGGAAGGGTGGGGGGAGATCTCGCCCCTGCCGGGCTTTAGCCTGGAGACACTGGAGGAGGCTCAGGCCGAACTGATGGCGTGGGTGAGCGAATGGCGCGAAGGGGCTAACCCAGCGCTGCCAGATGTGCCTTCTGTAGCTTTTGGCATCAGCTGCGCACTGGCGGAGCTTGACGGTAGTTTGCCTGAAAAGGCGAATTACCGTGCCGCACCGCTCTGTACCGGCGATCCGGATGAGCTGTTCGCGCTGCTTTCCGCCATGCCAGGTGAGAAAGTGGCGAAAATCAAAGTCGGCCTCTACGAGGCGGTGCGTGACGGCATGGTGGCGAACCTGCTGCTGGAAGCGATCCCTGACCTGCACCTGCGTCTGGATGCCAACCGCGCCTGGACGCCGCTCAAGGCGCAACAGTTCGCCAAATACGTCAATCCTGCATACCGCAACCGTATTGCGTTTCTGGAAGAACCGTGCAAAACCCGTGAGGACTCCCGCGCTTTTGCCCGTGAAACGGGTATTGCTATCGCCTGGGATGAAAGTCTGCGTGAGACTGATTTCGAGTTCGTCGCTGAACCGGGCGTCAGTGCGGTGGTCATTAAACCGACGCTGACCGGCAGTCTGGCGAAAGTGCGTGAGCAGGTGGCTGCAGCCCATGCGTTAGGGTTGACGGCGGTGATCAGTTCGTCCATCGAATCCAGCCTTGGGCTGACACAGCTGGCGCGCATTGCCGCCTGGCTGACGCCAGATACCCTTCCTGGCCTGGACACGCTGAACCTGATGCAAACCCAGCTTATCCGCCAGTGGCCGGACAGTACGCTGCCGTGTCCCGGCGTTGAGGCGCTGGAGCCGCTGTGGTGAGTTTTACCGACTGGCCGTGGCGGCACTGGCGCGCACAATGCCCAGGGAAACCGGCGCTGCGCCTGGACGAAGAGACGCTCACCTGGCAACAGCTGGGCGATCGCGTGGATGGCCTTGCAGCAGGTTTTCACCATCAGGGTGTGCAGGAAGGTGATGGTGTCATGCTGCTCGCCCACAACCACCCGCAGACGTTGCTCGCGTGGCTGGCACTGCTCCAGTGTGGGGCGCGTATTCTTCCGGTTAACCCGCAGCTGCCGCGTCCGTTGCTGGACGTGTTGCTGCCGCAGATGACGCTGCGCTTTGCGCTGGTGCTGGACGGCATCTACGAAGGGCTTACTGCGTTGCAGATGGCCGCACAGCCAGGCGAATATGTCGCGTCGTGGCAGCCGGAGCGGTTGGCCTCCATGACGCTGACGTCCGGCTCTACCGGGTTGCCTAAGGCGGCGGTGCATACCTGTGCAGCACACCTTGCCAGTGCCAAAGGTGTTCTGGCGCTGATGCCTTACCGTGATAACGATGACTGGCTGCTGTCACTGCCGCTTTTTCATGTCTCCGGTCAGGGCATTTTATGGCGCTGGCTGCAGGCTGGTGCGCGGTTAACCGTACGCGAAAAACAACCCCTGGAGCAGGCGCTGCAGGGGTGTACTCACGCCTCGCTGGTGCCGACGCAGCTCTGGCGTCTGCTCAATGCGAACCAGCGTATCGCGCTGAAAGCTGTGCTGCTTGGCGGCGCGGCGATCCCCGTTGAACTCACGCAAAAGGCCCGCGAGCAGGGCATTCGTACTTTCTGTGGCTACGGTCTGACGGAGTTTGCTTCCACCGTGTGTGCCAAAGAGGCAGACGGTGAGCCGGATGTCGGCTGTGCGCTACCGGGCAGAAATGTGCAGGTAGTGGAAGGGGAAATCTGGCTTAATGCGCAAAGCATGGCTGCAGGCTACTGGCGGGATGGGGCGTTGCTTCCGCTGACGAATGCGCAGGGCTGGTTTGCCACCCGCGATCGCGGTGAACTGCGCGATGGCCGCCTGACGATCCTCGGGCGTATGGATAATCTCTTTTTCAGCGGTGGGGAGGGGATCCAGCCAGAAACGCTTGAGCGTGTCATTGCCACCCATCCGCAGATAAACCAGGTGTTCATCGTCCCGCTGGACGACGCTGAATTCGGCCAGCGCCCTGTTGCGGTGGTGGAGTGTGAACCGGGAACGGACATTACGCTGTTTCCTGATTGGGTTCGGGATAAGCTGGCGCGTTTTCAGCAGCCGGTGCGCTGGCTGGCACTACCGGCCGGGCTAAAAAATGGCGGGATTAAAATATCCCGCCAGGCGTTAACACAGTGGGTGAATGATCAGTCGAAGGGGTAATCACCCCCCTTCCGGCTGCGGTTTGCGCTGGCGTCTGCGCAACAGGCGCAACACCGGCGGCACCACAATCACCATTATCGCCATCGCCAGCAGCACTTTCGCCACGCTACTGTCCCACAGAATCGACAGGTTGCCGTTGCTGATGGAGAGGGCGCGGCGCAGGTTTTGTTCCAGCATTTCCCCCAGCACAAAACCTAAAATCAGCGGTGACATCGGGAAGTGCATCTTGCGCAGGATGTAGCCCAGCACGCCAAGAAGCACCATCAGCACCAGATCGAACGTGGTGCTGTGTACCGCATATACCCCGACGGCAGAAACGGCTGCGATGGCGGGAACCAGGAACCACAGCGGAATGGTCAACATGCGGGTGAACAGGCCAATCAGCGGGATGTTCATCACCAGCAACATCACGTTGGCGATCAGCAACGCAGCAATCAGACCCCAGACAATATCCGGCTGTTCAGTAAACATCGCCGGGCCGGGGGTGATGTTATAGAGCGTCAGTGCGCCCATCATCACCGCTGTGGTACCAGAGCCCGGTACACCAAGCGTCAACATCGGAATAAATGAACCGCAGGCCGAGGCATTATTGGCCGCTTCCGGGGCGGCGACGCCACGAATATCCCCTTTGCCGAAGCTGTCGCTATTGCCGCTGAGCTTTTTCTCGGTCATGTAGGTGATGGCGCTGGCAATGGTGGCTCCGGCACCGGGTAAAATACCAACGAAGAAGCCAATGACTGACGAGCGCAGCGTCGTGGCAATGCACTGCGCTCCCTCTCTGGCATTAAAAAGCATCCGCCCGGTTTTACGTACCAGCGTTTGCCCGCTGCTGGTATGCTCCAGCATCAGTAAGATTTCCGAGACCGAGAACAAACCAATCACGACAACGATAAACTGCACGCCATCGGACAGGTGAACGCTGTCGAAGGTAAAACGATAAACCCCGGTGTTGGCATCCACTCCGACGGTGGCTAACCCTAAGCCAATCAGCGCAGATAAAAACGATTTCAGCGGGTTTTGCGCCATCATGCTGCCGAGACAGGCAATAGCGAACACCATCAGTGCAAAATATTCTGCAGGGCCAAACGCCAGTGACCACTGGGCCAGCGCAGGGGCGAACAGAATGATGCCGCCAATGGCAATAAGCGACCCGAAGAACGAGCTGACGGCA
This sequence comes from Enterobacter sp. LM3, assembly GCF_046622475.1. Taxonomy (NCBI): domain Bacteria; kingdom Pseudomonadati; phylum Pseudomonadota; class Gammaproteobacteria; order Enterobacterales; family Enterobacteriaceae; genus Enterobacter; species Enterobacter sp. LM3. The sequence goes on along the minus strand of NZ_JBJURN010000004.1, from coordinate 52,838 downwards.
GAAATAGAGAGCGCCACGCCGCCGCGTCCCTGTTGCGCCATCGGGTAACCGTCCAGCGCGGTCATAATGGCCGCTGCATCGCCTGGCACGTTCAGCAGGATCGACGAGATGCGGCCACCGTATTCGCAGCCGATGTAGACCGTTGCCAGCAGGATCAGTGCGGATTCCGCAGGCAGGTGCAGGGCAAACGCCAGCGGCAGCAGGATCGCGACGCCGTTAATTGGCCCCAGGCCAGGCAACAGGCCCACAATCGTTCCGACAAAGCAGCCGATCAGGGCAATCACCAGGTTTTCCGGGGTCATCGCCACAGCGAACCCCTGAGAGAGATAAATCCAGGTATCCATAGCGAGCTCCGTTAGTTAAACCATGCCCCAAGGGGTAACGTCACGTCCAGCAGGCGGTCGAAGGCGTACCACAGTAAAATGCCCAGCATCGCCCCCGAAATTCCCGCCGCAGGCAGCGTGGCGTTAAACAACATGCCGATCACCATCGTCAGAATGGCGGTGGCAATCGGGAAGCCGAGCCACTCAAACCCCCACGCGTACATCAGCAGCACAACCACCATGACCAGCAGGCGTTGCAGAGTACGGCGTGGCGGCCAGTCCACGGTATCAGGATGGCGCAGTAACAGGGCCACCGAGCAGAGCAGCATCAGGCCGACAATGCCCATCGGAAAGGGGCGTGGCCCCACGGGTTCATAGCTGTATTCGCTGTGGATTTGCCAGGCAACGAATAACCCGCCAGTGCAGAGCAGCAGCCATATCCCGGCAAAAATACGATCGCTCATAGCGCCTCCGGTTATTTCGCCAGACCAAAGGCTTTCGCCTGCTCGCGGTAGTCATTCACCTGCTTTTTGACATACTCATCCAGCTGTTTGCCGTTCAGGTTGAACTCAAACAGCCCGCGCAAATCGCGCTGTTTTTTGAACTCCTCGGTTTGCTGGAGCTTGTTAAACTCGTCCACCCACCACTGGTATTCAGCGTCGGTGACGTTTGGCCCGACAAAGAAGCCACGGATAATCGGCCAGACCAGGTCATAGCCCTGCTCTTTTGCGGTAGGGACGTTTGCCAGCTGACCGGGCAGACGGTTGTCGGAGAAGACCGCCAGCACGCGAATTTTATCTCCGCTCAGGTAAGGCACCATTTCACTGAGATCGCCGGATACCGCCTGCACGTGGTTGCCCATCAGCGCCGTGACCGGTTCACCGCCGCCTTCAAATGCGACGTAGCGCATCTTGTGTGGGTCGACCTTTGCCTGTTGCGCCAGCAGTGCCGCTTTCATCCAGTCCTGGCTGCCAATAGACGCCCCTGCGCCAATCACCACGCTGTTGGGATCTTTTTCCATCGCGGTCAGCAAGTCTTTCAGCGATTTCCACGGGGAGTCTGCCCGCACGGCAATCATGCCGTAATCCGTGCCGACGGTAGACAGCCAGCGCACGTCATCGACGCCATAGCGGCCAAATTTACCCTGCGACAGGTTCAGCAGTGAACCACCGGAAAAGGCAACCACAGTGCCCGCTTCAGCCGGGCGTTGCGCCACGATGGCGTTATAGGCCACTGCCCCCACGCCGCCAGGCATATACGTTACGCGCATCGGCTTTTTGATAGCGCCAGTCTCCAGCAGGCTAACCTGGATGAGTTTGCAGGTGAGATCGAAACCGCCGCCGGGTTTGGCCGGAGCGATACACTCGGTACGGGACGGCGCATCCTGCGCCTGGACGACAGAGGCACTCATCATGAATACGCTTGCAGCAAAGGCCGAAAGTAATTGTTTTTTCATCGTTTATCCTCACGCAGGATGACGGGTACGGGTGTTTTTTCTGATTATGTGAACCGCCTTGTGGCGATTCCGTTGCGTGATTGTTAAAACATTAACCTTTCATTTCCCTTTCAATGCGACACGAACTTTACAGGATGTGATATGCGTCTCTTACTGGCAGAAGATAATCACGAGCTGGCTCACTGGCTGGAGAAGGCGCTGGTACAGGGAGGCTTTGCCGTGGACTGTGTGAGCGACGGGCGTGCGGCTGACCATCTCCTGCAGGGGGAACGCTATGCGGTGGCTATCCTCGATATCGGGATGCCTGGTTTTGACGGTCTGGAGGTAGTGCAACGTCTGCGAAAGCGCGGACAAACGCTGCCGGTGCTGTTCCTGACCGCCCGTAGCAACGTGGCGGACAGGGTGAAAGGACTCAATGCCGGGGCGGATGACTATTTGCCGAAACCTTTCGAACTGGAGGAGCTTGACGCGCGCCTGCGTGCGCTGCTGCGCAGAAGTGAAGGCCGAACCCTGGAGCGCCAGCGTCTGGGAGAGCTGGAGTACGATGACGACGGTTTCTTTCTGCTGCGCGATGAGCCGCTCTCGCTGACGCCGCGCGAGCTCTCTTTACTAAAAGTATTAATGTACCGCCGAACACGGCCCGTCTCCCGCCAACAGCTTTTTGATCAGGTGTTCAGCCTGAACGACGACGTGAGCCCGGAGAGTATTGATCTCTATATTCATCGCTTGCGTAAAAAACTGAGCGGCAGCGGGGTACGGATAATCACGCTGAGAGGGCTGGGTTACGTTCTGGAGTGTGGCGATGAAGTGGGTTAAACCGCAGTCTCTTTACCTGCAATTGCTGCTCTTTCTGGGGTTGCCACTGCTGTTGCTGTGGGGACTCTCGGCCTTTAACAGCTACGTCAGCGCACTACAGGCGGCTACTCAGGCTTACGATCGAACGCTGTTATCCTCTGCCCGCACGGTATCAGAGCGGCTGGTGGTGCATAACGGCAGGCTGGAGGTCAACGTTCCCTGGGTGGTGCTCGACAGTTTTGAACTCAATATGAATGACCGGCTTTACTACAAAGTGGTCGACCCTGACGGGCGGGTGATCTCCGGTTATGACGATTTGCCGAAGATGCCGCCCGCAACATCACGCACGACGCTTTATCCGGCGCTGGCATGGTTTTATCACACGGAGTATCGCGGGCAGGCCATCCGCGTCGCCCGGCTGCTTCAGCCTGTCAATGAGGGCAATATCATGGGGATGGCAGAGATCTACATCGCCGAAACGCTCCAGTCCCGTCGCTATCTTGCCAGCCAGTTGCTCTTTTCGTCCTGGGTCACTCAGGGTCTGTTGGTGCTCCTGACGCTCGTCCTTACCGCGTGGCTGTTGCGCCGCGTACTGCGTCCGATGCGTCAGCTTTCAACATTGATGGTACGGCGTGAACCTGGTCTGCTTGCGCCACTGCCGGAGCTGTTGCCCTGGTCAGAAACGCGTCTGCTGATTGTCGCGTTTAACCGTTATATCGACAGACTGCGCGGGGTGCTTTCACGGCAGGAACGCTTTAACGCCGATGCCTCTCATCAGCTCAAAACTCCACTGGCGGTGCTCAAAACGCAGGTTTCGGTTGCCCTGACGCGTGACGATCCGGCGTTGTGGCAGGAGAGTTTGCGGGCGATGAACGTTACGCTGGATAACACCATTCTGCTGACTGAGCGTTTGCTTCAGCTCTCTGCGGTGAAGTGTAAAGAGCAGGGGGAGCGCCAGTTTGCGCCTGTCGATCTGGTTCAGGTGGTACAGCATTGTTGCTTCTCCAGGCTGGCGCAGGCGCGGAGTAAGGCAATTGATCTCGGGTATGAGGGTGTTCAACAGCCGGTCATGATAGATGGCGATGAGGTGCTACTGGGGGAGCTTTGTGCCAACCTGCTGGAGAATGCCATCAAATACACCCCGGAACAGGGGATTGTGACGGTTTACCTGCGTGCAGATAACGGTGCGGTGGAACTGCGCGTGGAAGACAGTGGCCCGGGGATTGATGAACATCTGATGCACCAGGCGATGCAGCCATTTCACCGGCTGGACAACGTCGGAGAGGTGGCCGGGTCGGGGATTGGGCTGGCGTTGGCCGGTGATATTGCCCGGCTGCACAGGAGCCACCTTCAGCTTACGCGCAGTGAAACCCTGGGGGGACTGAGTGTGAAAATGCGGTTTTTACTGCTGATGTAAAAACCGGAAAGTATCATATCGTTACAATCTAATTGTCTGACGCACGCAGAGTACATTGATCCCGGGCTGACTCAGGTTAAAATCTCGCGGTTTTTGGGACATCTCTAAATAATTTGTGTGGGATCACGACAATGAAAAAAGTGGCATTACTGGGCCTCAGCGGCCTGATGTTTGTTTCTGCGGCGGCTAACGCCATTAGCATCAACGGCTCGGCTGGTCAGGATTACACCCACCTGGGCTTTGGCATGGGCACAGAAACCTCCGGTCTGGCGATGAGCGGCGGCTGGACGCATAACGATGACGACGGCGATGCAGCCAGCCTCGGTCTCGGTCTGAACATTCCTCTTGGCCCATTCCTGGCAACCGTGGGCGGTAAAGGCGTTTACACCAATCCGAATGACGGCGACGAAGGTTACGCGGCGGCAGTCGGTGGCGGCCTGCAGTGGAAAATTGGCGACAGCTTCGGTCTGTTTGGCGAGTATTACTATTCTCCGGATTCACTCTCCAGCGGCATTGAAAGCTATGAAGAAGCCAACGCCGGTGCGCGCTGGACTATCATGCGTCCAATCACCATTGAAGCAGGCTACCGCTATCTGAACCTGGCGGGTAAAGACGGTAACCGTGACAATGCGCTGGCAGATGGCCCGTATGTGGGTGTGAGCGCAGGTTTCTAACCACTCCGGCGCGGCGTTCTGTCGCGCCAGTTTCTCTCTTCTTCCCGCAATCAATTGCGCTATAGTGTTTTGACCATAGAAGTGGGAGAACACAATGATAAACGTGGAAATGTTATCCACCGGCGACGAAGTGCTGCATGGGCAAATTATTGATACCAATGCCGCCTGGCTTGCCGATTTATTCTTTGAGCAGGGATTACCGTTAACGCGTCGCAACACGGTGGGCGACAATCTTGATTCGCTGGTGAATATTCTGCGCGAACGCAGTGAGCACGCTGACGTGCTGATTGTGAACGGCGGACTTGGCCCCACCAGCGACGATCTCAGCGCGCTGGCTGCCGCGACGGCCAAAGGCGAAGAACTGGTGCTGCATGAAGCGTGGCTGGCGCAGATGGCGCGCTTCTTTTCGGAGCGTGGGCGCGTCATGGCCCCCAGCAACCGCAAACAGGCTGAAATTCCGGCCAGTGCGGAACTTATCGACAACCCCGTCGGTACCGCCTGCGGTTTTGCCGTTAAGCTGAATCGCTGTCTGATGTTCTTCACGCCGGGCGTGCCGTCTGAATTTAAAGTGATGGTCGAGCAGCAAATTCTGCCGCGTCTGCGCGAACGTTTTACCCTGCCGGAGCCACCGCTGTGCCTGCGTCTGACCACCTTTGGCCGCTCTGAAAGCGATCTGGCCCAAAGTCTTGACCACCTGCCGCTGCCGCCGGACGTATCGATGGGGTATCGCTCCTCCATGCCAATCATCGAGCTGAAGCTGACAGGCCCGGCAACGCAGAAGGCCGCTATGCTGGCGCTATGGCCAGAGGTGCAACGCGTGGCGGGTGAGAGTCTGATCTTTGAAGGGACGGAAGGGTTGCCTGCACAGATTGCCCGCCATCTGCAATCCCGCCAGCTGAGCGTGACCTTAAGTGAGCAGTTCACCGCAGGGCTGTTGGCGCTGCAGCTTTCGCGTGCCAGTGCGCCGTTGCTGGCCAGCGAAGTTGTACCGTTCCAGCAAGAGACGCTGGCACAGACGGCTCGCTGGGCGTCTGAGCGCAGGGTGAACCATTTCGCCGGGCTGGCGCTGGCCGTGGGCGGTGTCGATGATGAGCACCTTAATTTCGCCCTGGCGACGCCGGAAGGCACGCATGCACTGCGGGTGAAAATGGGGATCACCCGCCACAGTCTGGTGGTGCGTCAGGAGGTATGTGCCATGATGGCGCTGAACATGCTGCGCCGCTGGCTGAACGGCAAAGAGGTCGCCAGCGATCACGGCTGGATTAACATCGTTGAGTCATTGTTTGTCGAATAAGCGGTGTTGCCGGGGCATATTCCCCCGGCACCACTTAGCCCAGCGCTTTTGCCAGTAGGGTGATAGGGTGTTCGCAGCGCTTGCTGGTGGACATCTCTATCTGCCACTTGCAGGTTTCACAGTCTGTCACCACCAGGTCGGCTCCACTCTCTTCAATCTGGTGGAACAAGGGTGCGCCAATGGCCTGAGAGGTTTCGTAGTTTTCACGCTTAAAGCCGTAGGTTCCTGCAATTCCGCAACAGCGCGAATCCAGCACCGTCAGTTCAAGCCCCGGGATCATCCTCAGCAGCTCCAGCGTATAGAGCGCCCAGCCCATCTTTTCCATATGACACGGTGTGTGATACACCACTTTCAGCGGTAATTTCCTGAGCGGTAACGTTTGTCCGCTGTCCAGTTTGCGCCACAGGAAGCGTGTCGCCAGCTCAATGTGTTCCCGCAGGCCGCTGTTATCCACATCCAGCAGATGTGGGTACTCATCGCGTAGCGTGAAGGTACAGGTTGAGGAGGTCGCCAGTACCGGAATACCTTTGTCGACAATCGCCTCACGCAGGGATGTGACGTTGCTTTTGGCCTGTTTGCGTGCCTTGTCGGTAAAACCGTTGGCAATCAGCGGAACACCGCAGCACTTCTCCTTGTTAAGCAACTGCACGCCTGTTCCCATTGCGTTCAGCACTTTCAGCAGGTCTTTACCCAGCTGCGGATGGTTGTAGTTCACGTAGCAGCCGTGGAAGAAGGCAACCTGATCGGTAAACTGCGCCTGTTCTGTCGCCACGGACTTGTACCAGCGACGGAAGGTACCGTGAGAATATTTTGGCAGGCTGCGGTGATGGTCTATCTTAAGCGTCGCATCAAGCAACTGGCGCACCGGTTTCAGCGATGTGGCGGCATTCACCAATGGGGCGAAAGGTGTCGACACCGTGCCCATCAGGTCGGTATGGCTAAGAATGGCATCGCGCAGCGTCGGTTTTTGGCTGCTATAACGCGCGCGGGCGCGCTGGATGATATCGCCGATTTTGACATCCGACGGGCACGCAACTTCACAGCGTTTGCAGTTGATGCAGTATTTCAGCGCTTCATCATACAGCGCGCCGTCCTTCAGGCGCAGACGTTCCCCGTCCGGTCCGGCCTGTTTCGGGCCAGGATAATTCGGGTTCACGCCGCTGACCGGACAGACCGTCGTACAGACCGTGCATTTAATGCAGCTTTCAAAACGGGTATCGTTCATTGTTCCGCCTCCACGCGTTGGCAGATTTGTCCGGCAACATAGAGTGCCGTCACGGCGCAGACACCGCCGCCACAGCCCTGAGTGATGGGATCGTAACCCCCCAGAATCGAGCCGATGGCATAGAGATTATTGATGGGGGTGCCTGCGAGCTGCGGATGCAGATGTTCATCGACGATGACCCCAAACTGTTGCCAGGGCTGTGGGGCAAAGAAATCACTCTGATACCAGTCTGCACGGGAGGGGCTTTGCCGCACATCCAGTCCCAGAATGGCCTCCCGGATGCCCTCGCGGCTGCTCAGTAACCCGTTACTGAAGAAGCTGCCGCTGGCCAGCACTGCAAATCGTGTGCGAAGGGGGATATCACCGTGGTTGCGCGTCCAGATTTCGCTCACCGCATCCTCCGTGAGGGTGATTTTTTTCACTTCGTCACCCGCCATCCACACGCCGCCCTGAGCAATAAACTGGCGCTGAAGCTGGTTATGCAGGCGAATGCCGGGTACGGAAGGGGGAAGCGTTGGCAGTAAGCCGAGAGTGCAGGGCAGGCGATCCGACAGCCAGCGCCAGAGGCGGTTGTCCGTCAGACCAAAGCAGGCAGGCATAAACAGCGCGTCACATTTTTCACCGAGCGGCCTGAGCGCGTCATACAGCAGTGGCCATTTGTCCTCATTATCCAGCAGCCGGGCGATATTCACCGCCCGAAACTCGCTTGGGTTGTCGCGCAGGACATCAAGCTCAGGAAGGTCTATCTCCGCTGTCTCTGCATTAACGCCTTGTTGGCAGAGCGATGCCGCCGCGAGATGGGGCTGGAAATCAAGAAAACCGCTGATCCCAACCACCAGCACGCGCGCTGCGCTGACGGGCGCGACGGGAACCTCTTCCGGACTGAGCCAGGCGGATCGCAGGGTACCAAGCGGTGTGACGCGCTGATGATTTTGCCGGGCATTGCCCTGTAACCGCGCGCCACACTCCGCCAGAAGCCGTTCCGCTTCATGGGCGAAGTGGGGAATATTGTGCATGCCAGTCAGGCTATAGGGATGTTCTGGCGGCAGCGTGTCGTGGTATGCGGCGTCCAGCAGATCCAGAGAGCCAGACGAGAAATGCAGGGCGCTCTGACCCCGGGTGATAATGGCGCAGCGCAGCCCCTGTTTCGTGAGCCTGATGCCACAGAGTAAACCCGCCAGTCCGCCGCCGACGATCGTGGTATCAAATTTCATCGTGTTGTTCCTTCTCAAGACCGCAAAGTCCCTGATAGACCCAGCGGGTAAACTCGCTTTCGCGCAGGGCATCACCCCAGGCGACAGGCTGAATACCTTTCCAGCGCTCGTTTAAAAAATCGCTGAGTTGTGCAAGCGACTGGGTGGCGGTGGTGACGTGAAAACGTTGCAGCAGCCCGGCGGCGCGGCAGGCACACAGTTCGCCCTGACAGGTTCCCATTCCGACGCGGGTGCGGCGACGTAAATCGAGCAGATTATTGACAGTCAGGTTCTCCACGGCATATTGCACTTCACCGGCGGTAACGGCTTCACACTCGCACACCAGGCTGCGGCTAAGACGCCCTTCACCCAGCCACTGCGGCGTTCTGTCGCCGTGGCGATAGATGGCCGAGCCGCGCAGGGGGGCGGGCAGAGAGATGATCTTTTGCAACGTGGTTTCGGTCGTCTGGCGCGAACCGGGCAACGGTTGCTCCGCCGTTACGCAGGGCCCGGTGTTGCCAAGTTTGCGGCAGACGGCATCGGTGGCCCATTGCGCCATCAGGCGATAGGTCATCAGCTTGCCGCCCGTAATGGTGATAAAACCCTCCATGCCATCACGTTGTGCGTGATCGAGCAGCACGATACCGCGGCTGACGTTGCGTCCGCTTGGGTCGTTATCGCTGGCCACCAGCGGGCGCACGCCCGCGTAAGCGCGAAGAATGCGGGTCTGGGCCATCACGGGAGCCAGTTTTTCCCCTTCACGAAGCAGAATGTCAACCTCTTCAGCCGTTACCCGGTTGTCGTCGATCTCGCTGTAGTCGACGTGAGTTGAGGTGGTGCCGATGAGCGAAATGGTGTCGCCGGGCACCAGAATATCGGCGTCGGAGGGTTTACGGCAGCGGTTGATCACATGGTTATTAATACGGTGATCGAGGATCAGCAGTGAACCCTTGGCCGGGAACATGCGGATGGACAGTTCCGCGTATTCTGCAATGTGCTGCCCCCAGATCCCCGCGGCATTGACGACCACGCTGGCATACAACTCGCTGTGTTCCTGATATTGCGTGTCGAAAACGCGTACACCACGGACGGTATTTCCCTGGCGGATCAGTCCCGTTACCTGGTGTCCGGTCAGAATACGCGCCCCGTGCTCGCGGGCATCCAGCATATTGGCGGCGGTCAGGCGAAAGGGATCAACGGTACCGTCAGGGACTTTAACTGCACCGGTCAGCATCGGGTTAACGGAAGGCTCGATACGACGCGCGAGGGCAGGGTCGATAGCTTCAGCCTGAATACCCGCCGCGCGGCACGCGGTTATAAACGTCGACTGAAATGCCAGGTCGTCTTCGGGAAGCGTGATGAACAGACCGTCGGTCGGCTCGATGCAGTGGCGGGCGATGCGTCGGAGGATTTGGTTTTCGGCAATGCACTCGCGTGCGGATTCGCCATCGGTGACGGCATAGCGTGCGCCGCTGTGCAGCAGGCCATGATTGCGTCCGGTTGCACCCGTCGCAATATCATGACGTTCCAGAAGCGTAACGCTTAACCCGCGCAGTGCGCAATCACGCGCGATCCCGGCACCGGTCGCACCACCACCAATGATAATCACATCGCTGTAGCGAGGATCGTGAATTGTCATTGTCTTCCCTCGTGTTCGTTTTTTTACCATTTAGCCACATCAAAACTGTGGTTTGTTTGATTTCGAACATAATCGAGCGCAATTCGAAAGTGGAACGTGATTTCATGCGCTTTTTTGCGCGTATTGTCATATTTCTGTAACAATCTGTGCGTTGATTCACAGTAACAATCACTGTGATTTCTTAACATCGCCGCCTCTCTGGAGTCGTGGGGCAGTTAAACCCCCGAAAATTCAATACATAGGCCACGGAGGCTGTCATGCTCAGTATCTTCAAACCTGCGCCGCATCAGGCGCGTCTGCCAGAGGCAGAAATAGATCCGCTTTACCGCCGTCTGCGTTGGCAAATCTTTCTCGGGATTTTCTTCGGCTATGCGGCGTATTACCTCGTACGCAAAAACTTTACGCTTGCCATGCCGTATCTGGTGGAGCAGGGCTTTTCACGTGGCGATCTGGGGTTCGCGCTGTCGGGGATCTCTATCGCGTACGGTTTTTCTAAATTCATCATGGGCTCTGTGTCGGATCGCTCGAATCCGCGCGTGTTCCTGCCAGCCGGTCTGATTCTGGCGGCAGCGGTGATGCTGTTTATGGGCTTTGTGCCGTGGGCGACCTCCAGCATCGCCATTATGTTCGTGCTGTTGTTCTTATGCGGCTGGTTCCAGGGAATGGGATGGCCACCCTGCGGGCGTACGATGGTGCACTGGTGGTCGCAGAAAGAGCGTGGCGGCGTGGTGTCCGTGTGGAACTGTGCCCATAACGTGGGCGGGGGCATTCCGCCACTGCTGTTCCTGCTGGGGATGGCCTGGTTTAACGACTGGAAAGCCGCACTCTATATGCCAGCCTTTGGCGCGGTCGTGGTGGCGATTTTTGCCTTTGCGATGATGCGTGACACGCCGCAGTCCTGTGGCCTGCCGCCGATTGAAGAGTACAAAAACGACTACCCGGATGATTACAGCGAACAAAATGAAGAAGAGCTGACGGCAAAACAGATCTTCATGAAGTACGTGCTGCCAAACAAACTGCTGTGGTACATCGCAGTGGCTAACGTGTTCGTTTACCTGCTGCGTTACGGCATCCTCGACTGGTCGCCGACCTACCTGAAAGAAGTGAAACACTTCGCGCTGGATAAATCCTCCTGGGCCTATTTCCTGTATGAATATGCCGGTATTCCGGGCACGCTGATCTGCGGCTGGATGTCGGACAAAGTCTTCAAAGGCAACCGCGGTGCGACGGGCGTCTTCTTTATGACCCTGGTGACCATTGCCACCGTCGTTTACTGGCTCAACCCGGCGGGTAACCCGGGCGTGGACATGGCCTGTATGATTGTCATCGGCTTCCTGATTTACGGCCCGGTTATGCTGATTGGTCTGCACGCGCTGGAGCTGGCTCCGAAAAAAGCGGCTGGCACGGCGGCAGGTTTTACCGGCCTGTTCGGTTACCTGGGCGGCTCGGTCGCGGCAAGCGCCATCGTGGGCTATACCGTTGACTTCTTCGGCTGGGACGGCGGCTTTATGGTGATGATTGGCGGTAGCGTGCTGGCGGTACTGCTGCTGGTTGTCGTGATGATTGGGGAAAGACGTCACCACGCCGACGTGCAGGCGCGTCGTCAATAAGGAGAATTATGATGAAATTGACCCACCTGGCTACCGGCCTGCTGCTGGCAGGTTTGATGACGGGCTCTGCGCTGGCAGCCGATAAAATTGTGATCGCTCACCGTGGTGCGAGCGGTTATCTGCCGGAGCATACCCTGCCGGCAAAAGCGATGGCCTACGCGCAGGGCGCTGATTATCTGGAGCAGGATCTGGTGATGACCAGGGATGACCAGCTGGTCGTTCTGCATGACCACTACCTTGACCGCGTGACGGACGTGGCCGAACGTTTTCCGGATCGCGCCCGTAAAGATGGCCGCTACTATGCGATTGATTTCACACTGGCGGAAATCCGCTCGCTGAAGTTTACCGAAGGCTTCGAGATTAAAGACGGTAAGAAGGTGCAGGTCTATCCGGGACGTTTCCCGATGGGCAAGTCTGATTTCCGCATCCATACCTTCGAAGAGGAGATTGAGTTCGTTCAGGGACTGAACCACTCAACGGGCAAAAATATCGGTATCTACCCGGAAATCAAAGCGCCGTGGTTCCATCACCAGGAAGGCAAAGATATTGCCGCGAAAACGCTGGCAGTGCTGAAGCAGTATGGCTACACCAGCAAGAAGGACAAGGTCTACCTGCAGTGTTTTGATACCGCTGAACTGAAGCGCATCAAAACCGAGCTGGAGCCGAAGATGGGGATGAACCTCAATCTGGTGCAGTTGATTGCGTACACCGACTGGAATGAAACCCAGGAGAAGCAGCCGGACGGGAAGTGGGTGAATTACAATTACGACTGGATGTTTACGCCAGGCGCGATGAAGCAGATTGCGCAGTACGCGGATGGTATCGGCCCGGACTACCATATGCTGGTGGCGGAAGGTTCAACACCGGGTCACGTGAAGCTGACGGCAATGGTGAAAGAGGCGCATGCCAGCAAGATGCAGGTGCATCCGTATACGGTGCGTGCCGATAAGCTGCCGGACTATGCGACAAACGTGGATCAGCTTTATGACGTGTTGTATAACCAGGCAGGTGTGGACGGGTTGTTTACGGATTTCCCGGATAAAGCGGTGAGCTTTCTGAAGGATAAGCGCTGAAGTTGCCGGGTGGCGACTGCGCCTGACCCGGCCTACGAACTGCGGTTTTGTAGGTCGGGTAAGTGAAGCGCCACCCGACACAATCACATCTCGATCTCAATATCCCCTTTTGCCCGGCAGCAGCAGGGCAAAATTTCCCCTTCGTTGATAAAGGCCAGTGGTTCAGTCAGCCAGTCCACCTGGCCTGCAACCAGACGGCAGCGACAGGAGCCGCAATACCCGGCACGACACTGGTACTCTACCTCAACCTGATGGGCTTCAAGCGCCACCAGCAGAGAAGGGTGCTCTTCCCGGCACAGCACTTCTGTACCGGAAAGACTGAGCGTTACGCGTGTCATCAGAGTTGGAAGTTACTCAGGTCGTCAGTATCCACTTCCGCGTCAATCTGACCCACCAGGTAAGAACTCACTTCCACTTCCTGCGGTGCAACCTGCACGTTATCGGACACCAGCCAGGTGTTGATCCACGGGATTGGGTTAGAACGCGTCTGGAATGGCAGGTCAAGACCGACGGCCTGCATACGGATGTTGGTGATGTACTCAACATACTGGCACAGGATGTCTTTGTTCAGACCAATCATTGAACCGTCGCGGAACAGGTAGTCTGCCCACTCTTTCTCTTGCTGCGCGGCCAGCACGAACAGGTCGTAGCACTCCTGTTTGCACTCTTCGGCGATTTCCGCCATTTCCGGGTCGTCGGTGCCACTGCGCAGCAGGTTCAGCATGTGCTGAGTTCCGGTCAGGTGCAGGGCTTCGTCACGGGCAATCAGGCGAATGATCTTGGCATTGCCTTCCATCAGCTTGCGTTCGGCAAACGCGAAGGAGCAGGCGAAGCTGACGTAGAAGCGAATCGCTTCCAGCGCGTTCACGCTCATCAGGCAGAGATACAGCTGTTTTTTCAGCGCACGCAGGTTCACGGTGACGGTTTTACCGTTCACATTGTGGGTACCTTCACCCAGCAGATGCCAGTAGCTGGTCATCTCGATAAGTGTGTCGTAGTAGTGCGCAATACCTTCCGCACGCTTCTGGATCTGCTCGTTAGTGACGATATCGTCAAACACCACCGCCGGATCGTTCACGATGTTGCGGATGATATGGGTGTAAGAACGGGAGTGGATCGTCTCAGAAAACGCCCAGGTTTCCACCCAGGTTTCCAGTTCAGGAATGGAGATCAGCGGCAGCAGCGCTACGTTCGGACTACGTCCCTGAATGGAGTCCAGCAGCGTCTGATACTTCAGGTTGCTGATGAAGATATGCTTTTCGTGATCCGGCAGCGCCTGGAAATCAATACGATCGCGGGAAACGTCAACTTCTTCCGGACGCCAGAAGAAGGAGAGTTGCTTTTCAATCAGCTTTTCGAAAATGTCATACTTTTGCTGATCGTAGCGTGCCACGTTGACCGGCTGGCCGAAGAACATCGGCTCTTTGAGCTGGTCGTTTTTCGTCTGTGAAAAGGTGGTGTATGCCATGAATTGGGGTCCTGTCTTACGAAATAAAGGCGGGGATATCCCCGCCCTTCATTAGATCTTACATGCGCCGCTTTCGCAGCCATCGTCCTGGATAGAAGGTGCCAGGTCGTCCTGCGCGTCTTCCGCACCATCACGGGTGTTGTGATAGTACAGCGTTTTCACGCCAAATTTATAGGCGGTGAGCAGGTCTTTCAGCAGTTGTTGCATCGGAACCTTGCCTGACGGGAAGCGCGTCGGGTCATAGTTGGTATTGGCAGAGATCGACTGGTCGATAAACTTCTGCATGATACCCACCAGCTGCAGGTAACCGTCGTTGTTCGGCATTTCCCACAGCAGCTCGTAGTTGTCTTTCAGCAACTCGTAGTCTGGCACCACCTGACGCAGGATACCGTCTTTCGACGCTTTGATGCTGACGTGGCCGCGCGGTGGCTCGATACCGTTGGTGGCGTTAGAGATCTGTGAAGAGGTCTCAGACGGCATCAGGGCAGAGAGCGTGGAGTTACGCAGGCCGTGCGTCTTGATGGACTCACGCAGGGCTTCCCAGTCCAGGTGCAGCGGCTCGTTAGCAATCGCATCCAGGTCTTTTTTATAGGTATCGATCGGCAGAATGCCTTTCGCATAGGTGGTTTCGTTGAACCACGGGCACGCGCCTTGCTCTTTTGCCAGCTCGTTGGAGGCTTTCAGCAGGTAATACTGAATAGCTTCAAACGTTTCATGGGTCAGGTTGTTCGCGCTGCCGTCGGAGTAACGCTTACCGTGTTTCGCCAGCCAGTACGCAAAGTTGATCACGCCAATACCCAGGGTACGACGGCCCATTGCACCGCGTTTTGCCGCCGGGATTGGGTAATCCTGGTAGTCCAGCAGGGCATCAAGCGCGCGAACGGCCAGCACGGCCAGCTCTTCCAGCTCGTCCAGGCTCTTAATCGCACCCAGGTTGAACGCAGACAGTGTACACAGGGCGATTTCACCGTTCTGGTCGTTCACGTCTTCCAGCGGTTTGGTCGGCAGGGCAATTTCCAGGCACAGGTTAGACTGGCGCACTGGCGCAACCACTGGATCGAACGGGCTGTGGGTGTTGCAGTGGTCAACGTTCTGGATGTAGATACGGCCAGTAGAAGCACGTTCCTGCATCATCAGGGAGAACAGTTCCACCGCTTTCACGCGCTGCTTGCGGATGCTGTCGTCTTTTTCGTATTGGGTGTACAGGCGCTCGAATTCGTCCTGATCGGCGAAGAACGCATCGTACAGACCCGGGACGTCGGACGGGCTGAACAGAGTGATCTCTTCACCTTTCAGCAGACGGGTGTACATCAGCTTGTTGATCTGCACACCGTAGTCCATGTGACGCACGCGGTTGCCTTCAACGCCACGGTTGTTTTTCAGTACCAGCAGGCTTTCGACTTCCAGGTGCCACATTGGGTAGAACAGGGTCGCAGCACCGCCACGCACGCCGCCCTGAGAGCAGGATTTCACCGCTGTCTGGAAGTGCTTGTAGAACGGGATACAGCCGGTGTGGAACGCTTCACCGCCGCGAATTGGGCTGCCCAGCGCACGGATACGGCCCGCGTTGATGCCGATACCGGCACGCTGGGAGACGTATTTCACAATCGCGCTGGACGTGGCATTGATGGAATCCAGGCTGTCACCACACTCGATCAGTACGCAGGAGCTGAACTGACGGGTAGGGGTACGCACGCCAGACATAATTGGCGTTGGCAGAGAAATTTTGAACGTGGAAACCGCATCGTAGAAACGCTTCACGTATTCCAGACGGGTGTCACGCGGGTAGTTTGAGAACAGGCAGGCGGCTACCAGAATATAGAGGAACTGAGCGCTCTCGTAGATTTCGCCGGTCACACGGTTCTGAACCAGGTATTTACCTTCGAGCTGCTTCACCGCCGCGTAGGAGAAGTTCATGTCGCGCCAGTGATCGATAAACCCGTTCATCTGCTCGAACTCTTCTTCCGTATAGTCTTCCAGCAGATGCGTGTCGTATTTGCCCAGCTCAACCATTTTCACCACGTGAGCGTAAAGCTTTGGCGGCTCGAACTGGCCGTAGGCTTTTTTACGCAGGTGGAAAATCGCCAGACGTGCAGCGAGGTACTGATAATCCGGTGCTTCGCGGGAGATCAGATCCGCCGCAGCCTTGATGATGGTTTCATGGATATCAGACGTTTTGATGCCATCGTAGAACTGGATATGGGAACGCAGTTCAACCTGGGAGATAGATACGTTGTTCAGTCCTTCTGCTGCCCAGTCGAGAACTCGATGGATTTTGTCCAGATTGATACGCTCGGTAGTACCGTCGCGCTTTGTCACCAGCAGACTCTGATTCATGTGGGTTTTTACCTGTCCGTGAAATAAAAAATATCCCCCCGTTTATCCACAGGTCCGTCTTGTGACTAACTCTGTGGATAAATACTACATGTAGGGGTTTTGCGATAAGAAAAACGCTATATGGTGAGTATTCTAGTAAGGATTCTTTTCAGCACAAGGGTTGATTTTGACGTTAAATTGAGGTTGTGAAAGGGTAAAAAAGGCTAAGTCCTCGTACCGTAAGGCCTGGAAGACATGTCAATAATTAAGAAAAAAAATTCAAAATTTGATCGAGTGCTGATTTCTTCAACGAGAGGTCAAAATTGCGCAACATGATGTCGCGCAATCTTTATAAGAATATTTGATGACGTTAGTCGTTTTTGGCTGTTGTGTGCAACATATAATTAACATCCACACCCGGCGCGAGCTTAAATTTGTCCGTTAATGGATTGTAATGCAGCCCGGTTATGTGCTGCTCTTTGAGCCACGTCTGGTCAACCCAGCTCAATAACTCAGCAGGCTTAATGAATTTCTTCACGTCGTGTGTACCTTTTGGCACCATGCGCAGCACATACTCCGCACCCACCACGGCCATCAGCCAGGCTTTGCCATTACGGTTGATCGTAGAGAAGAAGACCTGACCGCCAGGCTTAATCAGTTTTGCACAGGCATTGACCACGGACTGCGGGTCGGGTACGTGTTCCAGCATCTCCATGCAGGTCACCACATCGTATTGATGTGCGTGCTTTGCCGCGTGTGCTTCAACGGTTTCCTGCACATATTCCACCTGGACGCCGGATTCCAGCGCATGCAGACGCGCCACCTGCAGCGGTTCAAACCCCATGTCCAGGCCGGTGACGGTTGCCCCTTCACGCGCCATGCTTTCTGCCAGGATGCCGCCGCCGCAGCCAACGTCGAGGACTTTCTTACCGAATAGTCCGCCGGAACGCTCCGCGATATAGCCCAGACGCAGCGGGTTAATGCGGTGCAGAGGTTTAAACTCACCTTCGAGATCCCACCAGCGGGACGCCACCGCTTCGAATTTGGCAATCTCTTCATGGTCAACGTTGTGAGCCACCGGGGATTTTTCGGCATTCATGGACGCTTTTACTCCTTATTTAGCAAGACTTCGGAGTATATCAGCCCGCGCGGGTGAATAAAGCTTATTGGTTTACCTCAATCACCGCGGCTGTGTTATAATTTGCGACCTTTGAATCCGGGATACAGTAGAGGGATAGCGGTTAGATGAGCGACCTTGCGAGAGAAATTACACCGGTTAACATCGAGGAAGAGCTGAAGAGCTCCTATCTGGACTATGCGATGTCGGTCATTGTTGGCCGTGCGCTGCCGGACGTCCGCGATGGCCTGAAGCCGGTACACCGTCGCGTACTATACGCCATGAACGTATTGGGCAATGACTGGAATAAAGCCTACAAAAAATCTGCCCGTGTCGTGGGTGACGTCATCGGTAAATATCACCCGCATGGTGATATTGCCGTGTATGACACCATCGTCCGTATGGCACAGCCATTCTCCTTGCGTTACATGCTGGTAGATGGTCAGGGTAACTTTGGTTCTGTTGATGGCGACTCCGCGGCGGCGATGCGTTATACGGAAATCCGTATGTCGAAAATCGCTCACGAGCTGATGGCCGACCTGGAAAAAGAGACCGTTGATTTCGTCGATAACTACGACGGCACCGAGCGAATCCCTGATGTCATGCCTACCAAGATCCCGAACCTGTTGGTTAACGGTTCGTCAGGTATCGCCGTCGGTATGGCAACCAACATTCCGCCGCACAACATTACGGAAGTGATTAACGGCTGCCTGGCCTATATCGACGATGAAGACATCAGCATTGAAGGGCTGATGGAACACATCCCGGGGCCGGACTTCCCGACGGCGGCGATCATCAACGGTCGTCGTGGTATTGAAGAAGCGTACCGCACCGGTCGCGGCAAGATTTACATCCGTGCCCGCGCTGAAGTGGAAGCGGACGCCAAAACCGGCCGTGAAACCATCATTGTTCACGAGATCCCGTATCAGGTGAACAAGGCGCGTCTGATTGAAAAAATCGCCGAGCTGGTAAAAGAAAAACGTGTTGAAGGTATCAGCGCGCTGCGTGACGAGTCTGACAAAGACGGTATGCGCATCGTGATTGAAATCAAACGCGACGCGGTGGGTGAAGTTGTTCTGAACAACCTGTACTCCCAGACTCAGCTTCAGGTCTCCTTCGGTATCAACATGGTGGCGCTGCACC
Source organism: Enterobacter sp. LM3 (assembly GCF_046622475.1). Taxonomy (NCBI): domain Bacteria; kingdom Pseudomonadati; phylum Pseudomonadota; class Gammaproteobacteria; order Enterobacterales; family Enterobacteriaceae; genus Enterobacter; species Enterobacter sp. LM3. The sequence goes on along the minus strand of NZ_JBJURN010000004.1, from coordinate 34,095 downwards.
ACGGTCAGCCGAAGATCATGAACCTGAAAGAGATCCTGAGCGCGTTTGTGCGTCACCGCCGTGAAGTGGTGACCCGTCGTACCATCTTCGAACTGCGCAAAGCGCGTGACCGTGCGCATATCCTTGAAGCACTGGCCGTTGCACTGGCAAACATCGACCCAATCATCGAGCTGATTCGCCGTGCGCCAACGCCGGCTGAAGCAAAAGCAGCCCTGATTGCGCGTTCGTGGGATCTGGGCAACGTGGCGGCGATGCTGGAACGTGCGGGCGATAACGCTGCGCGTCCTGAGTGGCTGGAGCCGGAATTCGGCGTGCGTGACGGTCAGTACTACCTGACTGAACAGCAAGCCCAGGCGATTCTGGATCTGCGTCTGCAGAAACTGACCGGCCTTGAGCATGAAAAACTGCTCGACGAATACAAAGAACTGCTGGAGCAGATTGCTGAGTTGCTGCATATCCTCGGTAGCGCAGAGCGCCTGATGGAAGTGATCCGCGAAGAGCTGGAACTGGTACGTGAACAGTTCGGCGATGAGCGTCGCACCGAAATCACCGCGAACAGCTCTGATATCAACATTGAAGATCTGATCAACCGCGAAGATGTGGTGGTCACCCTGTCTCACCAGGGCTATGTGAAGTATCAGCCATTGACCGACTACGAAGCACAGCGTCGTGGCGGTAAAGGCAAATCTGCGGCACGTATTAAAGAAGAAGACTTTATTGACCGTCTGCTGGTGGCGAACACCCATGACACGATCCTCTGCTTCTCAAGCCGTGGTCGTCTGTACTGGATGAAAGTCTATCAGCTGCCGGAAGCGAGCCGTGGCGCGCGTGGTCGTCCAATCGTTAACCTGCTGCCGCTGGAAGCGAACGAACGTATCACCGCCATCCTGCCAGTACGCGAGTACGAAGAAGGCGTAAACGTCTTTATGGCAACCGCCAGCGGTACCGTGAAGAAAACTGCGCTGACCGAGTTCAGCCGTCCACGTTCTGCCGGTATTATCGCGGTGAACCTGAACGAAGGCGACGAGCTGATTGGCGTGGATCTGACCTCCGGTTCTGATGAGGTGATGCTGTTCTCTGCCGCCGGTAAAGTGGTGCGCTTTAAAGAGAACGCAGTGCGCGCAATGGGGCGTACTGCGACCGGCGTTCGCGGCATCAAACTGGCGGGTGAAGACTCTGTTGTTTCCCTGATCGTTCCGCGTGGCGAAGGTGCCATCCTGACCGTGACGCAGAATGGCTACGGTAAACGTACGGCAGAAAGCGAATACCCGACCAAGTCTCGTGGCACGCAAGGCGTTATCTCTATCAAGGTTACCGAGCGCAACGGTTCTGTTGTGGGCGCGGTGCAGGTAGATGATACCGACCAGATTATGATGATCACTGATGCCGGTACGCTGGTGCGTACGCGCGTTTCCGAGATCAGCGTGGTTGGTCGTAACACCCAGGGTGTTATTCTCATCCGTACTGCGGAAGATGAAAACGTCGTGGGTCTGCAACGTGTTGCTGAGCCAGTGGATGACGAAGAGCTCGATTCCATCGACGGTAGCGTAGCGGAAGGTGATGATGACATCGCGCCGGAAGCGGACACTGACGATGATGCAGCGGATGACGCTGACGAGTAATGTCTCCTGATGTAAAAAGGGCCGGATTCCGGCCCTTTTCTTTTGCAGATGCAGATAAGTGAACGTTGCGACCTGGCGCGTTTACCGCTACCTTAACCACATTCTTGTTGACCCCGACGGCGGAGCCTCGCCCCTTTGAAATACCTCGTCTCCTTTCGTACCACGCTGAAAGTCTCTCGCTATCTGTTTCGGGCGCTGGCGCTATTGCTTTGGTTGCTGGTGGCGTTGTTCTCGGTGTTTTACATCGTTAATGCGTTGCACCAGAAAGAATCGGAGATCCGTCAGGAGTTCAACTTAAGCTCCGATCAGGCTCAGCGCTATATTCAGCGAACGTCTGACGTGATGAAGGAACTGAAGTACATTGCCGAAAACCGCCTGACGGCAGAGAACGGCATCCTTGCCATCCGTGGGCGTGATGACAAAACGGAAGTCCCGGATTTCGAGCCGCTGTTCCCGGATTCGGATTGTTCGGCGATGGGCAATGCCTGGCGCGGCTCGCTGGAATCACTCGCGTGGTTTATGCGCTACTGGCGTGACAACTTTTCTGCGGCCTATGACCTGAACCGCGTTTTCCTGATTGGCAGTGAAAACCTCTGTATGGCCGATTTTGGCCTGCGCGATATGCCCGTCGAGCGCGATGATGCGCTAAAGAGCCTGCACGAGCGCATAGTGAAATACCGTAATGCCCCTCAGGATGAACGCAGTAATAATATCTTCTGGATAAGCCAGGGGCCACGCATGGGCGTCGGGTATTTCTATGCCCTGACGCCGGTGTATTTGGGTAATCGCCTGCAGGCATTGATGGGCATTGAACAGACCATCCGCATGGAAAACTTCTTCACGCCGGGCAGCCTGCCGATGGGCGTGACTATTCTGGATGAAAACGGTCATCCCCTGATTTCACTCACCGGGCCAGAGAACCGTTTGCAAGTCGATCCACACTGGATGCAGGAGCGTTCGTGGTTTGGCTACACCTCGGGCTTCCGTGAGCTGGTGTTGAAGAAAAGCTTACCGCCATCGTCGCTGAGTATTGTCTATTCGCTGCCTGTCGATATGGTGCTGGAGCGCATTCGCATTCTGATCCTGAACGCCATTTTGCTGAATGTGCTGGTGGGTATCGTGTTGTTTACACTGGCTCGCATGTACGAGCGGAAGATCTTTATCCCCGCCGAAAATGACGCCCAGAGAATGGAGGAGCACGAGCAGTTTAACCGTAAAATTGTCGCCTCCGCCCCGGTGGGGATCTGTATCCTGCGCACGCAGGACGGCACGAACATCCTCAGTAACGAGCTGGCACATAACTACCTGAACATGCTGACGCATGAAGACAGACAGCGGTTGACGCAGATTATCTGCGGGCAGCAGGTTAACTTTGTGGACGTACTCACCAGCACCCACACTAACCTGCAAATTAGCTTTGTTCACTCGCGTTATCGTAACGAAAACGTGGCGATTTGCGTGCTGGTGGATGTTTCTGCGCGCGTGAAGATGGAGGAGTCATTACAGGATATGGCGCAGGCGGCGGAACAAGCCAGCCAGTCGAAATCCATGTTCCTTGCCACCGTCAGCCACGAATTACGTACTCCGCTGTACGGGATTATCGGTAACCTCGATCTGCTGCAGACCAAAGAACTGCCGAAAGGGGTCGACAGGCTGGTGACGGCGATGAACAACTCCTCAAGCCTGCTGCTGAAAATCATCAGCGATATTCTCGACTTCTCTAAAATTGAGTCCGAGCAGCTGAAAATTGAGCCGCGTGAGTTCTCTCCACGCGAGGTGATGAACCATATCAGCGCCAACTATATGCCGCTGGTGGTGCGTAAGCAGCTGGGACTTTACTGCTTTATCGAACCGGATGTGCCGCTGACGCTACAGGGCGATCCGATGCGCCTGCAACAAGTCATCTCTAACCTGCTCAGCAACGCCATCAAATTTACCGACGTCGGCTGTATTGTGTTGCACGTGTGTCGGGCAGGGGACTACCTGAGTATTCGCGTGCGGGATACGGGAGTGGGTATTCCGGCGAAGGAAGTGGTTCGTCTGTTTGATCCGTTCTTCCAGGTGGGGACCGGTGTGCAGCGTAACTTCCAGGGCACCGGGCTGGGTCTGGCGATCTGTGAGAAGCTGATCAGCATGATGGACGGAGATATCTCCGTGGATACTGAGCCAGGTATGGGAAGCCAGTTCACCATCCGTATTCCGCTCTATTCGGCGCAGTATCCGGCTAAAACAACGGTCGATGGGTTGAGAGGTAAACACTGCTGGCTGGCGGTGCATAACGCATCGCTGAATGATTACCTGACGGCACTGCTCATTCAGAGTGGTGTGGGGGTATCCCGTTATGAAGGTCAGACGCCGGATGCGGATGATATGCTCATCACGGATGGCATGCAGAAACAGACATGGCAGGGACGAGGGACGGTGATCTTCTGTCGTCGTCACATCGGCATTCCGCTTGAGCATGTTCCGGGGGAATGGTTGCATAGTGTGGCAACGCCGCATGAGCTGTTAGGTTTGCTGGCGCACATTTACAGCGTGCAGCTGGAAGACGGCGAGGGCACGGCCGCATTGCCGTCACCGGACTCTCTGACACCGGCGAACGACGATATGATGATTCTGGTGGTGGACGACCATCCTATCAACCGTCGTCTGCTGGCCGACCAGCTTGGTTCATTGGGTTACCAGTGTAAAACCGCCAATGACGGCGTGGATGCGCTGAATGTGCTGAGTAAGAACCATATTGATATTGTGCTCAGCGACGTCAACATGCCGAATATGGACGGTTATCGCCTGACGCAGCGCATTCGTCAGCTTGGGCTGACGCTGCCCGTTGTGGGCGTGACGGCAAATGCTCTGGCGGAAGAGAAACAGCGGTGTCTGGAATCAGGCATGGACAGTTGTCTGTCGAAGCCGGTTACGCTGGACGTTCTCAAACAGACGCTGTCAATTTATGCCGATCGCGTAAGAAAAACGCGGACATAAAAAAGGCCCATAAGGGCCTTTTTTGTTTGTTCTCCCTCTCCCTGTGGGAGAGGGCCGGGGTGAGGGCATCAGGCCGCTCACTCGCTGACGATCAATCCTTGTCCGTTGCACTCAGCGTCACGGAGGAGAGATAGTTCAGCAGGGCAATATCGTTGTCCACACCCAGTTTCATCATCGCGGATTTCTTCTGGCTGCTGATAGTCTTAATGCTGCGGTTCAGTTTCTTGGCAATCTCGGTGACCAGGAAACCTTCAGCGAACAGGCGCAGCACTTCGCTCTCTTTTGGTGACAGGCGTTTGTCACCGTAGCCACCCGCGCTGATTTTTTCCAGCAGACGTGAAACGCTTTCAGGGGTGAACTTCTTGCCTTTCTGCAGTGCTGCAAGTGCTTTTGGCAGATCGGTTGGAGCACCCTGCTTAAGGACAATCCCTTCAATATCCAGATCCAGTACGGCACTCAGGATCGCCGGGTTGTTGTTCATGGTCAGAACGATGATCGAGATGTCCGGGAAATGGCGTTTAATGTATTTGATGAGCGTGATCCCATCACCGTATTTATCCCCGGGCATGGAGAGATCGGTAATGAGAACGTGTGCATCAAGTTTCGGCAGGTTATTGATGAGCGCTGTAGAGTCTTCAAATTCACCGACTACATTCACCCACTCGATCTGTTCAAGTGATTTGCGAATACCGAACAGTACAATCGGATGGTCATCGGCAATAATTACGTTCATATTGTTCATGTATAAGGCTACCTTGCTACAGCAAGCTGTTGACGTAGGCGTCAATGTCGCTGATGTATTTTTCAATGCCAGAGGCATCTTTCTCACGAATTAGATGTTCCAGCGTTTCACATAACTGCTTGCCGGGAACCAGATTAAGCATGGCAAACACCCCTTTAAGCCGGTGTGCTGTCTGTGCCAGCGCCGCGAAATCATTCGCAGCGGACTCAGTATACAACCGCTTAACATCATCTGGTACTGTATCAACAAAGAGTGAATAGTAACCGCTGGCATGCAGTTCGGCGTTTTCATCACCGCCTAACGGGGATTCCGGTATCTCTTCCTGCGCCAGTTGCTCTTCTATAAGTTGTAGTACAGCTTCCTGCATCGCATTGCTCATATTAAAGTTGACGCGCATCTGGCCAGGGCCGATTTTTCGCACGCCTGGCTCATCATCGCTTAAAAGCAAGCCGGAGGCAGTAAGATTAGACGGATTATCAGTTAAAAACAGATCAAATTCTTGACTTGAGAGTCTTTCATCCGGCGTGATGCAGGCTGCGCCCCAGTTTTCTAACTGGCGAACCACGATATTGCGGATCTCATTTGAGGTCACATCGACCATCACCACCACGTCATCCAGCAGGCGTTCTTCATCTTCTTCCTGCGGATTGGCGGTCATTTTAACGTGCAGAGAGTAGCGTGTGCCAAGCGATTCGCGCGCCTTGATGTTCAGGTGGCCACCAAGCTTACGCGCCAGCTGATCGCACAGCCAGAAGGTCAGCGCATTGGCTTTGCCATAATGATCGCTCTGGGTATCGTTCAGGAACGGGAAGTGCAGGTTATCGATCTCACTGACCGTGACGCCTTCGCCAGTGTCCAGAATGCGGAACGTCAGGCGGTCGTCCGTAGATTCGTCGGTGCTGACTTCCAGGGTGATTTTGCCAATCTGGGTGGTGGTTACCGCGTACTGGATCAGCATCAGCAGGATCCGACGAAGGGCTTCGCGATCGCCATGACGTTCGTCATTCGCCGGTAAGGCGTTGTTGATCAGCAGCTGTAGCCCTTTGCGCTTAATGATGGGCAGTACATCCGGAACCACTTCATCGATCAGATTCTGGATGGAGAAGAGCGTTGGGGTGCCTTTCCAGATGTCATTCTCCAGCATGTTCGCAAGCTGGATTTCGTCAACCAGACGAACCAGTGAGTCGGCCTGGCTGGCAAGCTGATGGCTTTCAGCTGTGCTCAACGCCGCCGCCTGTGTGGCCAGCGTTTTAAGCGGTTGCTTGAAAGCATCGCCAATATTTTGCATAAACGCGGCACGGCCCTGCTGGTTTTTCTCATACAGCCTTTGTGCCTGTTTGAGCTTTTTATTCACCAGCACTTCCCTGTCCTGATCGCGGATAACGAAGATTTGTGTGCGGGAAGCCACCTGGCTGCGGAACTGGCGGATTTCATACAGTTCATTATTAATGGTCGCCTGAATCACCCCCTGATGCTGATCCGCCATCGTGGTGATGTTCTGCAGGTTCAGATGTGGCAACAGGTGATCGGCAATTTTATTGCTCATCACCGTACGGTTCGCTTCCTGATCGTGCACGAGCACCCCAAGCGGCAGCACGGAAATAATCTCTTCGTTCAGTGCGCGTAACACGCGTAATTCATTGCTGGTTCCTGCCGGAACTGAAGAGGCGTCACTCTGACGCCCTGGCTGAAAACGGAAGGTGCTGTAGCCAAACAGCGCCAGCGCCAGAAGACCGATATTCAGTAACAGCGGTAACAGGATGTTTTGCAGCGTATCGAGCAGCAATGTACCAAACGGCACTTGCCACACCAGGCGCATGCCGGTTGAGTTCAGCGAAGACGCAATTTCAATCTTCGAGCCGTTAAAGGAGATGGATACACTCTCTACAGCCTCTTTGTCCGGCGTAGTGCGCATATTCTGTGTATTGCTGTCTGGATCAAGGCGGAAACTGTCCAGCGGCATATCCGGGGGGATCAAATCGTTGATGGGCAAGTCGAAGGCCACCACGGTCGCCAGGTGTCCTGGCTGGTTAAACGTGGTGCGTAGGGTAAAGTAATGCCCATTTTGCCAGGCCAGACGGCGCAGCGAAGAGAAGCTCTCGCGTTCATCAAGGGCGTTAGCCTGCTGCAACATTTCTGCCCGGCGGGAGTCGACAATGCTGCCCACTGTGGTTTCTTTAAAGCCGGACGAGAGATCTTTTAGCGGCAACGTGGAGATCAGGATCATGCTGTTGTCCTGACCGTTTAAATAGTACATCGACCACGGCACGGTCTCAGCGCCCCAGAGGGTATCAAGATAGGTTGAAATGCGCTGCGTCATCTCAAGTGTTGCGCTGTCGTGAGAGCCAAAAATGAGGGCCTCCGTCTTACGCTGGGGCTTTTCGAGGTAATAGACATCTTGCTTAAGACGTGTCTCCTGCAGGCCTTCCCCTGAAGATGTCGCCGGGGCCGCAGCGATATTGTCGTAAATCTGCCATGTCGCATAGCGCCAGGTATCAATACGTTTGTGCACGGCATGCGTGATATCAACGATCTGGTAGCTTTTATCCTTCAGCCAGGCGTTAACCGCGCTCTGAACCATAACCCCCATCGTGACTAACAGCACAATGATCAACAGAAGAAAGAAACGGGTGATGCTCCCGGGAAGAAGAGAGAACTTACTTGAGGCGGTGGTTTCAGACTGACTCATTGATATGTTTAACCCGTGATGGCCACGCTTTAAGGGGATAGGGCAGTATAAAGGGTAATAACTGAATTTCCAGCGTCACTGTCTGAGAACAAGCGACTTTTTCCGCCGAGAATATCGGGAGTGCACCTTGCTTTAAACGTGTACAAGCAGGCGGGAGATGTACAAATAAAGGACGATATCAGTCAGGAAATAGCACGAATAAACAAGAAATTAAGTTTGTAGTAATGACGGGCATACGGAAATGATTTCGGCGTAATTTAGTTAATAGTCGTTATTATTTCCATGTGGTAGCACAAAAAAAAGGTATTTACGTAAAGAAAGGTAAAAAAAAAACCGAATGCTCAGCATCCGGTTGAATTAGGGATAAACAGACATTCAAAACTGAATGACGGTAATAAATAAAGTTAATGATGATAGCGGGAGTTATTTTAGAGATGTCAGGTGGTTTTGTTTTGTCATTCAGTGCTGTAAAGATTGTTTTGTTAACTCATTGATTTTTAATGGTGTTTGTTTATTTTTGATTATAAGTGCTATATTTTCAAGCTCTTTGTGCTTTGTAAAAGTTCCCTCAAATTTACAAAATGAAACATCTTTGTTGAAAAATGAAACACCTTCAAAGTTTTCGTATCATATTCGTGTTGGATTATTCTGTAATTTTGAGGAAAATGAACTTGCCGACTGGTTAAGAATGTTTAACCAGTAAGCAGTGGTAATAATAAGGCATATAACAGAGGGTTAATAACATGAAAGTTAAAGTACTGTCCCTCCTGGTACCAGCACTGCTGGTAGCAGGCGCAGCAAATGCGGCTGAAATTTATAACAAAGATGGCAACAAATTAGATCTGTACGGTAAAGTTGATGGTCTGCACTATTTCTCCGACGACAAGAGTGCTGACGGAGATCAGACCTACATGCGTATCGGCTTCAAAGGCGAAACCCAGGTTAACGATCAACTGACGGGTTACGGTCAGTGGGAATACCAGATCCAGGGTAATACGGCTGAAAGCGAAAACAAATCCTGGACTCGTGTGGCGTTTGCGGGTCTGAAATTCGCTGAAGCAGGTTCCTTCGATTACGGCCGTAACTACGGTGTGATCTACGACGTAACGTCCTGGACTGACGTTCTGCCAGAGTTTGGTGGCGATACTTACGGTGCAGATAACTTCCTGCAATCCCGTGCGAACGGCGTAGCGACCTACCGTAACCAGGACTTCTTCGGTCTGGTTGATGGCCTGAACTTTGCTCTGCAGTATCAGGGCAAAAACGGCAGCGTAGATGGTGAAAACAATACGGGTCGTAGCACCCTGAAACAGAACGGTGATGGTTATGGCGCGTCCGTGACCTACAACCTGGGTGCTGGCTTCAGCATTGGTGGTGCGATGGCATCTTCCAAACGTACCTACGATCAGAACAACACTGCAGCACTGGGTAATGGCGACCACGCTGAAGTTTACTCCGGTGGCCTGAAATATGATGCTAACAACATCTATCTGGCAACGCAGTACTCTCAGACCTATAACGCAACCCGTTTCGGTGACTCTCAGAGCAGCAGCGACATCTACGGTTTTGCTAACAAAGCGCAGAACTTCGAAGTGGTTGCTCAGTACCAGTTCGACTTCGGCCTGCGTCCGTCCGTGGCTTACCTGCAGTCTAAAGGTAAAGACATCGAAGGTTACGGCGATCAGGATCTGCTGAAATATGTTGATGTGGGTGCGACTTACTACTTCAACAAAAACATGTCCACCTATGTGGACTACAAAATCAACCTGCTGGATGACAACTCCTTCACCAAACAGGCTGGTATCGGTACTGATGACATCGTAGCGCTGGGTCTGGTTTACCAGTTCTAATTCGCTTCTCAGTATGACAAAGGGGCCGTCTGGCCCCTTTTTTCGTGTCTTTTTTAGGGTCTTACAATTCCCCCGTTTTGGTGTACTCTTGCCGCCCAGGCATGAGGATAATAACGAATGGATATGACTTTTTTACGCGCCAGCTTTCTGGCTACCTTTTTTTTCCTGACAGCATGTGACTCTTCCACACCACCGGCGAAAACGGACGCGCCAGCGGCGACGGTTCTGGAAGGCAAAACGATGGGCACATTCTGGCGCGTCAGCGTGATGAATCTCGATGAGAAACGCGCTGAAGAACTGCGCGGCAAAATTCAGTCGCAACTGGATGCTGACGATCAGCTGCTCTCGACCTATAAAAACGACTCGGCACTGATGCGTTTTAATCTGTCTAAAAGCACCTCCCTCTGGCCGGTGAGCGAAGCGATGGCCGATATCGTGACCGAAGCAATGCGCGTGGGCTACAAAACCAACGGTGCAATGGATGTCACCGTGGGGCCGTTAGTTAACCTGTGGGGGTTTGGCCCCAACAAGCAGCCGCTCACTACACCCGCCCAGGCGGCCATTGACGATGCCCGTGCCCGCACAGGGTTACAGCATCTGACGGTGATCAATCAGTACGGGCAGCAGTATCTGCAAAAAGATATTCCCGATCTGTTTGTCGATCTGTCGACGGTGGGGGAAGGATACGCGGCGGATCACCTTGCGGCGCTGATGACCCAGGAAGGGATCGCGCGTTATCTGGTTTCTGTCGGGGGGGCGTTAGTCAGCCGTGGCATGAACGCCAGTGATAAACCCTGGCGGGTCGCTATTCAAAAACCAACCGACCAGCAAAACGCCGTGCAGGCGATTGTGGATATCAATGGTCATGGTATCAGCACCTCCGGGAGCTACCGTAACTATTACGAACTCGACGGTAAGCGCATTTCGCATGTTATCGATCCGCAAACAGGGCGTCCGATCGAGCATAATCTGGTGTCCGTTACGGTGATTGCCCCAACAGCACTGGAAGCCGATGCCTGGGATACCGGATTGATGGTGCTCGGCACGGAAAAAGCCAAAGAGGTGGTACGCCAGGAAGGACTGGCAGTCTACATGATCACCAAAGAGGCCGACGGCTTTAAAACCTGGAGTTCACCGCAGTTCAACAGCTTCCTGGTGAGCGAAAAAAATTAAAAAGCAAGGTTGCGGGTTTTTCTTCGCTGGCACTCAGGCACGCTGTATGTATGCTTGTAAAAGGAGCTGATGATGAAAAATCCAACCTTTAATACCGATGAGGATCGCTGGCAGGCAGTTCTGGCCCGCGATCTGCGTGCTGATAACCAGTTTGTCTTTGCCGTACAGACGACGGGTATCTTTTGTCGCCCGTCCTGTCGCGCCCGCCACGCGCTGCGTAAAAATGTCCGCTTTTACCCTGATGCTCAACACGCTGTTCTGGCCGGATTCCGCCCGTGTAAGCGCTGTATGCCAGACAAACGTGACCCGCAGGAACAGAAGCTGGCAAAAGTTGAACTGGCCTGTCGTCTTCTGGAGCAGGAGCCCACGCTCACCCTGGAGGCGCTGGCGCAGCAGGTTGCCATCAGCCCATTCCATTTCCACCGCCTGTTTAAGTCCGTGACCGGCATGACGCCCAAAGCCTGGCAGCAGGCGGCGCGGGAGCAACGTCTGCGCCATGCACTGGCACAGGGCGACAACATTACCGAGGCTGTACTGGCAGCAGGGTTTCCTGATAGCAGCAGCTATTACCGTAAAGCCGATGTGGCGCTGGGTATGACGGCGAAACAGTACCGGAAAGGGGATGTTGCCGTGCGTTATGCTGTCAGCGGCTGTTCGCTAGGGCGTTGTCTGGTGGGGGAAAGTGAGCGGGGGATCTGCGCGATATTGCTGGGCGACGACGATGCGACCTTAACAGAGGAACTTCTGACGCTGTTTCCAAAGGCAGAGCAGGAACCACTGGAAGGCGCATTTGCGCAGCGTATCCGCCAGGTGATTGCCAGTATTGATGGCCGTGCGGTACCGCTGACACTTCCGCTGGATATTCGCGGAACCGCTTTTCAGCAACAGGTCTGGCAGGCACTTCGTACCATTCCCTGTGGTGAAACGGCAAGCTATCAGCAGGTCGCGCAGGCGATTGGCAAACCCGCTGCCGTTCGCGCGGTGGCGGGAGCCTGCGCCGCTAACAAACTGGCGATTGTGATCCCCTGTCATCGTGTTGTTCGTAACGACGGGGCACTTTCTGGCTACCGCTGGGGGACGGCGCGAAAGGCGTTATTGCTAACACGTGAGGCGAAGAGCCGGGAGGGGTAATGCTCGATCTTTTTGCAGAGGCTGACCCCTGGCTGGAACCGCTTGCCCCAGGGGCCATGATCCTGCGCCGTTTTGCGCTCTCGCGCGCGGCGGCGCTGCTTGCCGGGATTGATGAGGTTGCGGCTGTCTCGCCATTCCGTCAGATGGTCACGCCGGGCGGTTACACCATGTCGGTGGCGATGACCAACTGCGGTAAGCTGGGCTGGACGACGGACGATCGCGGCTATCTGTACGCCCCCGTTGACCCAATGACCGGCAGCGCCTGGCCTTCTATGCCTGCGGTCTTTCAGGCGCTATGCCACGACGCTGCCGTTGCAGCCGGTTACGCTGACTTTACACCCGATGCGTGCCTGGTGAACCGCTATGCCGTCGGCGCGAAACTCTCGCTGCACCAGGATAAAGATGAACCAGACCTGCGCGCACCTATCATCTCCGTCTCTTTAGGCCTTCCTGCGGTTTTCCAGTTTGGTGGATTGCGTCGCAATGACCCGCTCAAACGTCTGATGCTGGAGCATGGCGATGTGGTGGTGTGGGGCAGGGAATCGAGGCTGTTTTATCACGGCATTCAGCCGCTTAAACCGGGTGTTCATCCGCAGACAGGCGAATTCCGTTTTAACCTGACTTTTCGGCAGGCTGCAGAGAGCACAAAGTGATCCGCGATGCCGTTGCAAGGTCGTCGGCACAAACAACACTCCTCATTAAATTTCACAATTACAATAATTTCGTAACCTTTAAACAATATTTAAAAGTTGTTACCGTTCCCCCGCAGTTTTTTCACCTGCAATTTCTACGCATCAAGCACTATTAAACTAAGGCATAAATGATGAAAAAAATGACTGCCATGCTCTTTTCTCTGGCCGTGGGGCTGAACGCCGTCTCAATGGCGGCGAAAGCAGAGACGCCTAAAGAGCAGGAAACGGACGTCCTTTTAATTGGTGGCGGCATCATGAGCGCCACGCTGGGAACTTATCTGCAAGAACTGCAGCCGGACTGGTCAATGACGATGGTCGAGCGCCTCGATGGCGTGGCACAGGAGAGCTCTAACGGCTGGAACAACGCCGGTACGGGACATTCGGCACTTATGGAACTGAACTATACGCCGCAGAAAAAGGACGGTTCCATTAGTATCGAGAAGGCGGTAGAGATCAACGAAGCATTCCAGGTCTCGCGCCAGTTCTGGTCTCACCAGGTAAACAGCGGCGTGATGCACGATCCGCACTCCTTTATCAACACCGTGCCGCACATGAGCTTTGTGTGGGGCGAACAGAACGTGAACTTCCTGCGCGCCCGTTATGCGGCCCTGCAGCAAAGCACGCTGTTCCGTGGCATGAAATACTCTGAAGATCACGCTCAGATCAAAGAGTGGGCACCGCTGGTGATGGAAGGGCGTGACCCGAATCAGAAAGTGGCGGCGACCCGTACTGAAATCGGTACTGACGTCAACTACGGCGAAATCACCCGTCAGCTGGTGGGTTCTCTGAAGAAAAAAGAGAACTTTAATCTGCAGCTCAGCACCGAAGTCCGTGGCTTCAAGCGTAACGCGGACAACAGCTGGAGCGTGACTGTTGCTGACCTGAAAAACAATGATGCTGAACACGTTATCAAGGCGAAGTTCGTCTTTATTGGCGCGGGCGGTGCGGCACTGAAACTGCTGCAGGAGTCTGGTATTCCTGAAGCGGAAGACTATGCAGGCTTCCCGGTGGGTGGTCAGTTCCTGGTGTCTGACAACCCGGAAGTGGTGAACCGCCACCTGGCGAAAGTGTACGGCCAGGCCTCCGTAGGTGCGCCTCCGATGTCCGTTCCGCACATTGATACCCGTATTCTGGATGGTAAACGCGTGGTACTGTTCGGGCCGTTCGCAACCTTCTCTACCAAGTTCCTGAAAAACGGTTCTCTGTTCGATCTGTTAAGCGCGACCACAACATCCAACTTTAAACCGATGGTTGATGTCGGTCTGGATAACTTCGATCTGGTGAAATACCTGATTAGCCAGGTGATGCTCTCTGATGAAGAACGCTTTGAGGCGCTGAAAGAGTATTACCCGCAGGCGAAGAAAGAAGACTGGCGTTTGTGGCAGGCTGGTCAGCGCGTGCAGATCATCAAACGCGATCCGAAAGAGGGCGGTGTGCTGCGTCTGGGTACCGAAGTGGTGAGCGATAAAGAAGGTACTATCGCCGCGCTGTTGGGGGCTTCACCGGGCGCATCTACTGCGGCACCGATCATGCTGCACCTGATGGAAAAAGTGTTTAAAGATAAAGTTTCCAGCCCGGAATGGCAGGCGAAACTGAAAACCATCATTCCATCCTATGGGACGAAGCTGAATGGTAACGTTGATGCGACGGAACAGGAGCTGGAATACACCAGCCGTGTTCTGCAACTGCAATACGTAAAACCGCAGGCCGCTGATGCGGCACCAAAAGCAGAGCTGAAACCTCAGGCCGTGAACAAACCGGTCGCAGATATCGCGCTGTAATGTAAAAAAAGCCGGGTAAGCGTTAGCGCCACCCGGCTTATTATTAACGCACTACAGCGTGTTCAACGTTTTCTTCCGCCTTCCACACGCGATATTTCACATCGACGTTTTCAGGGGTATAAACCACAATAGGCAGCTTGCTGTTGTAGCGCAGAAGGCTATGATCGCCCAGATACGCGGTCACAAATTTCTTCTCTTTCTTACCGTCCGGGCAAGCCATCATGGTGGAAACCGGAGACATCACTTTATCAAAGACGTAGTAGTCGTAACCCCAACCTTGCAGGGTTTTGCTTTCCAGTTGACCACCCAGGCGATGCTGGTTGCAGTCCACTTCCAGTGTCTGTCCAATTAACAGTTCCACTTTGAAATTCGCTTCATCCTGCTGAGCAGGTAATTGAATCACCTGACGCTTCATGCCTTTTTCTGCTTGCGGATAAGGTGCCACTTTTTCCAGTGGCTGCGCTTTTGAGGTATCGCTGGCGAAAGCACTGGTGCTGGCGCACGCTGCGGCGATCAGGGCAAGGGCAAATTTAGGTGCGTTTTTCACAGTCATTCCTTTATGTCAAAACGATCTTGTTCAGCCTATCATAACGTTGATGAATAAATGGGGTAATTTACTTACATTTTCAAAATGAAAGGTGTAATAAACTGCCTTATTGCTATTGTTTTGGTGTTTTGTTCTGAATTGGAGTCTGGCGGCAGATCGTGTTAGTGTAAGCGATAAATAATGTTATTTATCTGTAAAGGAATGAGAGACATGGTTCGCGCAAAACTGAAGACACCTGAAGGCCGGAAATTTTTACTGGCACTGTTCGTTGTGTTTATGATTGCCGCTGCGGGTGTTGGGCGGGCAACCATTGTCGGCGTCATTGAGCAGTACAACATTCCGCTCTCACAGTGGACTACCAGTATGTATGTCCTGCAGTCGGCGATGATCTTTGTTTACAGCCTGGTATTCACCGTCCTGCTGGCTATTCCGTTGGGGATCTTCTTCCTCGGTGGGCGTGATAACCACCATTAGGCGTGTAGATGCGATAATCAAGCCAGCCTGCGGGTTGGCTTTTTTTTGTCTCAAAGACTGTATTCAGGTTTTTTTAATTCTCCATATCCTATTCTGTAATCAGTTAAGCAACTGTTTTCTGAGCAGGAGTCATTGAATGCTTTCCAGGTTTCCGGTACTCAGCCGGATCCCAAAAGGGGTCTGGGTTGTGGGGGGTGTAAGCATGTTGATGGATATCTCCTCGGAGAGCATTCACAGTCTGCTGCCGCTTTTTATGGTGACAACGCTTGGGACAAGCGTGCTGTTTATTGGTCTGATTGAAGGACTCGCGGAAGCAACTGCACTTTTTATCAAGGTTTTCTCCGGGGCTATCAGCGACTATCTTGGCCAACGCAAAGGTCTGGCGGTGTTGGGATATGGTCTGGGTGCGTTGAGTAAGCCGCTTTTCGCGTTGGCATCCTCTTCTGGTATGGTTTTAAGCGCGCGGCTGATAGACCGTGTAGGGAAGGGGATCCGTGGAGCTCCCCGTGATGCGCTGGTTGCGGACTTTACGCCACCGGATATGCGTGGTGCGGCATTTGGCCTGCGTCAGTCTATGGATACCACGGGCGCATTTCTCGGCCCTCTGCTGGCCGTGAGTTTGATGTTGCTGCTGAACAATGATTTCCGCATTATTTTCTGGATCGCCCTGATCCCCGGCCTGCTTTCCGTCGCACTTCTGTACTTTGGTTTGCAGGAACCGAGATCCCCCATTGAACACAAGCGCACTAACCCCATAAAAAAAGAGAATTTAAAGCGGCTGGGTAAAGATTGCTGGTGGGTGATTGGTCTTGGTGCAGTGTTCACCCTGGCACGCTTTAGCGAGGCTTTTCTCGTCCTTCGCGCGCAACAGTCCGGTGTCCCCCTGGCCCTTATTCCGCTGGTCATGGTGGTAATGAACGTGCTCTATTCTCTGTCGGCGTACCCGTTCGGCAAACTCTCCGATGGCATGAGTCATACCCGGCTACTGCAGTGGGGATTGGTGGTATTGATTGGTGCAGATATTGTGCTGGCGCTGAGCACCCACTGGGTTGGCATTATTGTGGGGGTTGCACTGTGGGGCGTCCATATGGGCATGACGCAGGGGCTTCTGGCGGCAATGGTTGCCAAAACTGCGCCTGCCGACTTACGCGGTACGGCTTTCGGTATTTTTAGTCTGCTCAGTGGTGGTGGATTATTAATTGCCAGCGTTGGTGCCGGGGCAATCTGGGAAACATGGGGGGCAGAATACACGTTTTATGCAGGGGCTGCGATTTGTGTGGCGACGTTGGTTTACCTGCGTAAAACACCGGATCGGCAAGGGGATGTCGATTCTGGGAAATAAAAAAACCAACCATAAAGGTTGGTTTTTTCAGGATTTTTTGGTCGGCACGAGAGGATTTGAACCTCCGACCCCCGACACCCCATGACACCAGTTTAAATCACTTTAAACCCGCATGGTTTCTGGCTTGCAGCTAATTTAACTGTATAAACAAACAGTGTGTTTTATGCATTTTACGCGCTATATACATCAATGAGTTAAGGGGTGGTTTCACCATTTCTTACCCTGCCTTTATCTCACCATGAGGAACCATAACCCAGTCGATATGATTACTTGTATAGATCTTCGTTGATTTAGCATCGCTGTGTGCCATCCTGGCCTGAGGGTCGATTCCCTGACTATCAAATAGGTGTGCAGCAAGAGCCCTTATCTCGTGAAATGTTGGCCGTTCTTCCATTGGCAAATGGTCACATAACCCAAGCTTGTCACGTAGGGCGGAGAACGAACGGCTTAGATAATCTGGCGCTACTTGGGTAGGGTGCGAAACCTCTTTACTGCGTTTGTTATTTCTCTCCGGTATACGGTGCACAACGTAAGGGCTTGCGACACTATCTCTGCTGTCTTCAATAATTCTTTTCAACTCCTCCCCAATAGGGATCGCTACGTGTGATGCCTCTTTCTTCTGCACCTTTTGCCGGTGGATATATAACGTTCCGTAGATACCATTTTCAGGATGTTCAACCCATACACATCCACACACTCCGTTTTTTGGTTCTTTAATTGAATATTTAATTCTGGAAACCTCAAGGCGTGCATGTGTTGTTTGAAGCGCCAGATCCATTGCAGTTCTTAACCATGTTTCAGCTGCATTTCTAATAGCAATAAAAATATCGAATGCAAGGCGCTTACGTTTCTTCTCATCAACCCTTCGCATTTTTTTACGGCTTGCCGGGTTATCCATCATTAACGATTCATCTACTGCGTATGAGAATAGTTTTTTTAGAAAACTGACTTTGCGGTTCTGAACGTTAGCGGATGAGTCGGAATGGTACCGGTTAATAAACTGGTTAACATGCTCAAGTTCAATGTCACAGGAAGAGATATCAACGAAATATTCTTTCACCCTGATCGCGTCATTACGCCAGTCTTCCAGGGTGCTTTGTGATGGTTTTTCATCTGCAATAGCGCGAGACATTATTCTGTCAACATGCTCTGCAAACGGTTTAGCTTCACCATTAAAGCCGCCAGAGTCCCGGATTAAGCTCTCAACAGATGGTGCTGTCTCTGGGCGCATTCTCAGGTTGTACTCTTTTGCTATAGCTATGGCCATAACACGGTCGGTACCAATACTTTTACGTTTCCCAGTTATGAGGGTAAAGCGATACTGACCCGTAGCTTTATCGAAAAGCAGGAAGTCAGGGAGATTTCTATTCTCCCTTTTACGTGGTCTTGCGGCCATGTTAATCCTCTTGAATTAACCGACGAACCATCTCACTGACCATTGAATCAACTCCCCACTTTTCCGAAGAGCTGACCAGGATCGCGCCATCAACTATACGGCCCTGAAGTTTGCCGTTTTCTATCCAGCGCTTGATAGTTCTATTATCTGGTAATGAGCCTGCTTCAAACTCTCGTTTTTTCCACTGGCTCGCCTTCATCAACTTGGCCATGCGTTTCTCTCCACTTAACCGGCTGCACCCGGTATTTATTTATAGAACACACACGATGAACACCCACCTCTGAGTCCATCATTGCATGTGAGACATCTTTTTGTTTCAGTACGGTAAAGCTGGTTGACCATTTCCTTAGGCATAAGAACCGGCATCGGCACGCGGATAACCAGCTTACGGAGCCTGTCTATTTCGGCTGCGTGCTCCATCGCGATATCTTTCCAGTCCTGCGCTTCTGCTTTCCACCATGCTAAATCGACTTTGTGGCGGCGCGAGCGACGCTGTTTGAGTTTACTGGTCATGGTTGTGCCCAGTTATCTTCGATTGCCACCCCCAGACGATGAAGCCAGTCTGCAAGTTTCAACATAGACTCTCTGTCGCTCAGCCCACTGGGGAAATCGTCCAGTGCGACTACAGGTTTAAATGCTCCATGACGGTCGCGCTCTACGGTAACGTATTGTTCCAGGGTTGTTTTGCTAACGCTGGATGTGTGCCTTACGAGATACTTTGAGGACCTGTCATGCGCACCGGGGTCATATTTGTACTCAACAAGTGTCATGCTGCTGCGCCGTGAGTCTATGCCGAGGAAGTCGAGCAAGTTAGCCATGCTCACTCTCCTTTAGCTGTGCCGGCAGTAAGCATCGCCGCGCGCGCCTGAATGTCGTCTTTTGCTATGCTCTCCCACTTGTCACCATATTTCAGGTAAAGGTCGAGGAACCAATAGATAACGGCAGCCTGTTCGTGTTCAGCCTTTCTGCGGATATGCTGCCCGCCTTTACGAAGCAATTCAGCCAGGTGCGCGCAGGTGAAGTTAGGTCGCCCGAGGATGGAAACCAAATCATCATTAAGTGGTGGCAGAGCAAAAAATTCACCAGAAAGCTCAGCAATCCGCTTCTCTGCTGCGCCAAGCGCTTTGCCGAGTTCGCTGTTTTTCTTCTCCAGTGATTCGATGCGATCTTCTTGCTGGTTGATATGGTCGTCTTGGGCGGCGTTTGCGCGATTAGCCTTCTCCAGGCGATCCAGCAATGTGCGTATCTCACGCTGCTGAAATGCTATCGTGGCGTCTTTGGCTTCCAGCTCATCCAGCAGCGCACGAATTACATCAGCTGCTTTCTGGCACTGATCAACAATGCTCACGTCACAACCGGTATCGAAACCGTCTTCAGTTTCAAAGCGAAGCTCTACAGAGTCACCGTCGATATCTGAAGGTTCTAACCCGGCAATGTTTTCCAGAATGCCTATAGTGCTTTCTGCGCTATCACGCAAAGCCTGTTTGTCGATGTTGCTCATTGGGCAGCCTCCGGTGGATAACAATCATCATCGAAATATTTCTCTGCAACACGCATGTTGAAGTGGTCGACGTTCATCTCAGCCACCTGGAGTTTTGCTCCAACAATACCAGTGCAACGATTGACGTAATTCCGGTTTTCCTGGTCTTCCGCAACCCATTCAATAAGGTCCTCTGCCACGCGTTTTAAGCAGCGCAAAGCGCAGTCCATATCAGTAAAGTGCTGAGCGACTGTGACACAGGAGACAACGTAATACGTGGTAACTTTTGGCCCATCAGCGCGCCGTTTAAGCTCTCTTTCGACAGCGTTTTTCAGGTCAGTCAGCTGATGGTCATTGAGTTTCTCGACTTCTTTGCTCATGACTGCACTCCTTTTTTCTGCTTGTTGTATACAGCCCAACTCAGAGCATCGAGCTTGTCGCGTCCTGATTTGTCGTACATGTGGATGCCATCGCTACATGCATGTTCCTGCTTCACCTGCTCTTCGAGAGCGCTTATCTCTTCGTAAGACAGGGTTGCCAGTTTGAGGCGATTCCAGCCGAAGTTACGGATGCGCGTCATGCCGCACCGCCTTTGCGAAGCTGGGCGATGGATTCATTTAACTTGTCGCGAATAACCTCAAGCCCTTCAGCACTACTGCTGGCGATGACAAACACGGAATCAACCTGCTCAGCGGTCTTTCCACGAGTCCACTCGTAACTCGTGCCAACGCCACCAGTTTTCTCACGAACTGGAGCGAAATTAATTCCGGCATCACCATTTTCGAACGTCACCGCCCCAACCATCACATCACCATTGCCAAAATGGGCGTGAATGCTGCCGTGCTGGAAAGAGAATCCGCGCTTACTTGCGTACTCGGTAACACCCTGCGCCCGCACTTCAGCCAGGAAAGCGTCCGTCGCTGGGGTTTCCTTCATGACATAGACGGAATCCTCTCCAGCCTCATGACCGCAGATGTAACCGTGCAGCACTGGTTGATACGTCTCACGGCCAAACAGCCCGAGGCGCTCACCCAATTCCTGAATATCAGCGCCATCCAGAGATGCACCATCAGCCGCAGCACGAAAACAGGTTTTGACAAAATCCTTCAGCCCCGCATTCTCAGCAGCCAGCGCTGCCACATCCGAGCGAACCTTACGGAGTTCAAGAACAGCAACCTGAACTGCATAAGCGAACATAGCGGAAGGGCGGTTACAATCTGTCTCAGCATCGCGCTGCATTTTCACTGCAACCGTCATCAATTCATCCATCTGTTCGCCGGTCATTGGTTTATTGGCTGTCATGATTTTGCTCCTGCTGCAGTTTGTGCTGTTTAACGAAGTGGGCCACAGCCTTTGACTGGCTGGTGACAATGGTTTTGTCACCCATGTCCAGCCAGACGGTTTTACCGCGATACAGTGAGGCCCGACCAATGTCCTTACCATCGAGCATTACATACAGACTTCGTCCGCGAATTTCTGTTGTCGGGACTGGCTGTGAAAGGCGATATAGCTCACGTGCTTCAGTAATGGCTTTGTGCTCATCCATAATCGACAGCGCTTCAGCCAGGGCTGTACCTTCAAGAGTGAAAACACCTTCATCGCTGATTGCGGCCTGAGCCATCAGTTCGACGAAACGGCGTGCGTTCTTGATGCTGAGTTCTGGTGCGATAGAGCTGCGGGTAACTTTCGTTTTACCCTGGGCGGCTGCGACTGCTTTATCGTGCTGGAGAACCTCACCGGCCTGTTCGCCATACTCACGAACTCGGTCAACGGCTACATCAACAGACACCGCACCGGATTTAACTTCCTGCTGTACGTCATGGTTTGCTGTACTGAGGAGTAATAACTTCTCGACGGTGGCCACGGACTTATTAACCAGCTTCGCAATCTCGCTGGTGGTCTGGTTGAAAGCGTTATGCAGCTCCTGAATAACTGCAGCCTGCTCCATATCGGAGAGCGGGAGCTGGTTGTTACTGGTCATAATGCGAGCCAGGCGCTGAACATCGTTACCGTTGAACGGCATGATGTGGATGCGGTCTACTGGCTTACCAGCTTCAGCGCAGCGTGCATAGCAGCGACGGCGGCGGTGGCCTTCAACAACCCATACACCACCTTCATCACGGGCGATAACTTCCAGCGGTGGAACTGATCCTCCGTTCATCAGGTAGTTGAACAGGTCATCATCAGCCTGGCGGGTGCGCTCATCATCTTCACGCTTGTTGAAACCTTCACGAACGTGAATATCTGAAAGAGCGATAAACATCCCTGTATCGGTGCGTTTGATAGTCCCGTCACGGGTCATTTGCTTGAATGAGTTAGCCATTAGAGAGCAACCTCGTTTTTCAGGGAAATGACAACCGGGGACAGTTCACGTAGCTCTCTCTGAGCTTCCAGTAGATGCATATTGGTTCTGGCCTTAGTGTGACGTTCGACAATGCGGTCGCACTCTTTTGCCCAGCTCGCTACATCTTGACGAAGGGTAGTGTTCTGTTCAGCCAGTTCCTTACGCTGCGCCAACGCTTCACAGAGCGCGACGCTGGTAACATCAAGACGCGTAGCCAGTTCGTTAACCATCCAACCGTAAGCGGCTGGAAGGAGAGGGGCTGCTTTGCGAGCTGCGTCGATAAGCTGCTCTCTGGTCATGCGTGGTTGTAACTCGGTGACGTTCTGTGTGTTCGTCATGGATAGTTTCTCCGTGTTATATGCGCTCTGCACAGCGCTAAATTCTTGGCCTTACAACTTAGAAGAGGCCACCTTGGTCTTTAGGGGAGGTTCGTTTCCGCCTGGTAACTTCAGCCTTTGAAACCTGTTTGTCTGCCCAGGCTTTTGCATGCCTCATTACATCGTCGAAAATCGCACCCTTCTTACTGGCCTGTGACATACGCTTATATAAATCAAGTGCTTGCCATGCCCCCCCCTGAGCCACCGAAGAGGAAAAGCCTTGTTTCATAAGCTGTTCCCTCACGTTTTTCTCAATAAATTCGAGGTGGTTCATCGTTCCTCCAGTGGAAATATCCGCTGAATTTTGGTTGCACGAATCCCTCGCCAGATGGCGACAAAAAATAAATGGGTTTCGTTTTAGTAAGCACCCGAACTCGGGCACTTAGTGAAACGGGCGGCTGCAACCACCTGTTAGCTTCTCCACAATTGGGAGCGCGTTCTCCTGAGGTTGATTTAACGACTGAGGCCTCTCAAGGAACCGGCTGAACGCGCTTTCAGTTGTGAAAAGGGGCGGTCGACATTAAGGGATTTCAAACTGCCGACCGCCAAGACTACACACAGCATCTGGTACAGCTACTACGGGTCTACCACATCGAAAAGAGCACTACCGCGTTCTGCCGTTCCATCCTGGCTTTTGGTACTGCTACGGCTGCGAGATGTTTTTTGCATGCCAGCGCTCTTTTAGTTATGGCCTCGTCTCTTCCGAGTTGTCACACCGTATCGCCGCGATGGTGAATCGCTGGTTCGTGCATATGAAACGAGGCTTGCACATTCCGGCTACCCGCTGGATCGGGATACTGCCTAAGGAATCCCCGGACCGCTGCGGCACATGTGCCATATGCCGTACTGCTACTTCTT
>NZ_JBJURN010000004.1:528-10584 GCF_046622475.1 Enterobacter sp. LM3 | reverse complement strand
ATCTTGTTGCTCTCACACAACCAAGAAGGGTAAATGCATGGCGACTTTTGATCGCAAACTTCAATTACAAATCCTTGAATTAGCTATTGATTTCTATCCTGAGCAAATAGGTCACATTCCAGTCGAACTATCATCTCTTGATGAAAAAACACTTCTTCAAAACATCGCCTACCTACAGCAAGAAGGTTTAATTACAGGCGGAATAGAAGACTCATTTGATGGCATGGAGCCAGCTATTGACCTGATTAGTGCAACCAATGCTGCTGTTAACCTTCTGAGTGAAGAGGGAAGTATTTCTTCCTCGCTCAAAGTTGTTACCGTCAAACTTCATGATGAAACGCTTTCAACCATCAGAGAGTTCATTAATCAGAACGTTTCTGACCCAGAAGAAAAGAAAGCGTATTTGAAGCGTTTAAAAGAGCTTCCCGCTGACGCCACAAAACACATCGTGCTTGAACTATTGGGTAAGGGGCTTGGTCAGATCCCAAACGCAGTTCAGTGGCTACAAACAACGCTCCATCACTTGTAAATTCAGTTTCCTGACTGTGTTTCGTGAATTTAATCCAACCCACACCACCCGTGATTTCTAACCAAAAATCTTCGCGATCATCACTTGATATGGTCAGCGCTTTATTCGCGAACGCCATTGCGTAAATGCGTAGTGGCTTCTGCATGTCTTCTCCGGTCATATCCTCATTACCTGGCGAATCATCCGGTCATTCATACTCCACCGGCTGCTACTTCGTGGGTATCATGCCTGTTCGCTGTCGATGGATAAAATCTAACTTAACTTAGTTTTAAGGTCAAGAGTAAACACCAAACTTTTCTTAGTTTAGTGTTTTGAGGCGGTAGGGGAACTTAGATTTCGTACTGAACGCCTTTAACCACACCAATGATGACGCAGTTGCCGTTTATTGGGATGTTCGGATAGCGAGGATTTAATGGAACTAAAAACTTCTGGTGACCGTCTATGACCAGCTTTTTTACTGTAGCCTCGTTTGTGCCATCCAGTCGGGCTACAACAATCTTACCGTTTATCGGCTCAGCGTCAGGATCAACGATGACTGTCGCGCCTTGCGGTATAGTAGGCAACCCATTTGGGTTTGTCATAGAGTCGCCTTGGACATCAAGTGCAAATGAGCGATCGCTAATTCGAAGGGATGTTTCAACCCACCTCTCTGCTTCACTTCTGATCTCGGCTGGTGACGTTTCGGTAAAGTGACCAGCCTGCACCCAAGAGATTACAGGAATTCGCCTCATGCTAGTGATTAACTTATCTTCAAATTCAGTGCCATATAGAATGTAATCTATTGAAGTATTGAAGAACTTTGCAAGTTTACCCAGCGCCTCGCCACCAGGGACGTTAACATCTTTTTCCCAGTAGCCCACTGCGACATCACTAACTCCACAAAATTTACCTAATTCCTTTTGTGAGGTCTTTGTGATTCTTCTCAAGCCTCTTATTCGTTGCCCAACCGTTTCCATTCTCACGTCACTCATTGAAATAAAACTAACTAATCTTAGTTTTTATTGACCAAAGATAGATTGATATTTAATATCTAATCAAACTTAGCAAAGGAGACGTTATGACGACCGATGAAGTAGAGAAATTTTTCGGTAGCACCGAGAAAGTAGCGGTTTTTTTCGGCATTACAAGTGAGGCGGTTTACCAGTGGCGTAATCGACCTGGTCGGCTAATTCCTAAAGGTCGGGCTGCTGAGGCTGCATATCGAACTGAGGGTAAATTGCCTTTCCGTCCTGAGCTGTATGGAAAGTCTAACGAAGCATCCTCAAAACAGTAACTACCAAAGGAAATTCAACATGGTAGAGGCAAGTCTGAAAGAAGTAGTTAAAGCGATGTGCAAAGCATACCCAGGAGGCCGTGAGGCTATGGCTGGTGCTATTGGCATGTCCGTAACTCAGTTCAATAACAACCTGTACGAAAAGAACGGATGTCGCTTCTTTGAAGTGAACGAGCTGGAAGCGATGGAGGATATTTCAAACACCTCACTCCTGGCTGATTACTTTGCCCATCGTCGTGGCGCTCTGCTGGTGGACGTTCCGCAACTGGAAGACCTCGATCGCGTTGACCTATTTACCCGTGCTATGAGAACTGCCGCTGCGCGTGGACGTGTAGACATGATTATCCAGAAAGCGCTTGAGGATGGAGTAATCGAATCACATGAAGCAGAAGAAATTAATGAGTATCACCGCCGTCACCTGGCAGCGCGTGAAGAAGAAATCCGCGCGATTGTTGCGCTGTTTAGCCGTAAGAAAAGCCAAAAGAAGTGACGCCCGCGAGTGTGCAGCTCCGGGCGTCTGGCGTGTCGTATTCAGTGGAGAAACTAACGCATGAACAGTTTAAACCGATTCAGGCCAGTTAAGCAATTCAGATGCCTGCCGCTGGTGGGGAAAGACTCCCCGTTCGGCTATGTGGAGAGATTAAACGACCAGTCTGAAGTGAACAACTACCAGCCTGCTGGGGAGATGGTAGAGGCTTTTGCTCAGATGAACGAGAAGGGGCGTGAAGCATGGCTGAAGTTGACCGGCGATTCAGAGACCACAGAGGAATCACAGTCCACGTCATCAGATGGGAGCCCGAGACTCGACGCGTTATATACCTTCGCGAAGGGTACGATCATGAGTGCTTCAGCCCTCTTGAACAATTCCAGCGTAAGTTTACAGAGTTAAAGGACGACCATGAGCACTAAATTAACCGGTTACGTTTGGGACGCTTGTGCTTCTTCAGGCATGAAGTTGTCCAGCGTTGCCATCATGGCGCGTCTGGCAGACTTCAGCAGTGATGAAGGAGTAAGTTGGCCTTCAATCGAGACTATTGCACGTCAGATCGGTGCGGGACCAAGCACTGTAAGAACTGCTATTGCCAAACTTGAGGCTGATGGCTGGCTGACGCGAACCTCCAGACGCAAAGGTAACCGAAACGGGTCGAATATTTACCGACTGAATGTTACGAAGCTCCAAAAAGCCGCACTTTCTCACCTGTCAGAATCTGACACGTCAAAATCTGATGCATCAAAATCTGACCCGTCAAAATTTGATGCGTCGGAAAACAGTAATAATGGCAGTTTTCACCCGCCAGAATCTGGTGGGGATCCGTCAGTAAAATCAACTACTGATCCATCAGATAAAAAACCTTCTTGTCAGGTTGCCCCGCAACCCGACGATAAGCGTGATGACCAGAAGCCTGATCCTGATGTTTTGCTGACAGACAATTCAAAACTGGTGCTTAAACATCTCAACCTGGTGAGTGGTTCTCGTTTCCAGAATTGCTCTGCATCTCTGGATAACATCCGCGCAAGACTTCGCGAAGGGTTCACCCTGGAAGAACTCATGCTGGTGGTCGACTACAAGCACGAGCACTGGAAAGGGTTGAAGGATTACCAGTACATGCGTCCAAAGACTCTGTTCATCCCAGGAAAATTTCCGAGCTACCTGCAGGTTGCTACTCGCTGGGATGCGAAGGGTAGGCCACAGCGCGAGGACTGGGATGCAGCCCGCAAGAAAAATTCCCTCACCTTCGGTGGCCCAGACAAAGCAATTCCAGCAGGTTTCAGAGGAGCTAAACCATGAGTTTTCTGAAAACAATTCAGCTGTTCGTGGCCAATAACCCTGGACTGACGAACAAAGAGATCGCCGCAGCACTGCCGGAGTACGAATTACACAGTGTTCAGCGTGCGGTATGCCGCCTGGTTATGCTTCATCGAGCTGAACGCAAAGGCGAACGTCACAACTTCCGTTACTACGCAAAAGCACCAACAGGGCCGATTGGTCCAGTTATCCCGCGCGAGGCGGTCGAAAAATCTGAAGTTATCCCTGAGCCAAACCAGGAAACCGCACCAAACCCGGCTGTCGTTGCGATGATGGATAAGGCGCAGGATCTGTTTGATAAAGGGCTTTTTCTGCGCGCTGCAACCGTACTCATGGACGCATTCAACAGGTCAAAGAACGAAGGTATGCGGGAGAAGATTCTGGCAGAGCGACAGCGGTGCCTGAACATGGTACCGAAGATTAGGGTTCCAAATGATGGATGGTGTCTGGCTGGCCGAGCGAGGAACGTCTGATGAAATACTCACTGATTTATGCAGATCCAGCCTGGAGCTATGACAACAAGGCCAGCAATGGAGCAGCAGAAGACCACTACGACACGATGAAGCTTATCGACATGAAGCGTCTTCCTGTTTGGGATCTGGCTGCCGATGATGCTGTTCTGGCTATGTGGTTCACCGGCACGCATACCAGAGAGGCTATCGAACTGGCTGAAGCATGGGGCTTTAAGGTTAGAACCATGAAGGGTTTTACCTGGGTAAAGCTCAACGCGCAGGCAGAACAGCACATCAACAAAGCGCTTCAGGCTGGTGGAGTAGAGGACTTTTACGACTTTCTCGACCTGCTGAATACCCAAACCCGTATGAATGGCGGGAACTACACCCGAGCAAACACCGAAGATCTGTTGATCGCCACCAGGGGAAATGGACTGGAACGCCAGTGCGCCAGCATAAAGCAGGTTATCTACAGCCCACTCGGTGAGCACAGCCAGAAGCCTGCAGAGGCCCGCTTCCGTCTGGAGAGGCTTTACGGTGACGTTCCGCGTATCGAACTGTTCAGCCGTTGTGGTGCGCCAGGCTGGGATCACTGGGGAAACCAGGTAGAGGTACCAGCAGTTGAGTTGATTCCTGGCACTGTTGTTCAAGTTATTAATACTCAGGAGCGCGCAGCATGAAAAAACTCTCTACCGAGCATGAGAACGCTGTCCGTGATGTTGCACGTCAATGCAATGATGCAATTAAAAAAGTCATGAAGCAGAAGCTAAAGCCAAGCTGGAATGTTGTGGTACCGCCGATCCTGAAGGAATACCACGAGAAGGTTAAACCGATGGGCGTAAGCCTAGTGATGTTCAACAGCGTAATCGGACGCCTGAACGGGCGATATGGGGTCGAGTCATGAAACTTGTTCTCCCGTTTCCTCCGAGCGTAAACACCTACTGGCGAGCCCCGAACAAGGGGCCGTTAAAAGGCCGCCATCTTATCAGCGAGAAAGGCAGGGCATACCAGAGCGCAGCATGTGCGGCGATTATTGAACAGTTACGCCGCCTTCCAAAGCCCTCATCCTCTCCGGCTGCTGTGGAGATCCTTCTCTATCCGCCAGATGAACGCCGCCGCTACATCGACAACTACAACAAGGCTCTGTTTGACGCACTTACTCATGCTGGCATCTGGGAGGATGACAGCCAGGTACAGAAAATGCTGGTGGAATGGGGTCCGAAAGTACCAGGTGGTCGCGTAGAGATATCGATCAAGAAACATGAACCTCTGGCGGGTGCAGCCGCCTGATAAGTGGAGAAGAGCATAAATCAGATGAATATCACCGTAATGAGTCCGACGCACCATGCCGCCGCGATGGGTCAGCAGATAACCATGTCCAGCCGTGAAATTGCAGAACTGGTCGACTCACGTCACAGTAATGTCTGTGTGACCATTGAGCGCCTGATGAATTCTGGAGTTATTGGGGGGTATGCTGCAATGCAGTACACCCATCCACAGAACCAGCAGGTTTACCACTACTACGAGGTAAACAAGAGAGACAGCTATGTGATCGTTGCGCAGCTGTGCCCTGAGTTTACCGCCCGCCTTGTTGACCGCTGGCAAGAACTGGAGAGCGGGGCCGGGATGGTTGTACCCCAAACGCTCCCTGAAGCACTCCGCCTCGCAGCCGACCTTGCCGAACAGAAGCAGCGCCTGAGTGAAGAGCTGGCAATTGCTGCGCCAAAGGCTGAATTTGTTGATCGCTACGTCAAAGCCACTGGCTCGATGACATTCAGGCAGGTTGCCAAGCTCCTGAACGCCAAAGAACCCGAGTTCGCGATGTTCCTCATTGAGAACGGCATCATGTACCGGTTAAACCGCGTGCTTACCCCGAAGAGTAAACACATTGAAGTGGGCCGCTTTGAAGTTAAGACGGGAACCACTAACCAGACCAACTACGCATTCAATCAGTCTCGCTTCACTGCAAAGGGTGTGCGCTGGATTGGCGGCCTGTGGTCAGAGCATATCGCTAAGGGGCAAATTGCGTGAGAGCCATACTGACACCTGAAGTTGCGCCAATGTCTGGGGTGGTGTTGTTCCGTCCAGGTAACGAACTGCTGTGGTTGTTTCGTCGTGGCCGGGTGGTGATTGAAACGCCATCCGAAGCAATCCAGCATCTACCATCTGGGCTGATTCCTGAAGCCCACCAGCCGCTGACAGATGATGTCAGTATGCAGGTTATTTTCGTGAACGAGAGGGTTATAAATCGTGCTGGTGGCCTCAGTGGTCTTGATGCCTGGCTGGAAAGGAAATTCGAATGTCAGTGGCCTCATACAGACTGGCACGCAAGAGACTTCACCGTGATGCGGCACGCCCCCGGCAGCATTCGCCTTTGCTGGGGGTGTGATAACCAATTACGTGAACAAACTACTGAAAGACTGGCAGGAATTGCCATGCAGAGCCTGGTAAAATGGCTACTCGAAAGGGTGAATATTATGCTGGGATTTAGCGAAGACCATACCCTGACGCTGCCGGAGTTCTGCTGGTGGATGGTACGCAATGATCTGGCTGACCTTATTCCTGAATCGGTGGCTAACAAAGCGCTCAGGATTAAGCCAGAGGAGCACAGTTCAGTGATGCGGGAAAGCGACATTGTTCCGTCATTACCGGCGACTGAAATCCTCCAGGAGAAAGTTAAGAAGATAGTCTCGGTGAAGGTCGATCCTGAATCACCGGAATCATTCATGCTGAGGCCAAAGCGCCGCCGCTGGGTGAATGAGAAGTATACCCGCTGGGTTAAATCGCAGCAGTGCAGTTGCTGCAACAACCCGGCAGACGACCCCCACCACCTGATAGGCCACGGGCAAGGTGGAATGGGTACTAAAGCGCACGACTTGTTTGTGATGCCGCTGTGCAGAGCACATCACGATGAGTTGCACGCTGATCCTGTGGCATTTGAAGCGAAATACGGCGACCAGTTAACGCTGCTGTTTCGGGTTTTAGATCGTGCGCTGGAAATCGGCGTATTAGCATGAACAGTGGAGAAAACATGCGTGATATTCAGATGTTATTAGAGCGTTGGGGGGGATGGGCTGCAAGCGATAGTTCTGGAGTGGATTACTCACCAATCGCTGCTGGCTTCAAAGGACTTCTTCCGCAAACAAGCAAATCCCGCCTTTCTTGCACTGACGACGACGCCCTGATTATTGAGGGGTGTTTGGCTCGACTTCAAAAACGCAAACCCTATGAGCATTCGCTTTTAGTTGCGCATTATCTCTACGGAATTTCGAAGCGGAAGATAGCCAAAGCACGAAAGAAAGATGAGAAGCTTATACGTATAGAAATCCAGATGGCAGAAGGGTTTATTGACGGCTGCCTCAGCATGCTGGATGTGAAGTTAGAGATGGATGCAGAAGTAAAATAATGAAAGGAAAAGCCCGATTACTCGGGCTTATTATCAACATCTTTGACATATAAAATCACAGCTGACTTGATATCACCGTCAACATGTTTTGCATTGATGCTTAAATGAACGGGCTTTCTTTCCCATTCTGCTCGTTGTAGAGCTTCTTTGTTTCCAGACTCGTCAAGGAAAATATCCTGTACTACGCAAGTAAGACGTTGGTCAGAATCAACCCTACGAACTTTAACTTTGAAGCATTCAGGGTCTGTATTATTCACTTCCTCAATGCGGTAAACACCGTCAATTCGCATCTCGACGGATCGGCGGCGTGCATTGGTAACTAATTCTTTTGCAGTCTCTGAGTCGATAGTAACACCATCAATTTCAGCGGTGTCTGAACGTACGAAAGACTTAACCATAGTTGTCTTAGCGTCATAAGACATACGATCCATGTTGTCGAGAAGAGGCTTTTTTGCAACCATTTCAGCAATGATCTGAAGGCGCTTTGTTTCTTCTTGAGTCATCACCTGCATTGAACGCAGATGTTCTTTATCGCCTTCTTTGGCGATCTCGGCAAGGCGAGTGTCTTTACGGTTATCTAAGAAGCGTTTGAAGACGGTAACACCGCCCCATATGACGGCAGCACCGAGAACTGTAATGACAATCTCTGTGGCGTTCATTTTTCCTACCAATTCGTGCGTAAGCTTGCTCAGAAATCCATCAATGTTGATCTCAACAAGTGACGAACCTTGCTCTACTGTAACTTCAATTTCTAAAGCATCAAGCTCTTCTTTAGTTAGCCTGCGAACATCTGGAGTGCCGTATTTTGCAAGCGCATAAGACTTGTTGATCTGCGATTGCATCTCAACGAAGCCCTTCATTACTGAGGGGGTAAGTGATTTGTTGAATTTATCGCCTGTTAACCTGATGGTTAGGCTAGGCCAGCCATTGAAAGTGATTTTTTCTGGCAGGCCTTGTCCATTCAGATAACGCTCGAGCAATTCAAAAGCCTGTTGCTCGGACTCTACATCATACTGTATGTCACCCAAAGATAATCCCTCATTCTAAGCCCCGCGTTAACTGAATAGTTAGGCAAGAACTGCTTCTTATTTTGCTGTGTGTAGGAAAAATAAAGCAAAACTCGTTAAAAATCACTAACGCGGTCCGCATTTTCTCGTTTACTGTGTTAAGAGTGGTTTCTACGCCACGGACTTAAAACGATACCTAAACCTCGCTACAGCGGGGTTTTGTCATTTTTAGAGGCTGCCTACGGGCGGCCTTTTTTGTTTCCCCTCGTTCTGAGAGGACTCACGGCAAAAGAGGGGGCTAAATGTCCGATCCTGTTTCTTGCACTATGGCAGCGGCTGGTGGTCTTTTAGTTGCGATAACCTCCTTTGCTTAATAGGTAGGTGGATACGCCAAGTGCAAGAGGCAGGATTACTGTCAGGTCATCACGCTTCATTCATCTTTAAGTATTTCTAACGCCAGAGATGAGCCAGACAAGCTACACTCCGTTGAAATGAACGAGGAGGTGGATATGAGAGAAGGCTATTACTGGATCCAATATAACGGAAGTAGGCAAATCGCTTACTACGCATACGAGGAGATCGACGACTTAGAGTCGGGCGAGACCATCATAGGTGCCTGGTATGTGACTCGCGGAGACAACCTTTCTAACAATGGCGAGGTTGAAGTAATCAGCGAGCGTCTTGAAGAACCAAAGCTGTAACGAACAAAAAAATAAGTTGAAGCCTCGCCACAGTACGGGGCTTTTTAATTTCTACGTGGCGGAAATCGCTTTGAGTCTAAAAAAGTGCGGAGAACGACACCAATCCTCTCCGCACGAATGATTTTAATGCTTGTCCGCTTATCTGTTTTATATCCACAAAAAAAGTGGCGGTAATTTAATTTAAGTAGTAACCATTTGCAACTATGTAAATGGTTAATTATTTTTATGCATTAAACAACCCTGCTGAAGAGAGATTGTCTTCATTTAGCCCCATGAAAATGGGCTCCTTCGATTGCAGTGCCGATATTGCTACACCCTTATCTTCCCGGCCTGTCGCCGGGTTTCTTATTTCAGGCTCCAGGAACCATCATCGACATGCCTACTTGTTAAATCGTCCCGAGGGCCTGACCCCTTTTAAACACACAGCACCCGCTAACTACGCGAGGTGAGAGATATGCGTATGCCTAACAAAGACCCTAGCTCATATGGGTTGCTCGTATGGGTTCTTATTGCTGCCATGTCTATCTATGGCGGATTCGTTAAGTACATCATCGATACCAAAACAAATAAAACTGCATGGAGTTGGGTTGCTGCATTCGCCCAGGTTGCCGTTTCTGGTTTTGCCGGATTGATCGGTGGACTGATCAGCATAGAGTCAGGCCTGAGCATCTATTACGTACTTGTCGTGGCTGGTATGTCCGGAACGATGGGTAGCGTGGCGCTCAGCTTTTTCTGGGAAAGAATTACGGGGATGAAAAATGCAAGCAACTAACCCACAGCGAAAAGCATTTCTCGACATGCTGGCCTGGTCTGAAGGCACCGACAACGAAAGGCAGAAGACTAATAACCACGGATACGATGTTATTGTCGGCGGCTCCCTG
>NZ_JBJURN010000004.1:0-211 GCF_046622475.1 Enterobacter sp. LM3 | reverse complement strand
GGCTGCCGGCGGTAAAGTTAACGAGCCTGCATCATGAACGCGGTTATCATCTCATTGGTGAAAAAGTTTTGGCTGCCTACTGTCATCCTAGCTGTAATTGCTGTGCTGTCGTGGCAGGTTAATCGCTATCGCGACAACGCCATCACCTACAAAGACCAGCGTGATAAAGCCACTGAGAAACTCCGCCTGGCGAACGCCACCATTAAAGACA
>NZ_JBJURN010000039.1:2624-3040 GCF_046622475.1 Enterobacter sp. LM3 | reverse complement strand
CGAGCTGATCGAGAAGGGGCTGGCTCGCGAAGTCTGACGGGGGCCGCATGGCTGATTTCGATAACCTCTTTGACGAGGCAATATCGCGCGCGGATACCACTATACGCGGCGTGATGGGCATCGAGATAAAGATAACATCAGGCGTGTTATCAGGCGGAAACCTCAAGGGCGTATTCGATGATCCAGAAAACATTGGTTATGCCGGTGCGGGGATCCGTGTTGAAGGTACCAGTCCTACCCTGTTTGTGGAGACCGCCACGGTCAGACAGTTACAGCGTATGGACACCCTGACGATTAACGGGCGGCCATTCTGGGTTGATCGTATTGGCCCGGATGACTGTGGCTCCTGTCATATCTGGCTGGGTAACGGTTCTCCTCCAGCTGGCACGCGTCGTCGTTAAGGATCGCCTATGTCA
>NZ_JBJURN010000039.1:2297-2571 GCF_046622475.1 Enterobacter sp. LM3 | reverse complement strand
TGTCCCGCGCGCATCGGCGCAGGCCGTTAACCGCGTGGCAAACCGGGCCGTCAGCCGCAGTGTGGCAGTCGTCTCAAAAGACACCCGCGTACCGCGAAGACTGGTAAAGCAACGCGCCAGGGTGAAGCGTGCGACGGTTAATAAACCCCGTGCGCTTATCCGTGTTAACCGTGGCAATTTACCGGCCATAAAACTCGGTACCGCCAGCGTGCGACTTTCCCGCAGAAAACGGGACAAGAAAGGGGCTAACAGCGTTCTGCGTATCGGGCCTTTC
>NZ_JBJURN010000039.1:1974-2243 GCF_046622475.1 Enterobacter sp. LM3 | reverse complement strand
AGGCGAACGTCAAAACCCCGTTACCCCATTGAAGTGGTCAGCATCCCTCTGGCAGCACCATTGACTTCGGCATTTAAAGAAGAACTGCCGAAGCTCATGGAGTCAGATATGCCCAAAGAACTCCGGGCATCCCTTACCAACCAACTCAGGTTAATTCTTACACGATGAAACACAGCGATATCCGCAAGGTGATTATTGACGCGCTGGAAAGCGCGATTGGTACCGACGTCATTTATTTTGACGGCAGACCTGCAGTGCTCGAAGAGGGT
>NZ_JBJURN010000039.1:814-1410 GCF_046622475.1 Enterobacter sp. LM3 | reverse complement strand
GGGGGATTCCGGTCAGCAGGACCTGGTGAACTGGTTCGATGAAGGCACCGTGAAAGGATATAAAATCAAATATCCGAATGGTGTCGTCGATGTCTTTAAGGGTTGGGTAAGCAGTCTGGGCAAGACGGTTTCATCCAAAGAGGTTATGACCCGCACGGTAAAAATCACCAATAACGGCAAACCATCGCTGGCAGAAGACAGCGGCACACCGCCGATTGCCGTCACGGGGATCAGCCTGGATAAATCTACCGCAGCTGTGGCGGTTGCTGCCACGACGCAACTGGCGGTATCTGTCCTGCCGGCAAGTGCTTCAGATACATCCTTCCGTGTCGCCAGCTCTGATCCTTCAAAAGCAACGGTCACCGTCAGCGGTAATACCCTGACCATCACCGGCGTGGCGGCAGGTACCGTCGAAATCATCGTCATGAGCAATGACGGTAACTTTGTGGCGATCTGCAAAGTCACTGTTTCCTGATAACCGGGGCGTGAGCCCCGTTCCCCGGAGTAATTATGTTTCTAAAAAGCGAACTGCTTGAAAGTAATGGCAGCAGTGTCACATTGTTCCAGCTGTCGGCGCTGCAGCGTATTGAACACCT
>NZ_JBJURN010000039.1:0-422 GCF_046622475.1 Enterobacter sp. LM3 | reverse complement strand
TGGCATGACTTCAACAGAATACGGCGACTGGAAGATATTCTACCGGGACAACTTCTTTCATGATGTGCAGCTGGATGCTCACTTCTCCAGCCTGCTCTACACCATCTCAACCCTGTTTTTTGCCGATCCGGAATTATCCCCGGACAGTTTCAGCATTCTTTCCCCTGAACCGGAATCCATCGACATCGATGATCCGGATGACGATACGCTGATGGCGAAGGCTGAAGGTATTTCAGGAGGCGTGCGCTATGGCCCAGACGGCAGTCGGTGATCTGGTCGTTAACCTTGACGTTAACTCGACGAAATTTAACGAGCAGCTCAACTACGTCAAAAAAGAATTAAAACAGACCGGCAATGCGGCGAATGACGAAGCTTTACGGATCCAGCAGTCCTTCAGCCGCCAGGAGAATGCCGCGCGTAAG
>NZ_JBJURN010000038.1:0-3151 GCF_046622475.1 Enterobacter sp. LM3 | reverse complement strand
TTTTGTCCGGTGTGGCGGTAGAGGCGATAACCGCACCGTCAAGCTGCGTGTGATTTCCCGTGGTGACAGCAAAGCCAACCCAGTCTGCACCTGAACGGATACGGGATTAGCACCGACACGTAGGTCATGGTCAGCGTGGAGTCGGGAAGACTGGTGATCGATCGGGTCAGGTGCTGACGAGTAAAAAGAGCCCGGCACCAAGGCCGGACTCTAATATACTGCTAATCCTTTATACCTAGACGGATTATTTCCGTTGGAAATAGAGGCTGCAATATCAATTCGTTATTAAAAATAAATATTTTAGGAGATAAAGCTGTAACGCCATAAATATTTTCAGCAATCAACGTTAGGTTAGTTCTAAAAATAGGAATGTTAATATCATCCACAAAAACAAACATATTGTAATTTTTATTATAATTATCAGGTATAAGATCATTTATATCTTCATAATCTGAATGCTTAAGTTCAGCCCACAGTAAGTTCCCATTAGCAAAGGGATATTTATACAAAACATCAAGAGCATCCTTCTCGCTCTGACCTTCAAGCACTTCGAAATCAGCACCAAGAGCTTCTTTGCACTCATCAAATAGAATCATTTTTCTACCTATTCAACTGTTTCAATATGGTTTCAAATGCTTTTTCATTACCTTCAAATGGTATAATCTGCTTGACTGCTTTGCCCTGGCCCTGGCCCTTTCCCTTGAGAGTAATCCCATATGTTGATGTGTGTTCCCTTCTCAGGATCATAATCAACACGCCAACCAACTTTGCCATCATTAGATTGGCGTCCAATTATTTTTCCATTCCCTGCGCTTACTTCTAACCGCCAAATTACAGGTTTAGAGTCAGCACCTAAATTACCTACAATATTTAGCGCCTTATTTTGAGCACTTTCCCAGTTATTCTCAGACTTTAATATTGTTTCAATTTTAGCGGCTTTTTCAGCCTCTTTACCCTTAAGGGCCAGATAAGCTAAATCATCCTTATTCGGCCCTTCCGGAATCGGTGTAACCGTAGTATTGCCACCAGTATCCGGATTTCCATCAGTGTTACCTGTATTGGTTGCACCCTGACCGGAGGACTGGTTATTCCCTGTATTTGAAGGTACATTTCCGGTTACAGTCTGGTCTCCACCAGTGTTTGACGGCCCCGGACTGATGACCTGCGTACCACCTGTACTAAAGCACCCAGATCACTGGCAACCAGCCGATCACGGCAAGCAGAAATTTTCAGACATCCCTGCACAGCCAGTTTACCACTCTGTATAACGGCACTCAGCGAGTTATTCTCAACAACAATCCCTGCTTTGAGCCGAGTTTAGATTAGGAAAGAAGTTTCAATTCATCGAAAAAATCATCGATATCAAAAAAATATCTCCATTGCTCACGTTCATTAAATATAGAAACTTCATATCTCACACCATTTCTCCCTATATATATTTCAGGGAAATTAGTTCCACGACTAGCAAACCTCAGGCAATGACTTGACCGATAATCAAACATTTTATCGATAATTTCATCATTATCCACATCCAGATTTTCATAAATAGAATGAATACCCTCTGCGATTGACATACCGGTTAAATACCCTATAGGAATTTCAAGTGCCTTAATATCTTTCTCATTATCCAAAAACCACTCTATAAATGGTTGGAAATCAACTCTTCCTTTAAATAGGGATTTTAACGATCCATTTTCTTCCACTGTAAGATCAATTAACTGACCGTCATCTGGCGACCCTATATTAAGCAATCTGGTATTTAATCTACCCATTGCTATTTGCCCTTAATCATTTTGTTATATTGAGCCTTACTTATGTCTCCACGCGATAAGAACTCACGCAGAACCTTAGACGGAGCCTCAGTACCAAGTATGGGATACCCATTGATCGAGCCGGTTAAGGGCTGATGGGTAAAAAGATCCCTGCGCTGAGGCCGGGATTAGTTATACGATTATTTGATTGATTTTTAATATATCTTTTCTCAGGTCATCATTAATTTCTGAGGGAGGTAGCTGGTTTATAAGTTGCCTTATTTGGATAAACGTACCTTTCTGATCTTTTAGATCCTTTTCTTTTATTGTCGATAGGGCAGCTATTAGTTCACCATCGTAATACTCACCCGCCAACGGTTCTTCAGCCAGAACTTCCAACACCCTTGGCATCAACTGATCAACACATAGCTCCTGTCGAATAGCACGACAAAGATCTTCCACTGATAACTCTTCAATAGGCACATCAATAATATGTTCGAACCAGAGCTCTAGTGGAGATTGTTGATCTGGTTCTTTCGTCACGTTGATATTCCCGATCAATTTACGGAAGGTGATCATATTCCATGTCCTTTCAGGGCGGTTTCTATTTTATTAATAGCATCTGTTGCTCTGCCATACGCAGCCTGAGCTTCGGGATTGTTGACGTTTTTCAACGTATCTGCGTGATTTCTTAATCCTCTGAGCGTATTTTGCATTTCCTGCATATGATCCCAATATCCTCCATTCTCTTTAGGTACTGGATTACCATCCATATCCTTGAGAGTTCCGGTAATATCATGATCTTTTAGAGCATTTTTTATAGTGTTATCGATCTTCTTAATCGCACTTTCTTGCTTCTGATTAAGCTTATCTACAGGTTTTTCATTTTGCTGCTTAGGATCGTTTTCCGGCGGTGGTGGTGTACCAGTTCCTGAACCGGAACCACCCAACTCAGCCTTCTCCGCATTTGTCCGCTTTTTGCCGATATTTGGAGCCGCCGCATCCCCGGAACCGTACTTAGCCTGCAACAAACCAAGGTACTTGCCGGTGATTTCATCGTTACCCATCATTTGCAGGGTAACCAGATGTTCCAGTTCATCAGACGTCATCCTGCCTGCAACGTCTTTGAGTGCCACGCCAGCCAGACCTGCGATACCCGCTTTCGCGCCTATCTCCAGTAACTGCTCCGCAACCTTCGTCCGGCACGGTGCAGCAACCGCACACCCTCTGGCTACCAAGCTCAGCGTATTATTCTCAACCTCCACACGGGCAGTATTAGCCCCCACAGCCGCCATGGAGAGGTTACCGTCTGTCACCGCAGCACCCGCCAGACCACCCGCAATACTTACCAGGCTGCTGACCAGTCGCTTCTCATCCGCCGTCAGGTCACCGGGTTTTTT
>NZ_JBJURN010000037.1:0-3766 GCF_046622475.1 Enterobacter sp. LM3 | reverse complement strand
GAGGCACCATAACACAATGGCGGTATGCACAGACTGAGGGACACGCCGGACGAAGACTGCTTACTGTCATAGCTGGCTGTTTCCCTTACCCTTCTGCTGATAAGCCCCCAGCTCCAGTGAGATACCGTTCTGCGCACCAATCAGGCTCACGCCGACGATGCCCGGAAGATTACGGTGCTAGACGTTTGCTACCTGCCGCAGCCTCTACCCGGTGGTGTTCATCTGCCAGTCGATAACAGACCCTTTGGCCCCTGAGCAACAGCAGGTGATTAATCAGCTTCTGGAAGGGATGATTATCAAGTACGAAGCAGAACGCTGGTCTTCAGGTGCGAAGTGACTGGCGGCTAAAAAAGGCCGTCACACAGGACTGTTAATAAAAAATAACCCTGCGCGATCAGTGCAGGGTTTGGGGAGCTTTTTTTATTTTTACTACAGTATTAAAAAAGTAATACCGTAAAGACTCAGTACATCAATACAATAACCTCATGATTTATTACTTCTTTAATACCACCATTTTTTCGCTTCGCCATTATTGCACCACCTGGCAACCATCCCGATTAATAATAACAGTGTGAGGCGTTGGACAACGAGCATGGCGAGGCGTCAGGGGATTTAAAGGGGCAACCCTTTAGCGCAGGTCGTGGAGATAAAAACGTCAGTTTTTGTCGAACATGACGAACGTGCCTGACTTTCTTTCACTGTCACTATTTTTCATCCTCCATTACATTACAGACGCAGTTTTAGTGCACTGTTGCGCATGACTGACGCTCCTGCATGCTTTTCCCTCGCATCACCATGCATCACTCACGCTCTGTTCCGCATTATCATGCCCGTCCGTGCACAGGTGCGCATGATTACGCATCGATAAATAAAATAACATCAAAGATAATATATATTTCGGCATGACCGTGACAGTAAGATTATTTCTGGTGACCAGTGGACGGGATTCAAAGGGTTCCCCTTTGGCACGCGACTGTGTATACAGTCGGCAACGTGCCTCCAGAACCAGGGAAATATAATGCACAGTTTCATTAAATTGCACTGCATTGCAAAAAGTTGCACTGATGTGGCGTAATCTCGCTCCCCATTGCATTAAATTGCATTCTGTTGCACTCATTCCACCGGGGTGTCGGGGCTGTGCCCTGACCTGTTGCTGGCCGGCGTTTTGAAGGACGCCACAACGTGGCGGTGCTACAAAAAATATCCTGTCCCTCAGTTTGCAAAGAAATGAGGTAATACGTGGGCGAGCTGATGACGGCAATAAATTTGTAGGTAATCTGGCAGGCAAAAAAATCCCGCCAATTGAGGGCGGGATTAAATTTATGCTTTAGGGTCTGATGGCGGAGACTTTCGGGCTTTACGTTCATCTATTTTGGCAAAAATCCATGAACCTAGCCCTCCCGCAGTACCTGCGATAGTGCTTACAACGATGATATCTATAATTACTTCTCGCGTTAAATTAACCTTACCATCAAAAATCAAGTCAATAACAATACTAGCCACAAAGAAAAAAATGAAACAACAAAAGACAAGATACACAACATTTAAAAATAAAAGTCTCAATTTTATATTCTTATGTTTTTTATTTATTAGCATCATTTAAATCCTTTTTATTTATTTTGTCTTTAACTTTATTACCAATAAATTCGCCACCAACAGAACCAATGACATCACTAACAAAATCAGAGCTTGAACCTAAAACTGGATTCAATACAGGCGGTGCAACTACTCCAGCTACAGTACCAAATGCCCAACTAGCACCAGTACCAGTCAGGGCACCTTTATCAGGTCCATCGGTGAACAGTGTCTCTCCTACTACGATGCCTGCGTTCTGCCATACATTACGTCCCGGAGCCAGCGCTCCGGTAATACCCGCTGACACACTGCCCCAGTAATCCCAGTTTTTGTTTTCGTTACCTGGTTTACTCAGGTCGTACCATTGATACGTACCATTAGCAATTTCCGAGATTACTGCACCGCCAACTACTTTACCCACCGAAGCCGCTGGCCCTAAATAAGCCGCTCCCGCTATCAGTACGCCATCTTTATAACCATTCACGATAACTTTTGTGATATTGGCACCGTCCGGTAAATCACCCTTCGCGATCCTATTAAGTCCGGCCTGTGTTTCTTCCGGGGTCAGATTATTGTCCACCGCATACTGATTCCATACAGAGTTAACCGCAACAGTATTGTCCATGCCTGTCCCGAATCTGAGCGAGTTATTCTCAACAACAAATCTTTCTGGTGCGGCCTTTCGTGTTGGAGTCGGTTTTTCACTGTAATTTCAGTTTGTTAAAACCGTTTTTGCCTGCTGTGCTTCTGGGGTGACAACTTTTCCCCGACGCGCCTTTTTTGCCTGAGCAAGCTACCGCTTCGGCTAACCTAAGTCCTATTTGGATCGTTAGATTAATCCGCAGCTTTCCCATCATATGTGAATCCACCTTTGATTCCGGGATTCATCTAACTTAGTTTTTTTTCTGTTCTTCGTAATTTTGCAGATATTCTTTTAGAGGATGTGCGGTACCAAACACATGAATCTCACCCGTGTCTTTATCAACTATAAAAGGAGCGTTTCCAGCAAGTAATGCGGAGGTTTCTCCTGTTTCGAGATACTCTCGGGACTGAAAGCAAAAAAACCACCCTTCAGAAAAACGTCCTAAAGACGTTATCACCACAGGGATATCAGCATCACCTAGATAGTGATGGGCTTTTTGCATAGCATCTTCAAATGTAATCATTAATTAGTTCTCAACATTTTGAATGACTCGAATTTGCTAAGATCAGCAACTTTACCAGTTTGACCATCCAGGAACCGAATTGTCCCATTTTGGTTAACGACATTGAATACATGCCCTGGCTGATCTGGACCATAAGAGCCATAAATAATACCTCTAGCTCCATTCCCCGCATCTAACATTTTCTGAGCAATGGCATCAGGAGTGGATATATTTACAAACCTATTCCCAAATTGCCTCTCAAGAACAGTTAATGAAACTCCTGCTGTTGAATTTATAGGCAATGCAGATGCAGGATTACCCGCTAAAGTGGCATCCGTTGCTACGGCACAGTTTACACAGTTGTGCGTACGACCGGGCTCAGGGTATCCTGGATTCACGTCTCTAATTGAACCAGCAGTAGGAGCTTCCGTTTTCATCCCATACACCGCCCCACCAATCGCCGCGGTGGTATGGATGCCGGTCATCATGTCGTACAGTGTTGACGCTGTTTCAGAACTGACACCCCAGTTCTGAGCTATACGCTGAACATCCGCATCGCGCTGTACTTTCGCATCGGCGGTAGCGTACTGCCA
The DNA here is from genome assembly GCF_046622475.1 of Enterobacter sp. LM3. Lineage (NCBI taxonomy): Bacteria > Pseudomonadati > Pseudomonadota > Gammaproteobacteria > Enterobacterales > Enterobacteriaceae > Enterobacter > Enterobacter sp. LM3. The sequence goes on along the minus strand of NZ_JBJURN010000037.1, from coordinate 453 downwards.
CTGCTGCCCGGCGATTTTATCCGCGCCCTCTTTATATACACTGCCGATTGTGCCGACATACTGCCCGTCCATTTTCTCGTCATAGCTTTTGCCCATCGCGGCCAGCTCCTGACGCATACCCCGGCAGGCTGATGACGATAGCCTCTGGCACGCGTTGTCCAGTGCCACATCGAACGCTTTATCTTTCGCATCAAGGTCCGCAACCAGCTTTTCAGCCTTGGCTTTTTCGTTCGCATCCTTGATGTATGGCAGTGACCACTTCGCATCCTGCCTTTGCTTCTCATCTTTAGCGGCCAGAGAATTATTCTCAACCTCCACACGGGCAGTATTAGCCCCCACAGCCGCCATGGAGAGGTTACCGTCTGTCACCGCAGCACCCGCCAGACCACCCGCAATACTTACCAGGCTGCTGACCAGTCGCTTCTCATCCGCCGTCAGGTCACCGGGTTTTTT
>NZ_JBJURN010000036.1:0-3989 GCF_046622475.1 Enterobacter sp. LM3 | reverse complement strand
AGCAGTTTGCTGCGGTCAATGCGCGCATCCGTGCCAAGCAGCGTCAGCGTCAGGGCGAACGACTCGGACATCGCCTCACGGCCGGAGAGTTTCCAGAAAAGTAGCCCCTCGACCGGGAGCTGGACGGTAATTCGGTTGAGCATAATTTTTATTCCGTAAATGCAACATCTCTTTTTCAGGGACAGTGTAGAGACATTTCCAAAAATTATCCGACTCTCTTTTTCCTGACCTTTTAACCAGATGAGGAAAAAATGTATTTTTCAACACCCATAATGCAACATCATCAGTAAAAACTTATCATTCCGTGACTGAGTATCCCATAGCCCCCTTCAACCCACCAGCACCGCAGTCTCTCCCGTTTCCTTACGTTAGTGGAAAAAGAAGTTGTCTATCCGTTCAGCAAAATATAGTCTTTTCCCGTAATAGTTTATTGCTAATAATATATTACAAACTATTGAGCTCAGGCGTAGTGAGTGTTGTGCGGAAGAGGAGAGAAGATGCTAATCTGATAAAGAGCCACAAGTAAAAAAGTCCTGTGGCAAATGTACTATTTACTATCGAGTTCAACGACTGGCATCGAAATAAAACCCCACGCTCCCACGTGATTTTTTAAATGCCAGTTAATGACTCAGGCTCTTTCAACATGAAATGTTGAAAGGATAATTTCGAGGCAGCGTTTATTGGCCTCGAAGTGATAATCACGATGATTACAGTGTTTGCCCACCAGTTCTGCATAGCACCAGATGTTTCCCACACCGAAAATATAACACTGGTATATGGCGCGCATTTTTTCCTCAGTGCTAACAATTTCACCCCGGCAGGTAGAAAGTGTTTCACCTAAGGAGGGATTAAATTCGTTGGGAACAGTGCTCAGGGCTTCAGTAGCCAGCGTGACGGCAGGTTCATGATCGTGAAATCGTTTTGTTGAGACGCTAAAAACATCCTGCGCGGTAAACAGCATCTCCTGCGAGTAAAAGCAAAGATTAATAACACCGTAGTTAATACCATCAAACGTATGCTCGACCACCAGGCGCGTTTCTGTCAGGGGCTTCACCTGCCAGGATTCCGGCACTTTAAAGCTGCTGCTGTTTTTAGCGCTGAGGTTCACAGTCTTCAGTAGTTCGGCCAGAGCCAGATTGCTACGATGCAGTAAATCCCAGTTCACCACCGTAAAGTGAATATCGTTCGCCAGTGCCGGATAATCACGCGCCGCACAGGCCGCTTTAATCAGGAAATAGTTTCCGCCGCCCTCTTCCGGATTGTAATCCTTCTGTACGGTATAGCGTGAAATCACCTCATCGCCGGAAGAGTGCGTTTTGAGGGTCAATACATCTGCAAACAGGCCACTACCGGAAGGATGTACAATTAAGCGCTGGTTCAGCACTTTCTCGCCCATCAAATCCAGCTTGTTAAACAACCAATCCGCAGGATTCATCTCCCACTGACAGCGTTCATAAGCGGCCCATACTTCCATATAGGGCTGCGCATCGCTCGTTAGGTAGCGTCCAAGATTAGTCAAACCAACTTCGGCAATATGTCGAGGAGTCAGATCAGCAGGTTTGACGCGCTTTGGCAAAACCACCCAGTACTGAAGCATTTTTTTATCAGTTGAGGTGTACAGGCACTTCCAGTAGTTCGCCTCAATGTCTTCGTTACTTTTGGTTGACGCTACTGGAAAAACATAATTATTGTCGGTGTTCATAAAACCTCTTCAACTCAGACTGTACTGCCAAACCAAATACCGTAGAACATAAGGATACAGCCAAACGATGCCAGACATTTTACCAGCATACGCAGTTTTGGCCCATATTTGTTGAACAGTGATGATAATCTTGTGTAGTTCGCAGCAGTATTATAACGCTCATGAAAACGTATAATGATATCGAAGATGGCACTTAGCATAACGACGAAAAACTTTGAAAATAATATCGTAATGAACGAAGCAGGTATAAGGACAGTTAACGCTCGCGCTGTTTCCTTAGTAATTAATGGTATGAATTTTGACACCCCAACAAGAATGAAAACCAACACAAACGAGCCGATTAGCACTGAGATAAACTTCAATCCTAAACCACGCCACTCTTTTTTTGTGTACAGATCTTTCCCATTCCAGATATAAATCAGCGTGATAATTACAAATAGCGTAAAACCAATCCATTTCATTACGTACTCATCCCCATGCAACCTTTAATCACCAATCAAAACAGTAACACACCCGGTAATAATTGCACCATCCCCACTATCTACCGGAGCAGAAGATGAAGTTTGCTCATCATCACCATATAAATAGTCAAAGAAATCCAGGATAGGTTTGAACGCCACTTTTAAACTCGCATCGCCTTTCAAACCCACTAGCGCCGCAGCACCTCCCGTCAACCTTACATTGGCTGAATAGTCAGTCGTATCCCAGAAAGCACTTCCGCCGATAGAACCACCTGCAGACCCTAAGCTACCGTCAATTTTTGCTTCCCCGGAAACGATACCCAGGATGTCAAGATTACCAGATGCTTCGCCTTTTATCCCTTTCGCTTCCGCGCCAGCATCAGCCGTGAATCCGTATCGCCCATTGTTGCCGGTATACACTTCACCCACGGCTTTGGCTTCAGCCGTGCCGATGGTGACATCCCCTGCAATACCGCCATACAGTGTCCCTTCCTTACCAGCGGCGGCAGAGCCGCCGTACTGCACACCTGTCGCAGTAGCATTAGCATTCAGGCCATAAATATTATTACCACCACCATACACAGAACCAGTAGCGTTGGCGACGGCGAGCTTATTACGCATCTCCGCACGCATTAAATCCTTACTTTTCATATTGCCGACGGTAATATCTGAGAACGCAAAGCCAGCCGAAGCGGTATCAACATCACCGTTGAGGTTCTTATCCTCCAGGCTGGCATAGGCACCCAGAACGCGAGCATCATAATGATCACCGTGCATCATTCCATCTTCACCGGCATCTTTCGCCAGCGTGCCGCCCCAGTACTGTGGTGCAGCTGTTTTCTGTGCGGCAGGTGCAGGCGAGCCGCTGGCATTACACTGCGTCTTGTCTCCTTTACGTACGAGAGGCATACCGTTAACGAAGACCGTGCTGGAGCCACCAACAATGACGCCACTTCCGTGGCTTGAACAAGATAACGTATCGCCCTTTCGGGCAGCTGGAAAACCGCCGATGATTACGTCGGGACTTCCTGACTGTATTGGCCCCGTATGTGCACTGGTATCTATGGTCGCTCTGGCGGCAGGCTGTCCCATTATTACTATCCTTCCACTGAAAATTAGCTGTTAATTTTAACGACAGCGCCTTTAACATCCGTCAGATTAGTGCCGCTGATATTGATCGTATCGTTAGCTTTCAGCTCGGCATTTATTCCCCCCCCTAGTTTCGTCATCTCTGTCCCTTTGAATGACGCTTCAGTAATACTTTCCGCCTTCAGTGTACCTTCGGAAACGATAATTTCGATGGTCGATGGTGTGATAAGAATATAGTTATCATTCACCTTCAACTTAATGGAGGTTGTCGCTTCCAGAAGAGCATTTCCCTCTTTATCCATAGTCAATACAGTCTGGTTTTTACCCACATTGATTTTGTGCTGGTTACCCGTATTGCTGGTTGAATTTCCCCCCACATTAACGTGGCGGTTGCGCTTAACCATCACGTGTTCATCCTGACCGATGGTTTTTTTACGATCGACCCCGACGTCATGTGTCTCGCTGTGCTCAATCTCGGTATCCATATTTTTTTCAGCATGGATCCAGATTTGCTCTTGCCCAGCCTTATCCTCAAAACGTAGAGCATTGGCATTATCTTTATGCCCATCCTTGCTGCGGCTAAAGAAGCCCATCTGCGTGGCCGCCGCAGGCAGCGCCCACGGCGGCATGCTTGCTTCGTTGTACACGCGGCCTGTGATGATTGGTCTATCCGGGTCGCCGTTGATAAAGTCCACGACCACTTCATCGCCGACACGCGGGATCTGCACACCACCATA
>NZ_JBJURN010000035.1:0-4372 GCF_046622475.1 Enterobacter sp. LM3 | reverse complement strand
AAAAAACCCGGTGACCTGACGGCGGATGAGAAGCGACTGGTCAGCAGCCTGGTAAGTATTGCGGGTGGTCTGGCGGGCGCTGCGGTGACGGACGGTAATCTCTCCATGGCGGCTGTGGGGGCAAATACTGCCCGTGTGGAGGTTGAGAATAACTCGCTGAGTGAACACAGTCCGTTTGAGCATGAGGAAGAAGAGCACGAAAAAGAGCTTGGCAATGGGCATATAAAAATTATCCCTATGAATCCAGGGCTGGAACCTGAACGGGATGAAGCCGGAAATCCGATCACTTATGCGCCAGGATTTGGAGTGCCTATTGGTTCTGCTGTTCGATTACCTTCTGGTTACACTCCTACAGGCCGTGGAGATGTGGTAGGTCCGAAAGGTGGCATGTATACCAATACAGGGAAAACAGACTCATCGGGTAACGCTATTTACAGTAATAATGGTAGTTATTATACTTTTGATAGCACGTCAAAAAATGGCACCCTATCTCCAAACCCAGCGAATCAGATTCGCCAGAACTATGATCAGGGAAAAGCATTCGAAGATAGCATTTATCAAAAATATTCACAGGGAATGACCGATTCAGCCAGAGAGGTTACAATCAAAACTGGAAGTGGGGTAAATGTTAGAGTGGATATTATGACGAAAGATAGTAGCGGAAATATTTTCTGTGTCGAATGTAAAAGCTCAGAGACAGCACCTTTAACGCCTAATCAAAAGATCGGCTACCCAGAAATAGAAAATAGTGGTGGTGTGATTACGGGAGTAGGCAAACCCGGATTTGATGGTGGGACAGTGATTCCACCAACAAAGATTGACGTGATAAGACCAGGCAAAGATAAAGGTTAAATATGTCAGTAGAAGACCTTAATAAAATTGATTTTATGGGGATCCCTGAAAATGAACCAGACGCTATCAGTCTGGCTATATCAGATCATCTGGCTTGGGGTGAGAACACAAATGATCATTTGTATAAGTTACAGGAAAAAATAAATTCATATATTGAGTTTATAGAAAGTGGGCAAATGGAAGAAAGTTTCCCTAAAGCTAAAGGGAAAACAAAGAAAATTATTGAGATTTACTTCAAAAATTCTCCGCCGAAAGATGTTCTGTTTTTCTTTGATAAAGTTGAAAGTGTTTTGGCTGGGATTAATGTAAAGCTACAGTTAAAGTAAGTATAGCTAATGTGATGTTTTTATTGTTTTATGAGCCTGCTTGTTCAGGCTCTATCTTTTATACCTTCTAAACACGCAGTCAGCGCGTGATTTCTGGACGAAAGGCAGCGCAGCGGCGGGATTACTGGCGGGCGCACTTGGCGGTAACCTGAAAGCAGGCGCGGCTGCGGGGGCGGCCCCTCTTCTGGCGTCTCTGGTCAAAGAGCAGAAAGACTCAACAGCCCGTGCTGCCCTGCACGGTATTGTGGCGGCGGCGCTGACGCAGCTGAGTGGCGGCCACGGCGCTGACGGCCTGAAGGCCGGAGCCATTGGTGCCATCACGGCCTCGGAGATGACCGGCCATCTGGTAAGTGCCCTGTATGGTGATAAAAAACCCGGTGACCTGACGGCGGATGAGAAGCGACTGGTCAGCAGCCTGGTAAGTATTGCGGGTGGTCTGGCGGGAGCTGCGGTGACGGACAGTAACCTCTCCATGGCGGCTGTGGGGGCTAATACTGCCCGTGTGGAGGTTGAGAATAACTCGCTGGGTGTTGCGCCTCCGGTTCCGGTGCCTGTTCCCGGGGTTCCGGTAAGCCCGGGAGATCAGGTCACCAAAAACGCCAATGACAAAATAGCGTCAGCTGTGGATGATCTGTTTGATGCGATTGATAAAGCCACTCAGTGTAGCTTTGGGCGTGCATGTTCTTCGGATGATTCAAATCAGGAATCGAAACCCAACGTTGCCGGTAACATGACGGATAACGAGAAGGCTGAATATGGTGGTGCTGGGTCAGGCTCTCCGACTCCACCAGAAAATGATCATGAAAAACAAGAAAGTAAGCCTGTTGATAAACTCAATCAAAAGCAAGAAAGTGCTATCAAGAAGATCGATAACACTATAAAAAATGCTTTAAAAGATCATGATATCACAGGAACGCTTAAGGATATGGATGGTAACCCTGTACCTAAGGAAAGCGGTGGATATTGGGATCACATGCAGGAAATGCAAAATACCCTCAGGGGCTTAAGGAACCATGCAGACACATTGAAAAATGTTAATAATCCTGAAGCTCAAGCGGCATATGGTCGCGCAACAGATGCTATCAATAAAATTGAATCAGCCTTGAAAGGACATGGGATATGATTACTTTCCGTAAGTTGATAGGAAAAATAAATTTAAAACCTGATTCTGTTCAGAAATCATCGCTTGAACAATGGTTTGAACGTGTCATTGATATACCAATAGAAGAGCTGTCCGTAGAAGATCTTTGTCGTGCTATTCGTCAGGATCTCTTTATCGACCAGCTAATGCCAAGAGTATTAAAAGTATTGGAGGAAGACCCATTGGCGGGAGAATATTACGATGGTGAACTCATTGCAGCTCTGGCAACAGTAAAAGTAGAGGATCTAAAAAATCATATGGACTGTTTTGAACAGGCTAAGATGATTATAAATAAAATAAATACTTCAGATATTGATAATGAATTAAGAAAAGATATATTGAAAATCAATAAAATAGGTACGTGAGAAAAAGTAGCTTGCTCTCGCAAGGTAATGGTGTGAACGTGTTCAGGCAAAAAAGGTGCGTCGGGGCAAAATATTGACAGCACTAAAGTGCGCCTGCGAGAATGAGTTGTAACCTTCTGACTGTACAGGGAAAATGCCAGGCTGCTCTCAATAACCGTGTCGGAAATAGTTGTTGTTGAGAATAACTCGCTGAGTCCTGGCCATGATGAGGAAGAGCTTGAAAAAGAGCACGGCGACCGCCTCCCAAAAGTTTATAATGTTGCCAGGCCTGGAGTGTTGTTTGACGAAGATGGCAAGCCGCTTCCTGGAACTGCTGGTCTTGGAATTGGGGCTGTTCCGATTAGGCCAGGTGGTGCTATTGAAGGTAAATCAGCCCCCAAGGTTCCACCTAAGTTACAACCGTTTACCAACCCCGCTCAAGGACCTGTCATTCCTGATGGGTGGTTAAGTAAGCCCGGTCGAACACCTGGAAGCTCAATTTACTATCCGCCAAATACAGATCCTAGTAACCCAGGAAGCACTTACATAAGGGTTATGCCATCTGGCTCAACTCCTGTACCCGGACTTGAGAACGGTTACTGGATATCTGTCAAAAATGGACAACCAATAAATCCTGCTACAGGTGGAACAGGGACTCGTGGAGAGACTCATGTACCATTACCATCAGATACTATGCCGCCAAAAAGGTAAGCTATAAATGATTACAATCGATGAACTTAGTGAATTTGAACAGTCGATATTTACTGGAGTTATTGTGGGAGTTGGATCTTTAGTTTTGCTATTTTCATCAGGTAGCAGAATTTTGATTCAATGTCCGTTCCAGTGCGGGGGAGAAAAGCATATCCAAAACGGGCATGGTGAGAACCTAACAACAAGTGTTCTTCTTTTCCCTACACTTAATCAAACGGTTTACTCGTGTTCCATGCTTGATGGCGAAGTATTAAGTCTATGTTTTAGTAATGAAGATAATATACGTATTATCCCTGAAAAGAATGGTTTTGAATCTTACGTAATTACAACTAGCCATGGGGATTATCCTGTGATCGCCCGCTAAGCAATATCTTGGCTGCCCAGCGAAAAGGCGAACCTGGGAAGCAGTTGTTGTGACGGAAACATAGCAGGCAAAGTTGGGTTTAATAAATTGAAAATAAAGATAAAAACTAATTTCATCGCAACAATCTGCGTCAGATAGAATTGTTGTGGAGAATAATTCTCTGTCCGCTAAAGATGAGAAGCAAAGGCAGGATGCGAAGTGGTCACTGCCGTACATCAAGGATGCGAACGAAAAAGCCAAGGCTGAAAAGCTGGTTGCAGACCTTGATGCGAAAGATAAAGCGTTCGATGTGGCACTGGACAACGCGTGCCAGAGGCTATCGTCATCAGCCTGCCAGGGTATGCGCCAGGAACTTGCCGCGATGGGCAAGAGCTATGATGAGCAAATGGACGGGCAGTATGTCGGCACAATGGGCAGTGTGTACAAGGAAGGGGCCGATAAAATAGCCGGGCAGTAGTGGCAGTATGCGACTGCGGATGCGAAAGCTCAGCGTGATGCCGATGTTCAGCATATAGCGCAGAACTGGGGAGTGAGCCCGGAAGCGGCAACAGCTACATGGTGGCGCTTTCAGGCAGTGCGGGTGGCAGCGGAAAAGGTGAAAACCGTAACCTGACGCCTGCCATCGGTATCGGCC